>JAEMRK010000031.1:0-8631 GCA_016463375.1 Parachlamydiales bacterium | reverse complement strand
TTATTAAATTCACATAGTCTGAGATTTTCACCTGTGTTTGTCTTGCCATCAAAACACAATAGCTGATTATTAAGAGCTATAAACTCAATTGGACAAGTTAAATGTTCGTTTAAATAGGTCCATTGACGTGTATCATCTGTAAAATAAGCACTATTATCTGTGGCTACGATTATTTTATTGTTCAACACTTGAGTCTTAGAGATTCTGCCATGAGCTGTGCATGTGTCTGTAAGTTTTAAGTTGGAGTCGAGAAAAATTAGAGTGTCCCAATCAATAACTAAAATGCTCTCTTTATAGATATGTAAGTCTGAAACATCACCTTTAGCTGAATTTAAAATTTTACCATGAAAGTTGATTATTGAGATCATGTCATATTCAAAAAACGAATCGTAATTATGTAATACGACAAAATTTCCTTGGAAAAGCAAAATACGACGAATAGATTCGAGCTCAGAGACAATCAGTTTTGGGGATTTGTCTTCGAAAATTTCATATATTTCCCCCTCCATCGTACCTATTAAGAGCCTTTCATTAAATTTCGTATTTAAAACAGACATGCACGTTATAAATTTATCGTCGAAGATCGGTCTAATGGATTTATTTTCATAAATTAAAAAACTCTTCCAACCCGATAGACACAGAAAGGCGTTATTTTTCCAACAGCACATCTGGCTCGGCATTGAAAATCTATCCGCTATATTTCTTAAGGATACAAATTCATCAAATTTATAGTTGGAATAATAAATATTGAAGTCAATACGCCTGTCTTTGAAATAGGCTTTTCTTATATCTGATTGCAGTATTGGATCGTCGAGATGTATGCAGGCTCGTTTGGCATTGATGGCTTTACAGTTATCAAAAAGGAGAGTATTCCATAGCTTTGAGACTTGCGCACAAAGTAATACTTGATTAGGGCTTAGTTTTAAGACTGTTTTATTTTTAATATTCAGCGGTAATTTTGATAGCAGATCAAAATGACTATTAATTGAGTAATCAGTTGTAGAAAAAGCTTTAGTCATGTTTTACCCTGCAAATAAAAGATCGCAAAGCATATCTCAAAGCATAATTCAACTTAAGGAAAACTTAACTTACTGCTGTAAAACACCTCAAAAACGTTTTCAGGACAATTTACATGTATCCATCAAACATTGAAGTTCAGCTCGATAATCTTTTTACCTAACAAAACGTAAGCTTTATCTTGATTGGCAAAAAGTTTGCACGAACTTACATTCATTGGTGTCTTAATAAAAAAACTAAGCTGCAATGTTAAAAACCCTCAAACATGATATTATTTCATATGTATATATCTTGGATGGCTAGAAAATTAGATCCACCCTAAAATTTTATCAAACACCTAATCTCTCATTCCAAAATGTTTAATCCTGATTGTTTGTCCAATCGTATTTGTTGGATTTGCCTTAAGATGTGCTGATTTTTTTTGAGAGCTTCGAAAAAATTTACATAACTTAGAGGGTCATCTTTCATCATCCAGCCATGTTGGCGAGGGAAATCAGCCCACAGAGCTTTATCAGCTAAAATGGATGACCATAATTTACATACTCGTCTTAATAGTGATATTTCAGGGTACGTCAAGTTTGAAGCTATTTTTAAGCTAATTTCTGTGGGTAACTCACTAAATGGGTCTATGTTTATTATGTTCATATAAGTTTCCCGTTAGTTGTGATGTTTTTTCCGATAAGGCTGTTTTAGTTGGGATTCGAGGCATTGAAATCGAGCTCAATTATCTTGCTACCATAAAATAGAAAAACTTTATCCTGTTTTACAATAGTGCAAGGAGTATAATCTGCGGAGTAATCGAACAAAACCCTACTACTTTTTTCCTCGCCATCTTTAAGGTCATAACAATGTATTTGAGTTAAGCAATCCGAATAATTTACAAAAACAGTTGCAGTTTTTGCAGGATTTTTTTCAATAGTATCAATAACAATAATATGGTTATGGTACGGTATTAACTTTGTTAATACAGTAAAACCATTAGGATGGCTTGTTTTAACCAATTTTAGTTTTAATGATTCAGTTGATTTTTGATGATTTTCGTAGGTGCCGTAATATAAATCATTAAAGCTAAATCGTTTTCCGCCAGCAATAATTGTATTATTTAATAAATCTAGACTAAGAAATCTATCTAAATCGAAAGTGTTAATTCTAAGAATTTCTAATTGATCATTAAGGGTACCTAATTGATTTTCAGAAAAAAATAAAATTTCATCACCAAATGCTTTAACTTTATCAACTTTTTCAGTGCAGGTTTTTATCACTTGTCCGTATGAATCTATTATTGATAAACATTTAGACGTTGTTAAGACAATCAAGTTTTCTTGAAAAGATTCAATGTAGGATATCGCCTTAGAGCTATGATTAACAGGGGATTCAATTTTTGAAAGATCAGCAAATAGAATTTGATTTCCATTTGGAGTTAGATCTGTGCATAATTGATAGATTTTACCAAATTCTGAACCAGCTAACAATTGAGATTTATGTACAGTCATACATGTTATCTCATCTGTATCAGTATGAGTGAGTTTATAAGTTTTGTTTACATCGACAATTCTAATTTCAGGACTGTAATTTATTCGTTCACATGATTGATCATCATTCACGACAAGATATTGTTTTACCTCATTACAAACAGCTCCAACAACTAAACTGTTATTCCATACGGTATAACCCTTAAAGTTTCTAAAATCTTCACTGTTAGACTTAATAGGAAAAAAATCTCTGCTTACAAAATTTAAGGTTTCAATGTTTTTAGCAATCTGCTTATTTTTACATAAGGCTTTAAAAATATTGTCATTGATTTGAGTTTTATACTTAATTATCCAGTTAAAATTGTTGGTTAATTCACTCCATATAGCATTATCAGATAAAACAGCTTCCCATAATTTGCAAACACTTCGAAACATTAATATTTGACGTTGAGGTAGGTGAGAACCTATTTTTACATTAATTTCAAATGGCAATATTTTAAAAGGGTCTTCAAGACTAACTGAACTCATTTTTTCCTGTTATTGATCTTGTTCTGAAATAAGCTTTAGCGTTTTTTTCTGGTTAAAAAAACCTTAAGAGAAGGCATTATTAGATATTTGTAATAATTAATAAAAGAACAAATAACAATTCACAAAGATTTTGCTAATTGATTAAATTAATTCACCAGATATGGTCTCAAAGCCTATTACTATAATTTAAACCAATTCCACAAACTCGACTCTTTAACAATTTTGGTCTTAACGCATGTATCTCTTACACATTAAAGTCGAGTTCCATAATTTTTTTACCTAACAAAACGTAAGCTTTATCTTGATTGGCAAAAAGTTTACAGGAGCTTACATCCACGGGTTCAGTTGATAAAATCTTAAAGCTTTTTAAGATGAGATTTTGAACGTCGTAGCAGCGTAAATAAACGTAAAAATGCGATTCTTTAGGCGGGTTTGAAAAAGTTTTTGAATCTATAAACATAACCCTGTGATGCATCATTAATAATTGACTGTGATTACCACAGAAAGCATTAGTAAAATTAAATGGTCCATTGCTTTCTAAATATTTTTTATAGGAGTCGCATATTAAATTAGTATTTAGGGATGTAGTAATAATGGTATTGTTTAATACATCTAAACTCTCAAAGCTTGTGTTGTATATGGTATTAGCCGCTACTAATTCTAGATGATCATTAAAAATAGATAATTGATTGTCAAAAACGACTAAAATTTGACCCTTAAAGACTCTTACATGATCCACACGTTGAGACGTGGTTTCTATCACAGCTTTATTAGGACCTATTAAGGATAAACAATCTGAATTCACACGTCTTGTTAAAACAAGCAGTTTATTCTGGAAAGGTGCCATATAAACTATGTGATCTTTACAATCATAAAGTAAAACAGGGTTGGAATTTAGAGATAGATCAGTACTTAACTGATAGATCTCGCCAGATTCTGCAGCGGCCATCAACTGGTTGTTTAAAACAGTCATGCAAGTGATAACATCTTCTTTGTCAAAGTTTATTGGATGTAGTGTTCGGTCATCAGTAATGACATAATATTTTGCCATATCATCATTTACTCTAATAACTAAACTATCATTCCAAACAGTGTAGCAATCTATTTTTTCTATATCTCGCTCGTAAGATTTGCATGGAAAAAAATCTTTGCTCACAAAATTCAAGGAGTCGATGTTGTTAACAATCCTCTTATTTTTATTTAGGGCTTCGAATAGATTTTTATCGATTAGAGGATCATCATTGACCACCCAGTTAAAATTGCTGATATAATCTGCCCATAGAGTTTTATCCGCTAAAATGGATGACCATAATTGACATAGACGTCTATTCAATGATATCTGAGTGTGCGGCAGGTATGATGCTATTTTAACGCTGATTTCTGATGGTAGTGCACTAAATGGGTCTTTAAGGCTTACTGAATTCATTTATGTTTTTTGGTGATTTGGTTTATTAATTATCAGACGTAATGAACCTGATTTTATATTTACAAGAAAAGGTGAGTATTAATTGCCATTATTAAATATCAAAGTTCAACTCCAATATTTCTTTACCAACGAGAATAAACACTTTAGCTTGATTAACAAAAACTTTCGGTTCGCTCAGGTCTAAGTAGCCTTCAGATAGAATTTTACTGGTTTTTTTGAAGTTATGAATATCGTAACTACGGATATATGGAAATTTTGTAGGAGTTGTATAAGGTTCAGAATCAATAGAAATAACACGGTTATGAAATGTTGTTAACATGCTAGACAATTCGACAAATCTTTTATCAGATTTTCTAGTATTTTCCATTTCGAAATAGCATTGATATGTGCCACATCTTATAGAAAAATCATTTATTAAACTGATAATGGTACTATTGACTACCACAAGGTCCTGTATAAAATAGGGTGTGCTTTGAGTTTTAAGAATTTCTAATTTATCGTTCAAAAAAATTAGCTCAAAAGGATTAGTTACTAAAATTTTATCCTCAAAAATCCTAACTTTATCTGCTTTTTGAGTAATTGCTTTTATCAAATGTCCTTTAGGATTTCTTAATGACAAAGTATCGTTACCTATAGAGCTTGTTAAAACAAGTAAGTTACCAAGGAATGGTTCCATATATTCGATCAGGTCATTACCATCATAGAGACTGATGGGCTCACCATTTTGAGATTGATCTATGCTTAATTGATAGATTTTGCCATTAAAAGTACCTGCTATCAATTGATTGTGCAAAACAGTCATGCAACTTATTTTATCTGTTTTGTCATAGTTAATTGGTAGAGAGGTTTGGTCATCATTGACCACAAGATAATTAGATTTATTCTTGCATTCTGCCCTAACAACCAAATTATTGTTCCAAACCGTATAGCACTGTATTTCTTCACAATCTGAATTGTAGGATTTACAAGGAAAAAAATCTCTGCTTACAAAATTTAAGGTGTCAATGTTTTGAGCAATCCGCTTATTTTTTGATAGAGCTTTTAAAGGACTTTCGTTAATCAGAGGATCATCTTTAATAATCCAGTTAATATTACGATTAAAATCAAACCAAAGAGCTTTATCATTTAAAAGAGCCGACCATGATTTACATATACATTTATACAAGGAAATCTGAGATTGAGGCAGGTATGAAGCTATCTTTACGCTAATTTCTGATGGAAGTACACTAAATGGGTCTTTTAAGGTTATTGAATTCATTTATGTTTTTCGGGTGTATGGTTATTAATTATCAGACGTAATGAACTAGGGATTATAAAATAAAAGGTGAGAGTAAAATGTCATGATGCAACATTTAAGTTAAGAGTGCTTAAATACTGTGCATCAGTACGATTTAAATTAAGAAAGATTATTTTCAAAATTGATGACTCTTACTTTGTTTTCGTAAAAACTAAAAATTTTAGACCCTTTCGCTAAAGTAGTTTCTGAACTTATTTTTGTGTCTAAGCACACTACATGTTGATCCAACTTGGGATTTTCGACGTTCAACAGTTGCATGATAGTTGTACTAGAATAAAAACCAGATTTAAAGGCCATAACACGGTTATGTAGTTTTTTCATAAACAAAGTGCAAATGGGTTCTGTTTTAAAAGGCTGAAGGCCAACTTTACCATTTAATGCATCTTCAATATCCGCAAAACTAATCAGCGTAAAATCTGCTGCCACGTAAATATATCTGTCATTTATTAAGGCGTCTTGAATATTTTCTTTAGCTATTAGTAAATTATGACTAAATTCTAAATTTTCACCTAAAATCTTAAGATAAACACCCTCAACACAAAGTATCAAATTTTTGTATGTCAATATTTTTTGGGGATTAGCTTCGATCGCGTTTAAGACTTTACCACTTAAGTTTATCAGATTTAATTGAGATGTTATTGCTTTAGCGTCAGAAGTTACTGCTATTATATTACCTTTAAAAGGAGCTAACTGCGTTATTTTGGATTTATTTGAAAAAATTAACCTTCGGGTTTCATTCTCTTTCAATTCGTATATATTGCCATCCGCATTACCCGCTATCAGTTTGTCATCTAGAACAGTAAAGCAAGTATAGGGATTAATACGGTCGAGGTATGTACAAGTTGTTTCTTCTATAAGAGGATAGTTGGGACAGAGGACTTCTCCAAATTCATTAACTGTTGAATACTTATGCGAAATTTCATCATCAAAAACAAAATACCTATACTCACCTGTAGTCCCACCAAAATTACTTTGCGTTACAACTTTATTTTTCCAAACTGTCATACCTTTGAATGTGCAGTTTGGATGGCCAAAAAACTCTTCATATTTAAATTTTAGGGTGTCTATGTTCTGTTTTGTTTTTATATCGAATAGATAAGCTTGGAATGGATTATCTTTAATTGTGGAAGAGCTATGTTTATTATACGTATTCCAAATGCGGCTATTCGAAAAAAGATCATTCCATTGCTTTGAGACTTTTCTGCAATCAAGAGCCGTCTTGAGAGTCAAGTAAGGGGCGACATATTGTTGACCAATTTCACAAGGTAGATGGGCTATAAGGTCAAAAGGCTTGTCTGATGGAATAGTACTCATAAAATGTCACAAATTATCGAAAATGGATGCGAAGTTATAATTGATTAACTCATTGAATAACAGCCAAAAATTATAACTTTAAGCGTGGCTGATTTTAGAAAGAACAAAATCTGAAATTGCTTCTGAGCGGGATTGAGGCAAAATAGTAAACCAGATGATTCTCTTAGAAAAAATGGAAAAAAATATTAATGGGGTATATAATCTTAAAAAATATTTCAGGTAACATATAATTTAAATGTCAGTATTTAAAATAACTCTAATTAGTATTAATTGTTCTTTATTACTAAAATCAACTATTAGCTTCGCGCAAGTTGATAAAGGCATTATGCCTTTAAATCAGAAGTTTGAATCAAAAAATTACATCGTGTCTATAAATGAGGGGTTTAGAGAACCAATGAGCTCTTTAATGGTATCCTTAAACCCTTGCGTATCAGAAGTTTTAATTCAAAATATATCGTCCCATTATTTGATTTCTCACGGCTCTTTTGAGGACTTGTTTTCAATAGCTCGCAAATCAAGGCCAAAAAATATTGAAGAAGCTCTTCAGCGTTTAAATTCCTCAAGCCAATTAACTCAGCCAGAGTATGAAGCTGGAAGAGACATTTGGCTATCAGCCCAAGATTTCACCAATGGTAATGACCTCGAACTATCTATTACAAACTTTATCGAGCAAATCACAAGAAAAAACGTTAAGGATTTGTTTTGTGTAGATCGCAGTAGAGTACACAAACGACAATCTGTTTTTCTAACTGATGACTATGCTGTAAAAGTCTTTCCTAGAGTTGAAGAACGGTTTAATAAAATTGCGGCTGAAATTTCTGGATTAGACATCATAAGAGACTTAAATCTTCAAGAAGGGAAGACAACAGAGTTTATTGCGGTAGGTAGGTGTGTCATTAATGGAGAAGACAATTTATTGCTTCTCATGAAAAGAGCTCCTGGAAAAACGATTAAATACTACCTTGATTCCATTTTCACTTCTCCCCATAGACAATACGCCTTGAACGAGTGTAAATTAGTTTTAAAACAATTAGGACGGCTTTTAGGAGAAATTCATTCTAAAAAGGCAGTGACCTATCAAGGGGACTTTCCGGGCATTCTAGAAATTACCTTTGAAAAACTTAAAACACAGGTAGCAAAATCATTACAGGAATATAAAACTGCCGGTGGAGCAGACTTAGAAGTTATTGCAAAATTTTTCGAAGATATTTTACTGCGATTTGATACTAAATCGTTTCATTTAACGATTTCACATAACGACGCTCATTTAGAGAATTTTATTTTTGATGCTCAATCAGGCATGACTGTCATTGATACTCCTCGCATTCATTACACAGCAAATGCTGATGGAGAGCCACTTTTTTCATCTTATGTACATGACGTAGCACGAGTAGAAGATGATATTGCCAAATGCATTTTATACCATGAGGTTAATGAGGATCTTATAAATGAGCTCCAAAAAGCTTTTCGTAATGGTTATAAAGAGAAAGCCCATAAACTTATCAATACATCTCAGCTTTTCGCTGATAAAGCTTGGACAATACTGACTAGGCTAAGATCTGTGGTCCCCGATAGAT
>JAEMRK010000030.1 GCA_016463375.1 Parachlamydiales bacterium | reverse complement strand
GTTAATATAATATTTTACATTTCTGCGGTTTGCCATTGTGATTATTTCCATAGTCTTTATACTGTCGTTTTTTGAGGTGATATATGGTCTTTTCACGCTGTATCGGTAATTTAAGAATCCAAGAAATTATTACTAAGATGTTAGAGCGTTCATGCCTTCCTAATGTGATGCTTTTTGTGGGTAAAGAGGGAATTGGTAAGGGGTTTTTTGCAGAAGAGCTGTCAAAGAATATTTTGAAATCAGATACGTTAAATCACCCTGATTTTCATATCTTAAAGCCAGAAGGTAAACTTGGTATGCACAGTATTGCAGCTGTGCGCTCAATGATCGATGAGATGGCCCTTCCTCCATACGGAGATAATAAAAAAATTTTTATAATACATGATGCAGAGCGTATGTTGGCGTACAGTTCTAATGCATTATTAAAGACATTAGAAGAGCCTCCACAAGACACTATAATCATTCTTTTAGCAAGTCATCAAGAGGCTTTATTACCAACAGTCACCTCTAGATGTCGTATATTTTCTTTTAAATCACTCACTCAAGAAGAGATTCAAAAGGCTTTAATTGAAAGATTTAATAAGACGCCAGAAGAGGCCCAAAGATTAAGTCTTGTTGCTCAAGGGTCTTTGGGTGCAGCACTGCAACAAGACAAGGCATTAGTTCATGATGTTGAAGATCTTTTGCATCAAATCTTAGAGCGTACACTTCCATATCCCCAGTTGTGTAAAACACTAAGTCTTTTATGCGATAAGCTTGATAAGGAAAAAAAGCAGTGGGAAGAAGAGCTTCAAAAAATAAGCGCTGAATCCTCTTTTGCTAGTGTCGAAAAAGAGATGGAGGGTGTTATCGCCGTCAGATACAATCTTTTCATCGAAATGCTTTTTGAAAGAATATTGCTTTGGTATCGTGATATGCATTTGATACAAGCAAATGGTAATTTGGCTTATCTTATCTATCCTAATAAGCTTAATGCTTTGAAACAAAGACTTGAGCAAATCCATTTACCTTCTTTGCAGAAGGTACAGGATTTGCTCGATAAAGCATTAACTGCATTCCAACGCAGCATTCCTTTATCGTCATGTTTAGAGTCGCTTATTTTAAGTCTCTAAATTTTTGATTCATGACGTAAAAATTGAGCCCCACCTTTAACAACGACTTGTTCTAACTGATCTATAATATCTACTGGAACACCTAAACGAATTGTAAAATTGAATTGTCCTTGTAGTTTCTTACCATCTAACGTCTCGATGAGTTTTTGAACGTTTGATTTGGTTAAGCTAAAGGGGAATGCTAACTCAACAATCGTATCTTTATTTTTTAAGAGCCCATTACAAATGCTATTAAAAGCATAGTCATCAAATGATAGATCTTTCATGGTAATAGTTGCTAAATAATCAGACCTAATCTTAACGTTTGACCAAGCTGCCGTATAAATTTTTTCTAAATCGTCTTTGGGTAGATACAAGCTATCGTCTATTGCTTTAGCATAAATTTCTTTGTTATATTCTTGTGCAGCATGACCATTAGGAACCATTAATAAATGCCTGTAATCAGATGAAATAAATGCTAGTCCCATAAATTTTCTTTGCATGGCTTCTTTAGAATTCATTATTCCTTCAACATTCAATATCTGGTCTTGTGTTTCAGCAGGCATTGATAGCTTTGGCCAACCAATTTTTTCTTTTTCAAGTGCGTATAGCTCCCATAAAGATGTGATGAACTTCGCAATATAGCACATACGATCATCAAGTCCTTGGTCATCTAAACTGTCTAAATCTAAACGTTTGATGTTGCCGAGCGGTGTTGAAAAAAAGGCATTAATATCGCCAGATTTAATAAGGCTCAGGATATGTTGTAAATCATTTGATTTGTTTGATGGGATAGACATAGCTCTCCAAAATGAATGCGGATATGAAAATTAAAGGGGTATGATAGCACGTTTCAGAAAGTATCTACAAGCCCTAATGGGGAGCTGTATGGGACAAAGGTCTAACCTGTTTAAAAATTATTGGAATAAAGAAAACCGATTATTTTTCATTTTTTTAAAAAAAATTAATTCAAGAAGAACTACTGTCAACATGTTCTTTAGAGTGGTTATTGATCCATTCGACACATTTCTCAATTTGGTGTTCGCAGACAAATTCTACTAAGCTGCAATGACCATAACCTGATGTGGAATAGTACGTAGCATTCTCAATAAATGGAAGACTGGATGTAAAAGGAGCAATGACTCTGTCATTGCTCGAACTATAAAACTCCCAAGAAATTTTACCTTTAGCTTCTACTGATCTCATTTTTTCAATTGTTAGACGCGCTAATTCACTACCGTATTGAAGTTCTTTAACGATATCTTCTCCAAAAAAATAGCTGTCAATTTTATAGCGATGAAAGAGATTAACCATCTCAGTACCAAAGTGCACTCCAGCAATAGTCGACACTTTAATGGAAATAGGGAGTTTTGCAAGTTCAAGAGCCATTTTCACGGTGATTCTAGCACCATTAGAAAAGCCAATTAAACAAACCAGATTATCAGGATGCTTTACACCGTAGTCTTTAGCTATATTTAATATGGGAGTTGTGGCTTCTTCTAAACTGCAATCACCTTTTTTATGAACGTAGGGAGCGATGACTTCAAAGTCTGGGCAATGTTTACGAATGAGCTCTATGTGCCTATCAAAATGACTAGGATGTCCTCTTAAGCCATGCACAAGAATAACCAAACCTTTATTACCTTTTTTCCACTCAACGGCCTTATTGGCGGGATCCCAATATTCTGGGGACACATTTAATTCTCTGTAAAAAGAAGTCATCATAAATGTAGCTTCTCTAATGTAAGATAAACCGTAATGTAAAAATTTATTTAAAGTTGATCTCGAATCTTTACTTTGAAGTTCTTCTATTGAGAGTGTGTAGTTGTTTGCAGTATTGCAATCAAGGGGATAGATACTCGATCGATACATTAAAAATTTCTCCAAAATAGTCTTTTTCAACATATTTATCTCCCTTGGTCATAAGATCCAAGAGATATATTAATACAATGGCTCCATCAAGCATAGGCATTTGATGGATTGAGTGTGCTTTTAAGCTTTTTAAAAAAGCGAATACTAAAAATTAGCTTAAATAGCTATGCTTTAGCTTCAAATGACAACAATTGATGAGGACATATGATTCTAGACGCGCCTTATGGAGAATGGGTATCTCCACTTACAGCAGAATTAATGGTCAGTAAAAATATTCAGTTACAAGAGATGGCTGTCGCCGATGATGGTATTTACTGGATAGAGGGAAGACCTACAGAAAAAGGAAGAGCAGCTTTAGTGTTTTGTCACAAGTCAGGTTTAAAAGAAGATTTACAACCTGCGATTAGCTTACGCTCAAGAGTACACGAGTATGGTGGTGGTGCTATGGCTTTTGCTAAAGGACTGCTCGTTTATTGTAATGACAGCGATCGTTACGTCTATGTGTGGGATAAATCGAAGTCGCCCGTTGCATTAACAAACGATTCAAATTCACGTTATGCAGATTTTGCAATTAGTGGCTCTTTTGTGATTGCAGTTTGTGAAAAACATACACCAGGCCAATCACCTGATAATATGTTGGTATCCATTCCTATTGATGGGTCAATGAAGATTTCAGTTATTCACAAAGGACACGATTTTTACTCATCACCTCGTTTATCTAATGATGGTAAAAAAATCGCTTTCATCGCCTGGGATTTCCCTAACATGCCGTGGGATGGCTCTTATTTATACACAGCTGATGTGGATAAAGATGGTACGTTGTCAAATGCAAAAAAAGTAGCTGGCAAACTTGATGAATCTGTTTGCCAACCCCTGTTTTCAATGGACGGCACTTTATACTTCATGTCTGATCGCACCGGTTGGTGGAATCTTTACAGTGTAAAGAATGGAAATATTGAATCTGTTTGTCCAATGAACAAAGAGTGCGCCCTACCACCATGGGTTTTTAAAATGTCTAATTATGCTTTTGTGAGTTACAAAGGCCAAGACAGCATTCTTTTAACATATTGTGAAAAAGGGCAGGACAAGTTAGGTGTTGTTAATTTAACAACAAAAGAACTTATCACTCTTCCCTTAGACTATAATTTGATACGCAACCTTGTAGCAAAGGATAAGAAAGCTTATTTTTTTGGAGCCACATCTAAATCGCCATCGGAACTCGTTGAGCTTGATATTGACAGTGGATCAACTGTTGTCATTACAAAATCTTCAGATTTATTTTTAGAAGAAAGTTTGTTTTCTCTAGCTAAACCCATCATGTATAAAAGCTCTAAAGGGCAAGACGTTTATGGATTTTTTTACCCACCACACAACCCCTCGTTCAAATGCACAAATGAAAAGCCTCCATTGATTGTAAGGTGCCATGGAGGGCCAACGGCTCACAATCATGCAGCACTCAGTCTGGACGTACAATATTGGACTACAAGAGGGTTTGCAGTCGTTGATGTCAATTATAGTGGCAGTACAGGATACGGCAGAGAGTATCGCAACCGTTTAAATGGTAATTGGGGAGTTAGTGATGTTGAAGATTGTTTAACTATTGCTAAAGGGCTTTCAAATGATGGATTAATTGATGAGTCTAGAGTTGTGATCAGAGGTGGTAGTGCCGGTGGTTTCACTGTGCTTGCAGCACTAACTCAATCTAGCTTTTTTGCCGGTGGCACAAGTTATTATGGTGTAGCTGATCTTGAATTATTAGCTAAAGATACACATAAATTTGAGTCGAGATATTTAGATCAGTTAATCGCTCCATATCCAAAAGAAGCTGATCTGTATAAGAAACGATCACCATTAACTAATGTGGCTAGCATCACATCCCCATTGCTGATTTTGCAAGGAAGCGACGATCCTGTCGTCCCTTTAAATCAATCTCAGAGCATCTACGATGCTCTATTGGAAAAAGGCAATGATGTTGCCATGATTGTATTTAAAGGGGAGATGCACGGCTTTAGAGACTCTAAAAATATAAAACAAGCTTTGGAATCTGAGTTATCTTTTTATGGTCAAATTTTGAATATAAAATTAAGTGAAAAACTTCCCGCAGTTGAATTAAAACAACCGCAAACTCGTTAATTAATTTAAGACCGCCTACCAGATAGGCGGTCTTGTATTAAGTCCTGTATCTTTTCCACCAAGTCGAACACCCACTGAAAAACGATTGTCACTGCCTATGCGATGTTCGTAAGTGACACGAATTCTCCAATTGGATCTGAGATACGTCATAAGATCCACTTTGTATTCAAAGTAGTTAGGAGCATCTTCTCTATAAAAACCGTATCGACTTTGCCATTGCAAAGACCAGTTGGGAGTGAATTGGTAGAAAAATTTAGAAAGTATCGTTTTTCTTCGGTCTGACAAAGGTGACATGAGTAATTCGCTTTGAGGCCTTATCATATCAAGTACAAAGTTTGTATGGTCTGATTTACGCCAGTCATAACTACAGCGGTAGAGAAAATCACAACTCAATGCGAAATTTTCAGTAACAGTCCATCCAAATCCAGTATTGATGTGATCCATAGTTAATGCTTCTCTGTTCCAAGCTGAATCGACATACAATGCCACTTGTGTAGATGGGTAGAAATTTAAATTACCGTAATACTTTGGAATTTGGTGGTTGAATGTGGGGTGGTGATAAAATGCGTAAGCAAATAAATCAAAAGAGGCAATTTCACGAATCTCTTGCGTTTCATCATCTTTTTGATAAAGGGCATTGTTAATACCCATTTTCATCATGTTCAAATGAGCAAAACCATCGTTCACAGAAAAGATGTAATGGTCAAAAAAGTCTGTCGAATTTGATGAAAAAACGTGGTATTGACCATATGGTGAAATAATATGTTTGTAATTGCTGTAATAATTATAAAGGTCTGTGCTAGCCGTGCATCCAGCGAATAAAAATCCTTGTCCGACTTGGGAGCCATTAGGCGTATTACCATAATAAATAGCAGTAAAACCACCTTCGGGAGTCAATGTTAAAGCTGATATATTAATTGGTCTATAAAGTTTATTCAGTGTTTGCAAACGACTTGAATGAAAATCCACTGCATTAAACACGTCATTTGCAAATACATAGCTTAAATAGGAGAGTGAGATCCGATTTTCAGAAATAACACCTAATTCATCACCAATCGATAAAGGGCGATTACTTGACTCGAGACGAGGTAATTCTTGATTTATCGTTTGAAAGTTATTTATGCGTACTCTGACCGCTAAATCATTTTGCCAGTCATCGGTGTGCTCTGCTATTTCTAATTGAGTCTGTCTGGCGGTGGGTAGATCAAAAGAGCGATTGCTATAATCTGTTGCGACGTTAACGTCGCTCAATTTATCGTAAGTGGCTCTAATCGATACATTGTGATCTGGAATTGCTTTTTCAAAAAGGCCGTGAAAGCGGTAACGCATGCGAAGTTTTGAATCGTCAATTGAATTATCGTGAGCCACATAGTTTCTTGTATACAAAGAAGCTGTACGATCAAGAGATAAATAATCCGTTTCAAAACCACCGCCAAGACCTCTTTTTAAAAGGAGATCAAGCCTTAAGAAAACTTTATTTTCTTTCCAATCAAATACTCTGTAACGAAAAGCAGCTCTGGTCCCTGGTGATCCACCAACGCTAAATTTAGTTTCTATAGGGGCATCAGTGATGCTTTTTAACTGGCTTTTGTAATTGGGTAACCAAAAAAATGGAGTTTGCATGAACTTAAACTGCACTTTTTTAGCGGTGACGTAGTCACCGTTAACAATATTAATTTCTTGAGATTGTATTTTCCATTCGCTTTTTGATGACTCACTCGTTGTTATATATCCGTTATGGATGCGGTAGCTACCATCTGGTTTGAGTTCAATTGTATCGCCACCCAAAAACCATGAACCGACTGTTACTTTACCGTCGTAAATAATACCTTTGCGTTTTATGAAATCGTAATCCATAGATTTTCCAACAAACTGACGTTTGCCATAAATAACCATCAATCTATCAGATGCTTGCACGGTCGATATTTGGGTGCCTTCTTCTTCAATATGAGTATACGTGATATTCATGGCTTGCACGCGCATTTTATGCGCTTGAATAATAC
Organism: Parachlamydiales bacterium; assembly: GCA_016463375.1. GTDB lineage: Bacteria > Chlamydiota > Chlamydiia > Chlamydiales > JAEMRK01 > JAEMRK01. Next base: position 12,791 of record JAEMRK010000030.1, on the reverse strand, counting down.
CGCCCTGTGTTGTTGTGAATACGCCATCTGAATATGTAGGTTCAACCAAATCAACAGTCACTTGATCGGCAAAGCATCCAAGAGGTAATAACAAGATCGGTAAAACTAAAAGATACGAAAGTAATTTTTTTATCATGATGTCTAAGTATTTCCTCGAGGTCATTCAAGAGCGCGTATCAAAAGACCGGCTAAAGCTGGTCGATTTTTTGGATTGCCTCTTGCAATAGTTTCAAGTATGGCATGAATAGCTTCTGGATCTTTTTGATTGGCTAACGCTGTTAATGAATCCACTAGTAATCGTGATTGCTCTAATGGTGTTAAAACATAACCCGATGTAGCGTTAATTTTTTCTTTCCATGGCATGATAGGTCGAAATCTAATCAACTCGATTTCTTTTTGTGCTAAAACCCATTCAACTAATCGATCACCGTATGACCCTTTTTCCTTTAAGCGATAGAGCCCTAAATTACAATAAGCTCTGATCAATGGACTGCCTGCGCGATCGAGATGTCTTTTCAATAAATCGATTGCTTTTTCAGATCGTATGTTTGTCAACATATCAACAAGTGTGGGTATTAAATCGCGTACTTGATAGGTAAGTAATGTCTCTGCGATTTCTAAAAAAGTATCTTGTGGTAAGTCTAGACATTTAGCTAAAAGCTGTTCTCTGAATGCTAAAGCTTTTTCGTAAGCTAATGGATTATCTTTGAAACGCTCTTTTGCAGATCCTATAACTTTCCATGCTTTCAATGAACGTCCAGCAGATAGAACTTCTTGCAGCGCTAAGTCGCGCTGATCTTTAATCAGTAAATTTAAAATGTCATTGATGCATCGAGCATCTCGTTGATTAAGTAGAGCAATTGCTGCATTAGCTCTAATCTGACTATCTTTTGTTGACTCGACTAAAGAAAATAAGTCGTCTTCATGATCTGGTATAAACCCTAATAAAGTGATCGCAAAAATATCATGCTCTTTGAGTGCCATGTCTAATATGCTTTGTAAAGCATCTTCTCTACCCAGTTGAGTTAAGGCAAATAAAGCAGCTAATTTTGAATTGTTGTGTCGTTTGGCTGCAATTTTTTGTAAAATAGACACAGACTCTTCATCTTTAAAACAGCCCAATGCATAAGCTGCGCTTTCTTGCTCGGCGATGTCCAATTGCGTTGCCGCAATTCGGACATCGCTCAATAAATCATCGCGTCCAGTTTCTGCTAAACTCAACAGAGTTTCAATGCGCACGTCTTTATTTGTATCATTTATGAGTTGTCGTAGTAATGAAAGAGATTGGTGACTGCCCTCAAGCGCTAGCAATTTTGGGAAAAAAGGTTTTAATGCGGGATCAACTTTGTACATTAAAGCTTCAATTTGGTTGGCTGCATGCGGCAATCTTTTTTTAGCCATCGAATACGCCGTTTCAAAGCGGATCATTAAGTAGGGGGAGGCCATCGCTTTTTTTAGCATTTCATCGGCAACATCATCATTGAAATTTGCTAAAAAATGGGAGCTAGCCATCTGAAGTTGAGGATTAGAACTGCTTAAACCTTGAGCAAAAAGATCAAGATACTGTGTATCTCTTGTTATACCCGCACCAAATAATGTTAAAAGTTGCGCTTCTGGATCGTCTGAAAAACCACGCCTTAGCAATAGGCTTGCCATTTTGTGAACCAGATCGTAATCATCTTCACCACGTCTTTCTTGGTAGCGCTCATAAGATCGGATACTCTCAACGACTTTATTATGTTGCATCGCTAATAAAATACGCCCACTTTCACACTCATCGATATGATCATCAGACCTGGTATCATCTAAAATAGAATCAGGATGAATGGGGTAAACGATGGGTTGAGAGCTAGCAAGTAATGATGCGCTCATCGCAACAGAAAATATAAAGGGCCGCATGCTATCGGTCTCCTAAATAATTCCACAGTTTAAAATCAGCTTGTTCTAAGAGTTTAGATAAAAGGTTAACAGGCAAACCCATCACGTTGTAATAACAACCAGCTATTTCTTTAACCAACAAAGCTCCGCTTTGTTGGATAGCATAAGATCCTGCTTTATCAAAGTACTTTGTCGATTTAAGATATTGTTGTATTTGATGGGGTGTAATTTCGTTGAAATGGACTTTTGTCATTTCAACGCCAGAGTATATTTTTCCAAAACGGTAAACACAAACAGCTGTATAAACTTCATGCCATTGACCAGATAATGTTGTTAGCATGCGAATCGCGTCGTCTTCATCTTTTGGTTTTCCAAAAATTTGATCTTTAAAATAAACAGATGTGTCAGCAGTGATTACAACTCCATCTGGAAATTGTGGTCCCATCTCTTCTACTTTTTTTTGGGCGATTGCTAACACATAAGCTTTTGGATCTCCTTCAAAGGGGATAGAGCGTTCATCAAACTGAGGCGCTCTTTGTTCAAAAGGTAATGAAAAATATTGAAGCACTTCTCTGCGTCTAGGAGACTGCGATGCTAGTATGAAACGGGTCATGCAATACCATATTAATTATTTTTATCATTAGTGAGCAAGTATAGCAAAATCGTGAATTTTTTTCCGCGTAACAAAAAAAGTGTCAAATCTTAATATTAACTTAACATTATGGGAATAATTTGCAGGTCTCATCTAATAAGATGAGAGTGAAATGGAAACTCTATCGATTTTCAAAGAAAGGAATCTTAATCTATGTCAGTACCTGTTAATACTCAGACACCAGTTAATCCAGTTCAATCTGCCAGCATACCAGAATCTTGCTCTAGACCAAAATCTCCAGTGACTCATGGCTTATCCACAATGAGCTCAATTGATACTCACAAAACAGACCTAGAAATGGCACAATTACTCAACGTTGCAAATCTTCACGTCACTGATCGCAAAGTTACAAGTGGCACTACTACTAATACAGAGCCTCCTCAAACTTTCACAACATCAGAGCTTCTTCAACAAGGTTTAATTAAAGTAACGACAGAAACAGAACAGTCTGAAGAAAAAATTCAGGTTGAAAAAGTTTTCGAAGAAATCACCTCAAAAGGACAAGTTATAGAACTATCCCAAACAAAAGATGAAATAACGAATGTTGGACAACCAGTAATCAACCAACAAGTTGAACAAGTTCAAGCAGCAATTATCAAAGAAACAGAGACTGTTCTTGTTCCTAAAACTGTTATCACAACAACGACTGAAACTTTAAAATTTGACTCTGACGTTGTTGTTGCTGAAACTAAAAATGTTTAAAATCCCTCAGGGGTTTCAGCAAAATTAACAAGAGGGCACAACGTATGTGCCCTCTTTTTTTTAACCAATATTTATTGAAAAATTTAGCAAGTTATATCAAAGCTAAAATGGATAAAATGATTAAAAATACCGCCCTCACACATCTCTCACTCAATCTTCTAAAAACAAATTCTTGTGATAATCTCTTGCGGTTAGATATCATTTTAAACCAGTCATGGAAATCAATTCGAGCTACGAAACTTAAGTCATGAACCACAAATTACACGAAATTACTAGTCAATCTAAGGAGTAATCTATGTCAAGTCCTGTATCAAGTCCTTCTACAAGTCCAAAACTCATACATTCAGATAACGAAGTCTATGTTAGCCCTACAACTAGCACAAGGACATCTAGAAGTAATTCTGATAGTGCACATTCTATGGCATCTGAAGAAGCTGTTGAACAACAAAATATGCAAAATTTGATAAATCTTGGCTCTACAGCGGTTCTTGTTGATCATCAAGAAACACATGAAGAATTTGTTGGTGTACCAAAAACTTCTGAAAACATGGCTGTCACAAAAGAAGGTTCTATCCAAGTAGAAACTACAATTGTGCAGCCATCTGTCGAGGCTCATACTACTGAAAAGACATATGAAGTGTCTCCGAAAGGAACCAAAAGACTTATAGATGCAAAACAAAGTAATGCAACTGAAGTGGGCCAACCAGTTGTTACACAAAAAATTGTTGACTCGACTAATGCTGAAGCTCTTGCTACAAAAACTCAAGTTCAAGGCAAAGTTGATGTTAAGACAACAGTTGATACTTATGCATATCCCCCAACTGGCACAGGTGTTGTTCAAAAAGAAACAACAATCAATCCATTAACCCCAGGAACTACTTTTGAACATACAAGTTCAACGGCAACATCAGGAAAAAAAGTAAAAAAATTAGATGTTGCATCTGAGAGTTTTTCTAAAGCAACAGGTCGTAAACATATTAGTGGACGCCGACATCATCGTCATGAAAAAGATTCACTGACTAATACTGTTGAAGATTTAAGAACTGCTGAAACAGTTATCGTAACTGAAACAACAAATCCACAGCTTGTTGAAGTTAAACAAACAACAATCGAAAAAATGAGCGCTAAGTTAAAAAAACATACTCATGCTGTAGAACGCACAGAGCATGCTGCTAAAATCACAGGTGGTATTGTTGGTCTATTCGGAATTGTTGCTGGAACGATTTCTGCTATACTATACCGTAAAGAAGTTAAACATGGATTTCATACATTTGGTTCAAAAGTTAAAACAAATTGGCACCACATGATTGATCGTCTACGTCATTTCTTTAAACGTCACTAGGCTTAGTGCATGCTTTTTCAGAACCGACAGCTTTAAGCTGTCGGTTCTTTATCTCCTACAATGATAGATGCAACTCCTCCCATTAACGGGATAATCTTAGTTTTTGTAAAACCACTTTGTTTCATGAATTGAGTAATGACACTTGGTGCTATGAATGCGCCTATGCTTTTGGATAGGTAAGCGTATGCATTTTTATCGGACGCTACCCATTTTCCAAGTACGGGAACGACACCTTTTAAATAGACTCGATGCCCAAAACGCATAAAAGGATTGGATGGTCTTGTCAATTCAAGTATCGCTAATCGACCACCTGGCTTTAGTACTCTAAATGCCTCTTGAACGCATTTAAGAGGATCTCTTACATTGCGTATACCGTAAGCAATAGTAATGGCATCAACTAAGTCATTTTGTAATGGTATGCTTTGTGCATCAGCGCAGATAAAGTCATTGATTTGGTGATCCAAGTCGTTTTTAGACGCTTTAATTTTTGCTAAATCTAACATGTCTTGGCAAAAATCAAGTAAGATGGCTTTTGAATTATTTAAATGTTTTAAGAAGGTGATTGCAATGTCACCAGTGCCTGCACACAAGTCTAATAGTAATTGTGGGTCACTTTTTGAAGCTGTTAAAACTAGTTGTTTATTCCACCATTTGTAAAGACCAAGTGAGAGGTAACCGTTGGCTTTATCATAGCAAGGGGCAACACTTGAAAACATTTTCTGAATCGTTTCAGGTGAGCTTTTATCATATGTGATTTTATCGGACGTCAAGTGAATCCTCGTTATGTGTTTTGGTAGCTAAAATGAAATTGCTCTCGATGTAATTGAAATCCACAAAGCTCTGAAAAATGTTCGAGGCCTACTATTTCTTCATCTGTAATACGATTAATGACTCTAGAATAGTAAAGTGATAGTAGCTCAGTAGTCAGTTGAGTTTGTTGATGAGCTCTTGCAATAATTGTATCAATATTGCTTTCAGACCAAGCTAGCGACTTTAGCACTTCATCTTGGAACTTCATGATCTCATTTTCTTTTTCTTTAATGATCTCTTTGCGCAAAACAAAGAGGGCAAAAACAAACGGAAGTTTAGTCGCTTCATACCATACATGAGATAAGTCGATGCGTTGATAACCATCGATATTTTGATGGCTCAAACAACGATCGCCAATCAACAAAAAGGCATCGCCTTGCATTCCTTTTTCATCAAGTGGCGTGAAGATAGGGCTTATTTTCCAAAAGTGTTTGCAAAGTATTTGAAGCAATTTAACAGATGTTGCACTCTCACCAGTCACAGCAATTTTTTTGTGATTAAGCTGATTAATGGGAAGCTTTGTATAAAGACAAACGCTTTGCAATTCATCTTTAGAGGCAATTCCTAAGTGAGCAAAAGGAATATACTCATCTTGTTTACTTAAATATTCAACGCTACTGATCATAGATAAATCGAGCGATTTTTCTCTGAGTAGTCGATTTAATCTTGTCGGTGTTGCCATAACAAACTGAGCATCTGAGGCAACCGCTTTTTCTAAAAACCCACCAAAAATTGGTAAAGTATTTACGTATTGGATTTGTCCCACATATAGCATAGTTTTAACTTGTTGTTAGACTACAGTTAAAAAGCTTTTGATCTTCGGCATAGCAATGTCCCGAGTGAATCTCTTTGGGTGTTCTGCCGCATTCTAAAATGATTTGGCATAACCGCTCTTTTGTCATCGCAACTTGAATGCCACCAGCTGCAATAATGATTTGCTCTTCAATGTTGGTTGAAGACAAATCATTGGCGCCAAAGAACAACAATTCTTTGGCAACATCTATACCCAAGTAATTCCATAGCACTTTGACGTTGCGGACGTTGTCTAGCATAAGTCTTGATACCGCAAAAACTTTTTTATCATTTTTGGATTTCAAACGTTGTTTGCGTTTACCAAGAGCGTTATTTTCAACATGATATTTAAGTGGAATAAACGTTTGAAAACCTTTTGTCTCATCTTGCAATTCTCTCACTTTACACAAATGTGTTACAAGATCTTCATCATCTTCTACATGACCAAAAAGCATCGTGATGTTTGATGGAAGGCCAACTTGGTGAGCGATTTTATGAATGTTGAGGTATTCGTCAGAACTTATTTTTTGCGGGGCGACTTGTTTGCGAATGCGTTCAACAAGCACTTCAGCACCGCCTCCTGGAAGCGATCCAAGTCCCCAACTAATCATGAGTTTAAATACCTCTTCTATGGTTAAACCATGAAGTCTTGCTAAAAAATCATATTCTACTGGTGTTAAAGCTTTGATATGAAGTTTTGGATCAATGGCTTTGATGCGAGTAAACATTTCTTGATAATAAGGAAGATTACATTCTCTCCAAAGTCCACCGACGATATGAATTTCAGTTAGATTTTGATGAATATGTGAACGCACTTTTGTTTCAATTTGCTCTGGTGTCATAAACCATGCTTTTTTCATGCCGGGTTTAGCGTAAAAAGAACACATGGGGCAGGAGAGTTCACAAAGATTAGTCGGATGAATATAAAGAGTTGTTGCAAAATAGACTGTATCGCCAACAAGTCTCTTTCTTGCAAAATTTGCAAGCTCTCCAACAGCATCTTCATGAGGAGTTGCAAAAAGATGACACCCATCCTCAAAACTCAGTCTCTGACCTGCAATCACTTTGTCAGCAATGATTTGCAGTTCTGTCGTTGGCATTACAGGATGAGATAAAGTCTGGGTCATTGAGTTTTCACTGATGAGTTTTAAGAAATTGCCAGATTAGCAACTTTGTCAAATACTCATCAATAAAATTTTAATTATGAAAATATTGTATGAAGAAAGAAATAAGGGCAGTAAGATTTACTGCCCTAAAGAAATTTAAATTTACTTTTTAGTCACTTTTTTGGTTTTTTTCGGAGCTGAAGACAGGAGATCTCCATAATAGTCAACCCAGATAGGCGAGCTCCATGCGATGTGGTTATCTTCTTGTGTAACTCTGACATAATAGTAAAGGAAAGGTGGTTTTTCTTTACCGCCGTCGAATACGTATTTTTTCATCTCGTCACTTTCGTCGTAAGCGAAATCACAAGAGGCATCCATTTTACTAAATGTTTTGATCACTTGTCCGTTACGAATGATTTCAATCGTACGGATAGGTGCAGTTCCTGCAACAAATCCAGAGATGTGTCGATTGATAGAAAGACCAGGTTTTGTTTTAGTATCTAAAATGCTACCCATCGGGTTACCAGCTAAAAATAGCCCCAAGACAATACGAGGACCAGTTGTTGCATAACACGAGCGTTGATACAGAGCATCCATCATTGACTCTCTCGTATGGTCAGCTGCAAAAATTGCAGTCATACCAGGAGAGTACTGAATTTGATCAGAGTCAAAGAAGTTGTCATATATACCGCGGTCATCGTAACCACCAGCTACAAAACCAAAACGGCAATTGCGAGCTAAAGCACTTTGAATAGTGCCTTCAGCGACCATGCCGACACCCTTTTTACCTGTACTAGCAATGGGTCTTGGATTGCCTTCTTTTTCAAGACACTCTGAAGATCCCCATGCATTGTAAATTTCAACAACTCGTTCGAATTCTTCTGTAAAATCGCTGTAATCGTAGTCAAAACCTTTAGCGGCGGTAAATGTCGGAATAGCAATGGCTTCTTTAAAAGAAATTGATTTGTAAATCTTTTTCAAGACGTTACTTTTCACTTCTTTTTGTCTCATCAATGGTTTTCCATCTTTGAGATATAAAAACTGACGTGTTCCTTCGCTTGGAGATTCTCCAGTCCATTGGAAACCACAGAAAGCTGTGAAGCGTTCATCTTCATTAAATTCTGTCACATGACCAGAAATCAATTTCCAGATTTCGTTCGGTGTTTCTTCTGCACTATCAAAGGGCGATGTTGCCATGAAATTAAAAGCTTTCTCATCACGGAAATGACGAAGACAACTCTCGATATTGTCTGTTGAGTCAACACGTTCTGACTCACCATGTAACATACCCCAAAAAAGTTGTTTAGGATATTCATTGAAGCACTTAATAGGAGATGATGAAAAGATCTCGCCTGTACGCATGTTGCGCAGTTGAATGCGGTAAACGCCTTCTTCATTAAAATACAGGTTAGGTAATGTGACAAATCCCGTTTCAGGAACAAATAATTTCCAATTTAAATTTTCTCTAAGATGTTCATGGCTTAATTCAATCAATGTTCCTTCAGGAGCGTTGTTTGTTAAATTGCCAAATTCATCTTCAAACCGAACAATGATGTCGAAACGTTTATTTTTTGTGACAATCGATGGAGCAATGATACGTATTGCGTGTAAACGGTTACCACGAATATCCATAGAGAACATCTCAGGATCTTCATATTTACCATTAGCTTTAGGATCGATATATAAGTAAAATTGACGACGTCTTTGAATAGCTGTTTGGCAAGTGCTACCACCAGTACCTTTAGGAGGTGCTCCAAGAACTACAGTAAATGATTGACCAGGTTTTAATTCAGAAGGCAGTGCAAATTCATACTGAGGAACGATAGAGTCAGCTGTTTCTACAGCTTTAGCACTAATTGGTTTGGCAGGGTCAATAAAAGCCCAGATAACACTTGTCGCTTTTTTAATGTCTGTAGATGGAACTTCCCAGTCCATCGTGCGTCCCTTACTTAAAAGGTCAAATTTTAGCCTTGCACCTTTAGGTATTGAGTTAGCAGTAGTAAACACAAACTTCCAAGTCGATGTTTCGCCTGCTAAGGCTGAATGAGGTTCACAAAGGCAAATAGATCGACGCATATGATAACTCCAAGACAAAGAGTTGGAATCATAGGTCGTGTAGCCTTTTTTCTCAATCCCTTTTTCAAGCTTATGAATTAGTTTTAATTTAATTAAAGTATTAAAGGTTAGAAGGCTAAATAATACTATTCTAAATAAAATTTACCATAATTAGTTTATTAATTAGAATAGGAATTAATAGGATAGTAATGTCCTGTATGGGGGATAGTTTAATTTTATGAATAAGACTAAACATCACAGTATAGAAGATATTGAAGCTGAATTGATTGCGCAGGCTTGGAAAGAACCCGAATTTCGTAAAGAGTTATTGGAGAATCCACGACAAGCCTTGAGCAGTAGGGGCTACCACGTACCAGACGATGTTGTGTGTAAAGTACTTGAAGAGCCAGAGCATACGTGGATGATTGTTATACCAACTTGTCCAACTAATATATTAGAGTTTGATGATGATGCTATTTTTAATTTAGCTTCAAAAGAGGCGCATCATCTTCACCACTCTAAAGATTACATAAAAGAAGAGGGGCTCTGGGAGCTTTATTCCCATAGATACTGGCCATCTCATCACGAAGAACCTTAAATAATACAATTATGTACTACTAATCCTTGGATGGATACGCACTTTTTTGACACTGCGATCGTTAGAGCTAATCACTTCTAGATCGAATGTGTCATGATGGATGCGGAAACCTTTAGGGGGTATTGTTCCTGCGCGATGAAAAATATACCCAGCAATCGTGTCGTATTCTCCATCGTGTGGTAATTTGATTTGAAAAGTCTCTTCAGCGTCTAGAATAGACATTCTAGCATCGACCACCCAGCCGCCACCTGGTTGAGCAAAGTATAGCTTGGCTTCTTCATCATCGTACTCATCGGCAATCTCTCCAACAATTTCTTCTAAAATGTCTTCTATTGTGACAATACCTTCTGTACCACCGTATTCATCGACGACGATGGCCATATGACTTTGTTTGTGACGAAATTCTTGGAGTAGTTGAGATACCTTTTTAGTCTCTGGGGTATAAAAAACAGGCTTTAACAGAGTTTCAATAGTTTGTTCAAGTCTAGCACCGCCGCTTTTTCCTTCATCCATATAAATCTTTAGGATGTCCTTGTACATCAAAACGCCCAGAACGTTATCAATTGTCTCTCTAAAGACAGGTACGCGGCTGTATCCCTCTTGAACGAGTAATTCAGTGGCTTGTCGAAGTGTGGTTGTATGTGGCAGGCTGAAAATGTCAATTCTTGGCACCATGATCTCTCTTACAATCCGATCTTTAAAAGATAAGACTGCATGAATAAGTGCACGGTCATTTGGTGCCAATTGACCAGATAATTCTGCCTCTTGCAGAATTTCCTGTACTTTTTCGGCCATTGCTACTTTTCCAGTGGGTGCATGGCCTTCAATATCGACATGTCCAAGATGAGAGAATAGCTTAAGAATCAAAAAAGATAGAGGAAAGTACAAGATTAAAAAAACTGAGGCGACACCACTCGATGTTCTGAAAGCACTAATAGGGTGGCGAAATGCCCAAGTTCTTGGTAACAGGTCGCCAATCAATAAGGATAATGCTAAACAGACAAGCGCTCCTACGACAGATAATCCCCAGTAGAGATTAGTATGCGGAGTGGCTGATGGAAAGAATACTGCTAATTGATCTGTTATATCTAAAACAAATCCTAAACTAATGACCGCAAAGGCAAATAAAGTGATGTTTTTTGCGCAAAGAACAGAGAAGTACAGAGTATGATGCTCTTTTTTACCAAAAAAAACTTGGTGAAAACCTCTATAAAAGAAACTTTTTCCAATGACATCAATTTGAGAACGCGAACGCAATTTGCGCAATTGGCGCAAAGAAGAGCTGCAAGCTGTTAAGAAAAATGTGCCAATAAGTAAAATGATGGCGAGCAATAAAAAGCTCAAAGACATGTTTGCTATTCCCTTTGCAATGCGAGGGTGAGCTTTTCTTCTTGCAAATGATCTAAATGGCGCTTCTCAGCCGCGCGCATTTTAGCTCGCTTCCTCGTCGATATATCATCATAACCTAGTAAATGGAGTAGACCATGAACGACGTACAAAGTCAGTTCAAGATTTGAATCTCCACCATTTATCGAGGTATAATCAAAAGCAGCTTTTGGGCAAACGAAAACTTCGCCTAGCACTCTGTATTCATCACCCTCGGTTTCATCCATAGGGAACGTAATGCAGTCAGTGGGCGAAGGATCATCAAAGAACTCATCATGAAGCTGGCAAATTTCGCTTTCTTCAACGAAGTGAATAATCACTTCGTTGCATTCGCAATTTTCCAGCTTAAGGACTTCTTCAACGAGACGTTGTAAATTTTCGAGATTTAAAGAGTAGCTCGACTGCTCGTTGAAGAGTATAACTTGCATTAAGGAATGATTGGCGTCTTAGGAAGACCTGTGACACTTTTATTTTTGCTGTCATCCCAGCGGCCTAATTGACGTAAAACGTCAACACGTTCAAAACGTTTTAATACGTTGCGTTTTTTGTTATCTTTATTAGATTTTCCGTAACTCTTGTGACGAGACATGGTGTATAATGATCCTTATTATTTAATTTTAGGAATAAAAGCTGATTGAGCCAATTCACCTTCTAAGGCATTTTGGTGCTCTTTAAATCCAGAAGGAAGATTATCTTTGCGAGAACCAGTTTTTGGGAAGTTAGCCCGAGGTCTTCTTGGACTTACACTGCGTCTCTCTTGCTGTTTACTGATGCGTACCATAAATTATCATGCTCCTAAACCAAATAGTGGTATTTTATGTTTTACAGGGATTGCTGGCAACCGTTTTGTCACGAAAGTAGTGTATAAAAATACCTAACTAGAAATGTATCTGTAATAATTTATTTTAATTGAAGAGGAATTGCTAATGTATTGAGTTGAGATTTACTAATGATAGTTCATAGTTTTTTTATAATTATTATTTTAAATTTTAGAGCTTATCAAAAAAGGTGCCCCAGGAAAGCCAGGACACCATTTAAATAAACTCAGTTGTTTAAGACGTTTTATGTAGGAGTCTCTAAACTTTCTTTATGAGCTGTAGCTGAGTTGGTATTTTGAGGTCCTTTAGTATAAGTTACAAATGACCCAAACAATTTACCATCTTCAATAGTCAGCTCCGTAAATTCTTTACCCAGTTTTTTTGATTCGATAAGTGTATTGTTGTTTGTATTCCAAAATTTTAATGCTCCATCGGCAGATGTTGATACCAACATGTTTTTAAAAACAACATATGTTAAAATAGTATCAACATGACCCCGTAATTGTGCTTTAACTTGAGAAGTATTCATGTCAATAACTTCAATAACGTTATCTCCATTAGCACTATAAAGTAGATTATTTTTTACAGCTAAATTTTGATTAAACCCATTGTTTTTCAATTTATCTATTAAATATGCAATACATGCCGCTTT
>JAEMRK010000080.1 GCA_016463375.1 Parachlamydiales bacterium | reverse complement strand
AAATTAAGGCTATTTATGGCTCATATTTTTCAAATACATAATCATAGACCTTCGGAATCTTTTCTTCCCTTTCCAACTACCGAAGATTTAAATGTTATAGAACCATCAGGTGTTGAAGCTATACTCTATGCACATGGGTCTTATGGGTTGTCGACTATAATTAAAGTTGCTAAATCCTTTGCTAGGATTAGCGAGACTATAGAAATCGATTTCAAATATCAAAATCGTCAATTCACTATAAAAAATAGCGAGCCTTTCGATTCAAATTTGATTGAAGATACGCTCAAAAAAAATAAATATCAGTTGGGTGAAATTAAAGCTGAATTTTTTAACGGCTTAAGAACCTTCAAACTGATTTAAATGAGAAGGTTTTTTACTTTAGGTCTGATCACACGCAATTCAAACTTTTTGATAAAATATAAGGTAAATATGAGCATCCTTACAGGGTCCATTAACGGAGTTGTAGCTAGGACTACAGATCAAACTAAGCACTCAACCTCTAGTGAATATTTAAGCTCTTGGCGTACAGCTGCCAAATTAAATACTTTAAAATTGGCATCAAAACTGACTGACCCCATCTGTAAAGTTAGAGAGTATTATTACACTTTTAATATTTTAGATTATGTGTGTAAATCGCCTGTTCAAAAAGTTGTGAAATCAGCCCTATTAATTTTAGGTATTGGTGGATGTGGACTAATAGCGCCATTTACAGCTCCTTTAGGAGCCGCTTTAAGAGGAATTGTGGCTACTTGTGAGTCTAAGCCATTTACTTTTATACAAAACTCTAAGGTTGGCAAAGTTTTACCAGAAGATAAAAAAATCACTGTTTTTTCCCACAACCAATGTTACCCATCCGGTGGTTATGCAATAACAAATGGAGGTGTTTTACCACCTTCATATAGGTCTAGAATCGATGATAATCTTAAAGTGATCAAAGAAATGAATCCAGACATCGTTTGTCTTTATGAAGTTTCTGATATTTGCGATGCTTGTTATATATCTTCCCAGCTCAAAGATTACCCGTATATTATACCAATAGCTGGTACAAGAGCGCTAGGGCCCACGTCCCAGCTATATATTGCAAGCAAATATGAAATTATTAAAGACTCAATTGAGTTTACACCTTTTATCAAAGGTAGTGAAATAACGGGTCGTGGAGCAAAGTCTGAAAAAGGATTTTTATCTTTTGATATCAAAAGTTATGGAGACAACCATGCTTGTGCAAATATCATATCAACTCATTTGCAGCACTCCGAAGTCCCTTCAAAACCAGAGGCAACTGATGTGACATCACGTGCAGCTCAAATGAAAAAGATAGGTCAAAAAATCCAGGATAAAATTGACAAAGGTTACAATGTCATTTTAACAGGGGACTTGAACCAAGAAGAAATTGAGATAGATAATTTTTTAAGTCATTATGAAAAAGACTGGCTTAGAAGAGACCCAAACGTAGTTGGTATATCTACATGGGGCGGAGATAAATGGGGTGAAAAGCTAACCGATTACGCAAGTTCTAAAGATCAAGTTTTAGACTTCACCTTTATTGCAGGAAAAACACTTGATATCTCTACAACTATTTTAGATAACGGTTTTTCTGGATTAGAGTTTAGGCCTAGTGCTCTTTCTGATCACAACGCAATATTTAGTACTATCCATTTAAACTAATTCAAAAACGTTAAAGGAAAAATGTCCATTAATCACTCCAATTTACAAAATGCCAATCGGCATTTGACGAGCTCTGTTATAACGTCTCATAAAACAACTAAAAACAATAATTATGTACTAGGTGTGTTTGGACTTATGCTTTTATATATAGCTGAACCATACGCTCCAAAAGCAATAGCCAAGATGTGTGGGATAGTTTTAATAAAATGCATAAAAGGTTCGACTAAATGTGGTGATTTAGCGGCTAATCAATTTAAAAAGGTGCATAAATTTAAATAGAAACATCATCTGAATACCCAAAGTATTCAGATGATAGTGTGTTTATTTTACTTTTCTAAAGACCATGATCGTATCTTTGAAATGCCCACAAGTTGTGGCTTGTGCTCTTAAAGACTCTTCGGCTTCGAAGTCACTTTCAAAATCATAGCTTTCTATACAGGCCCGGATATAGTCATTGTTTTGACAGTTCACATGGCCCCATCCACTTTGTCCAACTACTGCCCAACTTAATAAAATACCATCTTTGGCGTGATTGACAAGATTTTCTATAAAGGTATCTTCAAATTCAGCAGGCACGAGCTCTCCAACTTCTAAACACATGACCCATGAGTATTGTTTATCTAAATCAAAAGAGACATGTAAAGGTTGTACTTGGCAAACTCCACCTGTAACTATAGGTGTATCTGGATTACCATCAAATCCATCACAATTCAATCCATAGCTTTTCAACATCATTGTATAGATGCCCATACCACATCCTAAATCCACTACAGATTCAGCTTTTTCTTCAATAAAAAATTGGCTAATGCCTTGGGCTAATGATGGATCGAACATATGTGCACAACCTATATCTTTGCCTTGCCAAATGCCGGTAGTCTCATCTAATGCATAGCAATAACAATTTGTGCTCATTGCTAATGTAGCCATAATGAACATTTTGGATATCATTGATTGTATTTTCATAGTGGCCTTTGAAAATTGCGAATTATCGAAAGCGGAATACTTGCAATTCAATTTTTTAAATTCAATACAAAAACAGCCCTACAGCTGTTTTTGTGCAGCATAATTGTTGTCAGAGATATTTGAGTTTTAATCGATTTTAAATAGCTTTAGAACTATATTTCAGGGCCTTTAAACTATTATAAGATTCACAATGAAAATCTACACTTTCACATATGTTGTTAATGCTCCAACAGCTTTTATGTATAAAAGTTCTTCTTTTGAAAGCCCTGTCGTATCCCAGGCTACCTATTCTGAAAAAATCGTTTTATTAGAAGAGTGTGGTAACTGGCTACATGTGAAAACAACTTACGATGATTACAAGGGATGGATTAAAAAAGAATGCGTTATGAAAATAACGGGTCATTTTTTCGATGACAACCAAGTTATAGTTAAGACACAAAGTTTAAGAAGTAAGATATTTAGTCAACCAAGTGTATCTGAAACTCCATTGTTAGAAGTGCCTTTTGGCAGTCGCTTCAACGTCCTATTTAAGACACCTTCTTGGTTACAAGTTGAATTGGTAGATGGAAAAATAGGATTTCTTCAACTAAACGATGTCAGAATTGATACTCATGCCTTAACAGCAACAGAAGGCGTTGACTTAGCTAAACAATTTATCAATGTGCCTTACATTTGTGGTGGGCGCTCGAGCTTTGGTTTAGATTCTTCGGGTTTTACTCAGATAATTTATCGTGAGATGGGTATTAAGTTACCGCGCGACTCTAAAGATCAAGTTAATAGCACTCGTTTAGTAACTGTTATCGAAGAAGATGTTCAAAAAGGGGATCTTGTATTTTTTGGAGTATCAATCTTTGGACTTTATACTAAGATATTACATGTAGGTATCTGCTTGAGCGAAAAAGAATTTATCCATACATCTTCTAAGACTGAATCAAAGGCAGTTGCAATAACTTCATTTGAGAATTTTAAGTGGTATTGTTACGATATTCTTTCCATTAAAGTATTTAAACGTCCGATTAAATGGTCTTAATTGAAAAAATCTTCTAGATATGCACGATTGAGTGAGTATAAATCTGCGCTTGTTGTTAACCAAGTATCGCGTTTAACAGTAAAACCAATGGTAGCAATAGCACGGCTCAAAAGTAGAAAAGGCATTATTGATAAATCTGGTAATGCTCTAATAGTCTCATAACCTGCAAAAAAAGCAGGCTGATTTTCAGAACTTAGTTTGTTGCGTTTATTGTACAAGAAACAAAAGTCGTCTTGCGCAAAGCCAGAGCGAGATGATGACCAATCAATGATCCCGCGAATTTTTCCATCGTTAACAATAATATTTCCAGGCCTAAAATCGCGGTGAATAATACAAGGGCCATCAGCGAGCTTTAATAGATCTATATTTTGTTTAAAATACTCTTTGCATTGTTGAATGAGTGCTTTAGGAAGATTATTAGAGCATTCCTCTAAACCTTCTTCAAATTTCGCTGTAAAATGAATACTTGGATCAAAGCTTTGATCACTTACGGTGATATTACCGTATCCATCAGTCCGATTTAAGTGAATTTTAGCTAAAATGGCTCCCATTTCATGAGCAAGATCCTTATTGACATCGATTTTTTGCATTAATTTACCTGGAAGGAACTCCATTAATACTGCACCATGTATACCCTTTTGAGGTTCTACGGAATCGATGACTTTGGGTACTGGTATTAGGTTTTCAAAGAACTTCAAATAGTAAATTTCTCTAAAGAAATCCTCTGATCGATCGCATATTTTTAATGCAAGTTGTTCACTATCCGATTTAATGATTTTGTAAACTATAGCGACAAGCGCATCTTCATGAATTATAGGAATGAAAGTTGCATCATGAAGATTGAGGCGTTGCTTATATTGAGCTAACAAATTCATATTTTCATTTGGGTTAGAAATTTAAAATTACTACTCGACTAATTCGTATTGTTCAAAATACCACGTAGGTGTGGAAGGAACTAAAATAGTCATTTTTCCATCCCAGTAATACTTCTCACCAGGTGATATTAAAACCATATCATAGGGGAGTAACTCAATCGTTTTATCCTCAATCGTTACTGAACCTTTTCCTTCCAATACAAATGCCATGATTTTACATACATGGTTTATGGAATAATCCTTTTCTGGATAACGTCCAGATATCTTTACAAGAGCCGTGTTTATGTCTTTATCTTTAAAACTGTATTCCGTCACACCGCAATTAGGACTATTAGATACATAATGGACTTCTTGAGCTTTTACAAATTCCATAGGAAACTCCGTTTAAGAATGCATTGAGTGGAGAAAAATTTAGAAGTGGACTTCGAAGAATCTCTATTTGGCAAATCGCACCAGAGTAGATTGTTAGCTTAAAGTTATGATAAAGCAAACAAAGAATACTAGAATAATCCACTTAGTCAACACTATTCATCTCTTAGAGCTGAATAGTGATAGAAATACTTAAACTTCTTCTTTAAACATTTGTTTGAGATTTTCTCGTATCTTGTTTGCTTGTGATCGACATAGACTGTTATTCATCAATTTAATATTTTCTATTATAGGTAATAAT
>JAEMRK010000079.1 GCA_016463375.1 Parachlamydiales bacterium | reverse complement strand
ATAATAACCTTAATAATGATTGGTTATAATATGATTAACTACCCAGTAAACTCTATAATAAGCCAGCCTAACTATTACTCATTTGTTTATACTAATAACGATAGCACTTTAAATAAAATCAAACGATTTGCTAATAATTTTTTTAAAAAACCAGAAGAGATCTTAAGTGGTTTAGATCAGGTCGCAAATATTGGCAGTACCGCCTCAACTGCATGCTTACAAGTATCTAATGTCATAAAAAAAGCTCAAAATTTACACCCATTTTTTATAACTTCAAATACTTTTTTTAACGCTATAGTGCTAGCCCCTCTTATATACGACTTTGCAAAATCTATAAAAAATATAGTTGAAGATATAGCTCTGGGAGCATCTCATTATTGTTATCACCATTTTTTTAAATCCCTTGAATTAGCTTGTATGACAGCTCTTGCGGTTATAAGTGCCCTGCAATTCTTTGAGTATTTAAATGTTATGAAACTTGCTCATTACATCGTAACACCACTGTCCACCGGCTTATTTTATGTAGTATTTACTTTTTTAATAGTAAGATCTTTTGTTGAAAATCTCCGGTTAAATAGGATTGTTAAATCTTTAGAAAATGAACTTAGTAATACAACTAAATCCTCTGAGGATATCGTAGAAGAAATTTTAAACTTCGTTAATCATCAAGAAAATATTTTAAAGACAAAAGACGATAAGATTGTCCAGTTTGCTTTGTCAAATAATGAAGGCTTATGCCATGCAGCAAAATTAAAGTTTTTTTTAGAAAAGAAAAGGCAAGAACGGATCAAACAAATTTTTACTAGTGAAGGTTGGGACAATTTAAAAAAGGCCAGTGAGCTGCATTTTAATAAGACAGCCCAATCCTCAGAACTAAACGATTATATTGCATTGGCTTTGATACAATCTGCAGTTAAAGACATTCGCCACACTTATTATATAAGTATTGCCAAAACCGTCTCCTACATTGTCATTTTAGTCATATTTGTTGCTATGGCTGTATTCCCACCGGCTCAATTTGTATTATACATCATTCTTACAATCATATGTGTAGTCAATCTTGTTCGTTTGATTTCAGAATTTGCTAACTACATTCAAAAAATTAATAAAACTAATGGAATTGAAGAATATCGATTTATCAATCAGTACCAAAAACAAGCAAATGAGATGCTGGATCAAATGATTGTAACATTCAATCATTTTGGTGATGCTAACAATCTAACAAAACATTTAAATAGTACTGACAAACAAGATCTTTTATGTTCACCAAAAGCTTTGACTAATGCCTTTAGTCGCTTTAAAAAAGATTATCTAAAATCTGTTAAAGCGGAACTGAAACCATTTGTTCAAAATCGCCTCTTTAAATTCCATACCATCACTGGAATGCTAAGACAGGCTAATGGTGAATTGACTCGTATTTTATCTAATTTAAGTGATTATCAAGTTGATAATATTGACGAAGAAGCTATCCACTTAAGCATAAAAAAAGCGCAAGATCTTAATTTGATTATCGAAAAAATATTAGTTATTAAAGAATTAACATTTACTGAATTTGCTGTAAAAGTGGCGCTATCTGATGTTCAAATTGAAAACTTTTATCTGCCTTCCTTTAACGATAAAAGCAGATTCACAGAGTTGCGAGTGGCATAAAATATTTTGTGAACAGCTCAAGGCAGCGCCCTATTCTAATATCATTGAGCTGCGATTTCCCCTTTTTAATTTAATATCAATTAGAGACATTAAAGACTTATTAAAGTCTGTAAATAAGCCCCTGCTTATTGGTGATGATCTCAAACAAAATACTCCATGGCATGACTTTAAAAATGCGATAGAAGAACTCAATCCAGACTATGTGTCATGGGAATTTTCTTCAGATATACCCAAAGAGTTAAGTATTGAATTGCTTAAACAAAGAAAGTGTATTGTAACATACCATTCACAAATACCGTTTGAAACTATTGAACAAGTACATGGTCTGATAAATCAAATACGACAAACTTATCCAGATGCTACATATGTTAAAATAGCAATCGCATGTAAAAATAGCATAGATGTCTTTCAATTATTGAAAATGAATAATCATCAAACAATTGCCATCCCAATGGGTGAAAATGGATCTTTTGGAAGAGCCTTATTGCCATTATTTAATTGTCCAATTAGCTTTGCTCCAGCAGACAATGAATATGCCAATGCACCCGGACAAATGCCAATCACCGAACTAGTGCACAAGTACAAATATCCAAAACTAAATGCTAGTACACAAATTTTAGGTCTTCTTGGGTTTCCAGTCGATTTAAGTTTTGGGGATGTCATTCATAATGCTGTTCTAGACAAGTTAAATAAAAAAGCTATTTATATTAAAATACCATTTCAAACAGATGAACTCCCCTCATTTTTTGATATATCCCAAAATCAATTCACCACTCAATTTCTTGGATTTAGTGTAACTATGCCTCTCAAAGAGACAATTGTTCCTCATTTGAAAGAACTTTCATTTGATGCCCATCAAATCGGAGCTGTTAATACAATCGTTAAAGTTAACGGAGTCTGGATTGGATCTAATACAGATGGAATCGGGGCATTAAATGCACTTGAAGACGTCAAGCCAGTGATTAACCAACACATTGTCATATTAGGAGCTGGTGCTACTGCAAAAGCCATTGCTTACGAGGCTAAAAAAAGAGGTGCTCATGTGACTATTGTTAATCGCACTTATTCAAAGGCAAAATTTTTAGCTGATAAATTTAGTATTGAGTGTTTTAAATTTGATGATCTCCCATCGCTACTCAATCAAACAGTTAACATTTTAATTAATGCCACAAATGTTGGTATGACAACTAAGCAAAGCTTAGTCGACAAGCACTCCTTAAAAAAATCTATGCTTGTCATGGATGTCATATCCAATCCTAAAAAAACCAAGCTTTTAAAAGACGCTGAACAAATTGGTTGCACAATTATTAGTGGCCAATCGATGCTCTTACATCAAGCAGTAGAGCAATACAGGTACTGGTATAACATAGTCAATGAAGCAGAAAAAAAAGATTTATTAGCGACAATGGCGAAGTCTTTGACTTAATAAGAAGAACCAATTTTTCCAGTCGGATAAAATATGCTGACACTTCCAATTAATCGCATAAATAAAGAGTAATATTTATCATACTGTTCATCGAGTGCTGAACATGTAATGATGTAGAATATATTATCTTTGACTAAACAATAAACGATGTTCTTAACGTCTAGATACATACCATTGCGAAATATTTTGCATGTGTAAACCATGCGTTGCGCAGGCACATCATCTACTTTGACATCTGTAATTTCAACAATGCGAAACTGATGTAAAACAGCTCCAGCATTTTTTACATTTATATCAAAAAGCTCGTTCAGAGTAGCTTTGTGCGTAATTCTATCCACTATAATGTTAAGACTTGGACGAAATTTAGTCGTCGAACGATCTTGAGGAGCTGCCATGACAAGACTTGCAGTTTGATTTGGCAACACAACCCATTCTTTGGGTATATCAATTGAAAAACCATTTTTTGAATCTTCATAGTAACCGTACTTAATACGATCTGGATTTGTTTCAACTGCAAATAATTGCGATAAAGCCACCAAAAAGAAAATAGACAAGATACTTTTGCATTTCATAAATATTTCTCCAATTTCGTCATTTTGGTTGATCACACTTTTAATTGCGAGCTTTCCTTGCAAACAATTCTTCAAAAAACTACATATTTATTTTTTAATGTGGAGATCTTAATGAGAGCTTTAATTCTTTTTTACTCAACTTACGGACATATCTACCATATGGCAGAAGCTGTAGCTGAAGGAGTTCGTAAAGTGTCTAATTGCGATGTTGAGATTAAACGCGTCCCAGAAACTTTACCCATTGAAGTCTTAGAAAAAATGCAAGCAGTCGATGCTCAAAAGAAATTCTCTCATGTGCCAATATGTACAATTGATGAGATGAAAGATTACGACTGTATCTTTTTTGGGACACCGACACGCTACGGAAATATGTGTGGTCAAATGAGACAATTTCTAGACGCTACTGGTAAACTCTGGGCACAAAATAGTTTGGTTGGAAAAGTAGGAAGTGTTTTTGCAAGTACTGGGTCTCAGCATGGTGGACAAGAAGCCACCTTGTTATCGTTTTACGTTAACCTATTTCATTTCGGTATGGTTTTAGCAGGTTTGCCTTATACTTTCAAAGAGCAGTCTCGTATGGATGAAATAACGGGTGGATCTCCTTATGGAGCTACAACGATTGCTGGGATAAAAGGTGATAGGATGCCTAGTGAAAATGAGCTCAATGCTGCCCGTTTTCAAGGGCAACACGTTGCATCAATTGCTAAAAAGCTTGTTAGTTAGAACAGCTTTTTAGGTTGTAATTTAGACGATGTATCAACTGGTGCAGTAGTCGTTGTCGTCGTAACGATCGGTGCTGGATCAATTTGAACAACTTTTTGTTTTTTACCAGGTGATATAACAGTTACTGTGTGCGCACTAGTTGCACCACCTTGTGTGGTCGGCTTGCGCTTACGAGGAGATAGTTTATTGATGAAGTCAGTACTATCTTTTTGGGCACGCTCTTGGCCTTTTTCTCCAAGATTTGCAAACCAATTAGGACGTTTTGGATTAGGTTTACTAGGATCTCTGTGTACGCCTTGACCACCAGTTGTTAAGTTATAACCTTTTTCTCGATCTTGTGATCCATAATGCTTAATCCAAAATATCTCTTGAGTGTCTAACTGTGTCTGAGACAAATTTTCTTCAATTAAATAACAAGAAAACTCTTCTGGCTCTTTTTTAAAAGCATTGTCAAGGTGTGGAGAAGCTCGTCGATTTTTCACAGCATCGTTAATATGCTCTGATAACCTAGTTAATGCCGTTCTTTCTGTTTGTCCAATGTAAACTTTTTGGGTTCTTTTATTCCATATACCATAAATAACATTGGTCGATTGTTTTAACTCATTTGAATCTTTGATACCTACTTTGTCGGTATTAGCATCCTTTAAGTAGGCGTATTTTTTGATAGTTGCGTCTTTACGAGGAGAATAGTCGGGATCTTCAATTAACTTACCGCTTCTTGCAAAACCACCAATCCTTTTATGACTCTGGATGAATAAATTACTAATCGAAACATTAGTAGAGTTGGCTGTTCCTGATACCGAAGGGATAGTTAAATTTGATAAAGGAAAATTAACATTAAAGTTTGCCATAATATAC
>JAEMRK010000029.1 GCA_016463375.1 Parachlamydiales bacterium | reverse complement strand
TTTGAAATGATTTTTCAATACAATCGCTAATTGCTGGTCCATAAAAACTACTGCCGATAACTTTTAATGAAGTGCTGAGTGACGCGATCTTGTTTTCAAGATCGCGTACTCTTTTAATATGTCCCATACTATATTTACCAATAGCATTCCGGCAATGTCTCATTTTGTACATTAAAGGTGTATCTATAATGTTTAATTGCTGTTTTATCGCATTAGTTGCTGTTTCTAACGGGTTTTCATTTGGATGCATCATGACAGTTAATCGTGTTTCTTGCTCATAATTTTGTTCAGGAAATATGGCTGAATCAAAAATAACACCTAATATACTTATACCTTGATCAAATGGCACTAGATATCCAAACCCTTTCTTCTTCAAAACATCATCTGAATAAACTAATTGCACAACATCTAATGTGGATGATTTAAATTCATTTAATAATTGAGCAATTGACTGATCTTGAATTGTGTTTGAAAGGGCGTCTGCAGGAAGAGTTGAATAGACTCGATCAAATGTTTCAGCATCGTTAATTTTTACAAATCTATTATAAAAATCTAATTTATGAATTGGAAATTTTAATCGTAAATCCCCTTTAAATGAGTGCAATAATGCTTTTGGCAATACATCCATGCCTTTTTTAAAAGTGAATGAAGAAGCATTTAAAAAAGAAGACTTTTTAACTTTTGGTTTTTTAAATAAAGCTTTGGTAATAGATCCAAAGTCTTTTTCCCACTTGTGCCATTTTGGAAAAGCTGCCTCCATAGAGAGTTCTTTAGGGTGGCATCCCCAGATGCCAGCACAAAGAGCTGAAATTACATTGCTAGCTATGTCATGTCCAAAACGTCTTAAAAAAAAATCATGAACAGTTTCTTCATTTTCAAAATTTGGTTGTTTCCATTCTTTGAGCAATGCTTTAAATATTGGACGTTGAAAAGATGAAAAAGGGTTAATACCTGGTTTGTTTAATCGATTTCGATAATAAATAAATTTATTTTTCGCAAGAGGATCGGGTAAGAGTACCTGATCTTGAATGTTAAGTTCGATGATGAGTTTCTCTAAAAGAGGAGTTGGTCTATAGCTGTGGGGACCATTTTCAAAATGATAGCCCAAGTCTTTTTCCGTTTGAATCCAACCACCAACTCTATCTGCTTGATCAATCAAAGTAACGTTTAAACCTTTTCTTTGCAGGTAATAGGCAAGACTCAAACCCGCAATACCTGCTCCTAAAACAGCTACACGCATATTATATTGCCTTTGAAAAAACGCTCTTTTCCTTACTCTTCATCAAATAGGCATCAAAGACACTTGCCACATTGCGTATGAGTAAACGACCAAGTGATGTTGGATAAATACCCTCTGCAGTTTCTGTAATTAATCCCTCAAGTATTAATTGCTGTAAAGCTTCTTTACACTCTTTAAAATGAACGTCAAATGATTCTTTAAATTTTTCTAGAAACGCATTTTTATTGAGTTCAAAATTACACATCAAAGTATCAATAACCCATTTACGCAATTGATCTTCATTCGTTAATTTAATGCCTCTAAGTATAGGGAGTTTTTTCTGATCGATTTGAGCATAATACGACGGAAGATCTTTTAAATTTTGTATGTAATGTGACTTTACATAACCGATTGATGTCACACCAAGGCTTAACATCACTTCAGCTAACTTTAAAGAGTATCCTTGGAAGTTGCGCTGCAGCTCTTGATTTTCATAAGCCTTGGTTAACTCATCATTTTTTTTAGCAAAATGATCCATGCCAATGGCTTCATACCCCGATTCAATAAAATGTTTACGCGCCAGAAGATAAATTGAAAATTTTTCTTCTGTGCTTGGCAATGTCTCATCTTTAATCGCTTTTTGATGGGCTTTAAGCCATGGAATTTTAGCGTATGAAAATAAAGCAATACGATCTGGACTTAGCTTTAAGATATCTTTTATAGTTTGTTCAAAGGTCTCTACCGTTTGAAAAGGCAATCCATAAATGAGATCAATGTTAATTCCAGTAAAACCCAACTCTTGAGCTAAATAAAAAGTTTTAGCTGTCATTTCATAACTTTGTCTTCTTTTGATAGCCTCTTGTACAACATCTGACGTGTCTTGCACACCAAAGCTTACTCGATTAAACCCCAGATTTCTTAAGAATTTTAATTTCTTACCTTCATCGGAATAAACAGTTCTTGGATCTATCTCAATGGATATTTCTCCATTTTCAAAATCAATTGTAAAAAACCGTTTTAAAGAATCAAATACTCGAGTTAGTTCTGCCTCTTCGAGTTTAGTGGGAGTTCCTCCACCAAAATGAAGTTGCTTCACAACGTGTGGACGTTTTAAACGGTTACTTAAAAGTTCCATCTCTTGAATCAAATAATCGACATAACGTCTTTCGTTAACAGCATCACGATTGAGTATAACGGAGCATCCACAAAACAAACACATCGTCTTACAAAATGGGATGTGTATGTAAAGAGATAATGGTTCTTCTGAAATATCCCATTGCTCTAAAGCATCAAGATAATCTTGTTCGATTAATGGAACAAATTCATTAGCTGTTGGGTAACTAGTGTAACGAGGAACAGGCCTATTATACTTGATAAGCTCTTGAGCTAGCCATTCCTGTTGAACTTCCGGATGCGTTGTTGTCATATGATCCAATGGTGTTATGTGTAGCACTTTCTTGAATCAAACGTACTAAATACTGAACATTTTCTAAAGGAATATCAGGCATCACACCGTGCCCTAAATTAAAAATAAAGCTTGGATCATTTTGAAAGTCATTAAGAATAAATTGCACTTTTGTTTTGATAACAGATTGTGGTGCATAAAGTACTGCAGGGTCTAAGTTACCTTGCAAAACCATCGAGGGTCCTAAATCCCTTCGCACTGCATTGAGATTGGCTTGCCAATCCAAACTAATACCAGTTGGTTTTATAGTCGCCATCTCTTTGTAATAATGAGATGATCCTCTACAAAATAAAATCACAGGAACTGAAACGCTGCTCTGCAGGCGTTTTAGATATTTTAAACTGAATTCTGCAAAATCTTCTGGACCTAATAGCCCTGCCCAAGAATCAAATAATTGGATAGCCTTAACGCCCGCTTTTTCTTGCATTTTGATATAGTCGCAAGAAAGGGATGTAATTTTATCTAAAAGTTTATGAAAGTCTTCTGGATGACTGTAAAGCCATTTTTTTGTTTTTGATAACTCTTTTGAAGATCCACCCTCTATCATATAACTAGCGACAGTAAAGGGCCCTCCACAAAAACCTATGAGTGGTATTTTTATATCACTCACAAGGGATTCGATTCCTTCTTTAACAAAAAAAAGAGCTTCTTCAACGGGACGATTTTTTAAAGAGTCGATATGGCCTGGGTTTTCCAATCTTTGAATGACAGGTCCTTGCTTTTCAACAAAGTCCCATTCAATACCGAGGCATTCGTAAACAATTAAAATATCAGAAAATAGTATAGCTGCATCCACACCGAGTTGATCAATCGGCATACGTGTCACTTGATCAATTAAAGCAGGTGTTTTAAACATCTGTTTTATTGTGTGAGTGCTGCGCAACTGCCTATAGGAAGGCATATAACGCCCGGCTTGCCGCATCAACCAAATAGGCGGCCGCCCAGCATGGTTGCGGCCGCTTAAAGCATTTTCAAATAGTGAAGTCATTAACAAGCTTTTAAAACTTTTTCCACAATAGCTTCAACTGTAAAACCAAAATATTTTGCAAGCTCTTCAGCAGGTGCTGATTCACCAAAGCTTTTCATTGTAATAGTGATTCCATCCCAACCTATAAAGCGATGCCAGCCTTGAGACACACCAGCTTCTACAGCTACTCGGACAAAGTCACCGCAAAGAATACTTTTTTTATAATCGTCTGATTGTTTTTCAAACAATTCCCAGCAAGGCATTGAAACAACACGCACTTTCTTACCGCGTTTTTCAAGTTCTTTAGCAGCATCTAATGCAAGACTTACTTCTGAACCTGTTGCAAAAAATGCGATGTCTGCATGATCACCTTGTTCTTTCTTGATAATATAAGCACCACGGCCAACACCATCTTTAAAAGGTACACGTGTGCATTCAAGTTCTGGAAGATTTTGTCTGGATAAAGAAAATGCTGTTGGGCCTTCATATTTTAAAGCAGCAATCCATCCCATTTTAACTTCGTTGCTATCAGCTGGACGAATAAAATGTAAATTAGGAATTGCTCTGAGCGATGCATAATGCTCAACGGATTGGTGTGTTGGACCGTCTTCTCCTAAGAAGATAGAATCATGAGTAAACTGGTAAACAACATGGGTATGAGACAGTGCTGCAAGTCTAATGGCATTACGCATGTAATCGGAAAATGTTAAAAATGTTCCAATGTATGGAAGAATCATTTGTGTTTGAGCAAGACCTGTTGCAATCGTTGCCATACCAAATTCACGTACACCGTATTTAATATTACGGCCTTTAAACGAACCAGGAGAGACAATTCCAAATTTTTTCATCATCGTCATATCAGAACCAGACAAGTCAGCAGAACCACCATAAAGGAAAGGAAGCATGTCACCCAGCATAGCTAAAACTTCATTAGAAGCTGAGCGTCCAGCAATTGGTGATTTAATTGTTAAAGCGTTTAATCGAGACTCCAAATCATCTGGAAGTTTTTTGTTCAACATCAAGTCGAAGTCTTTAGCAAGCTCTGGATTTTCTAAAGACCATTCTTGGAATGTTTGTTTCCACTTAGCTTCTAACTCTTGCCCTTCTTTTGTATGCTTATCAAAAAAAGCATATACCTCTTCGGGCACGTAAAAATCTTGGGCTGGAAGACCAAGCATTTTTTTAGAAGCAGCAACTTCGTCTGGTCCTAGTGGCGCGCCATGTACTTTATGAGTACCAGCTTTAGTTGCAGCGCCTTTACCAATGATTGTATGGACTATAATTATAGCCGGTCTTTCTTGTTTTTGATTAATGAGCTTGAATAAGCGCTCCATTTCATCAAAATCATAACCGTCAGTTTCATAAACATCCCATCCATAGCCTTTAAAACGCACATGAACGTCTTCTGAACATGAATCTGAGCGAGGGCCATCTAATGTGATATTATTGTAGTCATACATCAAAACAATGTTGTTTAATCCAATGTGACCTGCAAAAGAACACGCTTCATTAGACACTCCTTCCATCATACAGCCATCACCTGCTAGACAATAGACTTTGCTAGTGAAAAGTTGGTGTTTATCTGTATTGAATTTGTCGGCCAATAGTTTAATACCGAAGGCTTGACCAATAGCATTACCCACACCCTGGCCCAAAGGGCCCGTTGTGGCTTCAACACCATCTGTCATATGAAATTCTGGATGACCTGGTGTTTTACTTTTCAATTGGCGGAATTTTTTTAAATCATCTAAGGAGAGATTAAATCCACTCAAATGCAGACAAGAATATAACCACATAGAGCCATGGCCGGCAGATAAAACAAGACGATCGCGGTTTAACCACTGAGAATCTTTTGGATTTTGTTTTAAAACACATCCATACAGATAAGCTCCAAGCTCTGCGCAACCTAATGGCAATCCTGGATGCCCAGAATTAGCTTTTTGAACCCCATCCATAGATAATCCACGAATGGTATTAGCTGCAGTGCTAAGCGTTTTTTTTAAACCCTCGTCCATCGTCCGTCTCCCTTAATATTTTAAAAACCCTACATATTAAGTTACTTGCACTAAGTATAAAGGTGCAAGGAAAAATCTTTTTTGCATTTATGCATTTAGTTAATTAATGTTAGCGATCAATTTCTAAGGAGATATAAATGTCTAATATAACTACTTCGTGCCCAATACCCTCACCCGTCAATAATTTATTATCTATTTTTGATAAATGGCACAAACTATGGTCTGGTTATCGAATTGTAAATATGACAACAAATAATTCTCATAATATGATTCTTTACATTGTTGGAAATGCATTCAACTATTCCTTAGATTTTTTTCCAAAAAAAGATATTTTAATACAAGTTTTTGGAAGCTTATCAAAAAGTGTCGCTATAATGGAGAAAACATTATGCGTTGTTGAACAAGTCAAAATTTTAAATGGGCATTGTGACAAAATCAAAAACTTATATGACAACCCCTTTCAAACAGCTCCAAAACATATCAATTTGCACAAGCATTTTTTAGAAAACCGTATTTCACCTGCTAAACTAGAATCAATACAAAAAAAAATAAACACAACCCTTCAAAAAATTTGGGAATTGTTTAATGCTTTTATTCAGATTATTTCAGAAACGTGGAAATTATCGATGATGATGATGGATTTGAGAAAAACATTTTCTACAGATCCTTTGGAAGTGCGAACGAACATTGCCGAAAGCTTATTGAATGGTCTTAATTTCTTTAATCTATGTAAAAAGATGAAAACAAAAGAAGATCAAGAATTGACTAAATGGGTTCTTAAAAAAGCAGAAACGACTTCGTCTTCTTTAATTACACTCTCTTCTAAAGCATTTAACGGAATTTATCGTGTGAGTACAGCAATAAGAGGCGCTACCCCAAAGGCTAGCACCTCTTTATAATTAAGCACTGAAATTTATAGTTTCAGTGCTTACCCAAAGAACCGTTAATGACGGTTTTGTGGGTTTTTGTTTTTGTCAAAATTCTGACCTTGCTTATTGCCATTTTGGCGATTAGCATTGTGGTCATGACTTTGACCTGATTTCATGTTCGAATCTTTATTTTGACGATTCGAATCCATGTTTTGATTTGGCTTGTTAGAGTCATTACCTTTAGATTGGCGACTCCAATCTTGGTTTTGAGACCCTTGGCCGGACTTCATATTGTTAGCCCCACTACCTTTAGATTGGTTGCTCCAATCCTGGTTTTTTTGAGGCTCATTAGGTCTCATTCCACTAGAATGATTCCCTTTGTTGGTGTTATGAGAATGTCCCATTACTTCCTCCTTGCAGCTTTTACTGCGAATAAAGAAAACTTTGGAAGAACAAGATAGAAATGCTCTTGGTCCTCTTCAATTATACGTATGTCTAATTGTACTGGTATATCGTATCCGCATTGCTTGAAAGCTTCATGTGGATTTTTAAGCAGAAGTTCTTTAAATACAGGGTCTTTCCATGCTTTGGCAATGAGCTTTGCATGTAATTGACGTACCGCATTTTTATTCATTAATAACCTATGCAACGAATTAAGGTGCTTTCATTACAATTAAGTAAATTAACTTAATTAAACCTACGTATTCAATAATGTTATTAATTTATAATTACCTATTTTTAGTTAATTAGTAAACAAAATTTTAATAAGGATCTTAATGACCAATCCTATTTCTAAGCGTCAAATGATCGCCCCGTATTTCCAAACCGATCAAATTGAGAGACTTCCAAACGAGATCATTCTATCTGTTCTCAGTCACTTAGGGGTTAAAGATTTATGTAGCCTATCTTTAGCAAATAAATATTTTAATCACTTAACTGACGCAAAGTCCTTATGGGAAGTGATTTATGACAAAACCTATCTTAAAAAGTGCTGTAGAGACAACCCTAAGCTGGAATTTAAAGAAGAATATAATTTTAACTTAAAAAAAACGTTTTTTAATAATTTAAAAACCGAGATTAGCATCAATAAATTTGCAGAAACAATCCACACTATAGTTAACGCAAATTCATCTCTTATTGCTTTAAGTGTTACGCATAATTCATACAGTTTCAATTTAGAAAATCAAAAGATTGAACCTGATAATTCCTATTCGTGGATACGAAATACAGTTGCTGATTATAGCATTAAAAATAACTATCACGTGCCATTTGTCACATTTAATTTTGCAAATAATGCTACTGTCTTTTTTGGTTATATTAACGGTAATATCGACTTTTGCGAGATTGACACATGTACAGGCCTTATCAAACGATGTAAACATCGTTTTAATTTTCACCCACAGCCAGTATTTTTTATCGAAGTCTTAAAAGAAAAGATTTGCGTTATTCATCAAGATGGCGTCATTGTTTTTTTTAATAATAACTCTGAAAAATTCGATATTGTTCTTAATGAAAATGTGACTTCAAAATTTTTAACAGCTACTGATGTGTTTGTAGCTACAACGGAACATCAAATTTATCAAATAAGCTTAGAAAATGAAGGAATTGTTAAAGCATTTGATTGCAATGATAACATTCATGCAATGGTCATTCAAAATCAAATTCTGTTTGCAACATCTTATAATTATAGAAAAATACAAGTTTTCGATTGGAAAGTAGGGCGACACCTCAGTAATTTAAAAATTTTTGAAAATTACTCTCAATGCTTCTTCACAAGTATGATGTGGAACCAATCATTTAAAGAATTATTTTTAAGTGATAATCAAGGCTTAATCACTAAAATTTCATTTCCCAAAAATCTTCCCGAGTATCTTCAATAGGATTTGCTCATCTAACACTAATAAGATATAATTTTGTAAAAAAAGAAAACAAAAGAACTAGTTATGCTAAGTCAACAAATTCGTCGTGCTTTTTTAAATTACTTTAAAAGTAAAGGACATATTATTGTTCCTTCTTCTTCAGTAATACCCCACCATGATCCATCTTTATTATTTATCAATGCCGGCATGAATCAATTTAAGGATGTATTTTTAGGAGAAAGCGTGCGCGATTACACACGCGCAACAACTTCTCAAAAATGTATACGAGCTGGTGGCAAACATAACGACTTAGAAAATGTTGGCCATACTTCAAGACACCTAACTTTCTTTGAGATGCTTGGTAATTTCTCTTTCGGAGATTATTTCAAAAAAGAAGCGATCCAATTTGCTTGGGAAATGTCTACTCAAGTTTTTGGATTTGATCCAGAACGTATTTGGCCAACTGTCTTTTTAGAAGATGACGAGGCAGAAGAGCTATGGCAACAATATGTGCCATTAGAGCGCATTGTAAGACTTGGTGAAAAAGATAACTTCTGGGCCATGGGTGATACCGGACCTTGCGGCCCTTGTTCCGAGTTACTATACGATCGTGGAGCTGAATGGGGTGATGCTAAAAGTCCAAAAGATGACGTTGATGGTGAACGTTTCTTAGAATTCTGGAATCTAGTGTTCATGCAATACAACAAAACTCCAGATGGAAAATTGGGTCCCCTTCCTAAAAAATCAATTGATACTGGAAGTGGCCTTGAGCGCGTTGCTGCATTAAAGATCGGTGCAAAATCAGTTTTCGAAACTGATATTTTGCGCAGTCTTATTGATCAAGTTGAAAGTATCAGCGATGTTCGCTACTCAATTAATAGCAATAAAGCAGCGGCCTTTCATGTGATCGCAGACCATATCCGTACTTTGGCTTTTGCAATATCTGATGGCGCACAGCCAAGTAATATTGAACGCGGTTATGTTTTAAGAAAGATATTAAGACGAGCTGTACGGTACGGCAAACAACTTGGTTTTGAAGCTCCTTTCTTAAGCCGACTCTTACCTAGATTGATTGATCTCATGGGTGATGATTATCCTGAGATCAAACATGCACAAAATCGCGTTAGTGAAATTTTATCACTTGAAGAAGAAGCATTTTTCCGCACACTGCGCCGCGGTGGTAATCTTTTAGCCCAAGTTGTGGCCAATAGTAGTCAAAAAAATAAGATTATTACTGGCGATGATGCTTTCAAGCTTAAAGACACTTATGGTTTACCATTAGATGAAATATTACTTATTGCCAAAGACTCTGATTTATCTGTCGATCTCAAAAAATTTGAATCCCTTGAACAAGAAGCTAAAGAACGCTCGCGTAACCAACAAAAAAATGTTCAGCAAATGGCCGGCGAGAATGTTTTTGCTCAATACATCCAAGAAAAGGGTGAAACAGTCTTTTTAGGATTTCAAAAAAACAGCGTTAAGGCCCGAATAACTGGTATCTTATGTGATGGCCAATGGGTTAATTCCGTTGAGGCTGGCCAAGAAGCGCACATTTTACTCAACCAAACCCCGTTTTATGCTGAAAAAGGTGGTCAAGTTGGAGATAAAGGTGTGATCACACATGAAAGTGCATCCTTTGACGTAACAGATTGCCAGCAGCCTTACCCAAATGTCGTCGTCCATGTTGGCAAAGTCACACACGGACATATTCATTTGGATGACATGGTTGAAGCAAGCATCGATCAACCAAGACGCCAAAAAATTGCTAACAATCACACTGCCACGCATCTTCTTCATTGGGCTCTTCACAAAATACTTGGTGGACATATCAAACAAGCAGGTTCAGTTGTTGACGACGAGCGTTTACGCTTCGACTTCAATCACCATAAAGCGCTATCTATAGAAGAAATTGAAAAGTTAGAAAATCTCGTTAACGAGAAAATACGCGCAAATACACCAGTTGAATGGTATGAAATACCTTACGAACAAGCTCAAGAGATGCAAGAGATTAAGCAATTCTTTGGTGAAAAGTACGGTGCACAAGTTCGCGTAGTCAATATTGAGTACTCTAAAGAGCTTTGTGGTGGTACGCATACTGATAAAACTGGCAACATCGGTTATTTCCGTATTGTCAAAGAAAGCAGCATTGCAGCTGGCGTTAGACGTATTGAGGCCATAACAGGAAGTGACGCAGAGCAATTTGCTAAAGATGCAGAAAAGCAGCTTAAACTGCTTTGTGAACCTCTAAAAGCAACGTCAACAAACATCCAAGAAAAATTGTTAAAATTAGTCGACGACAATCGCCTCCTCTCTTTAGAAATTAAACAACTAAAAAAAGGAAAGTTATCTCAGATTGTGCAAGAAGAATTAGCAAACATCGAAATGCTTAAAACCATTCCTTTATTGGTGCCAAAAACAACACTTTCTTTTTCTGAACTCAAAGATTTCTCTGATGAAATTATGAATCAAATGAAAAGCGGCATTTTAGTTGTTTCAGCAACTGATGACGATAAAGCTTCTTTGCTAGTTCGTGTAACTCCTGATTTAGTGACTAAAGGGATTAAAGCTGGTGACCTTGTTAAAATTGCAGCTCCAATTATTGAAGGAAGTGGTGGTGGTAAACCAGAAATGGCACAAGCTGGTGGAAAAAATCCTAAACAATTAAAACAAGCTTTACAAAGCATTCGTGAATGGATCGAAAAGAACTTTTAAAGCTCCTATTTAAAAATGAGCAGCTTCAAGAGTTTTTAAATCAAATCGCTCTTGGGCATGACATTCTTGCAGAAGGGCTTTGGGATTGCCCCAAAGCCATTTTGAATGTGCTTGCTCAAGAAAATACTAAAAAAAATATATTAATATTAAGTGGTGGCGAAAGAGAGAGCCGTCTTTATGAAGATGTCAATTTCTTTACATCACACTACCCCTTAGATTTTCCTGCTTGGGAAACACTCCCCTCAGAAAACATACCTCCGAGTCCAGATATTGTTGGTGAGCGCTACCGCGCTCTACACCAACTTACTCATAGAAAGTACCCATCGATTGTCATATGCCCTTTGCAATCAAGCTTGCAAAAGCTATTACCAGTTAAGACATTTAAAAAATATTGCTTCGATTTAAAAAAAGGGCAAAAAATTGCGTTTGATAAATTGCAAGATACCCTTTTAACCATAGGTTACGAAAGAAAGCCCATATGCTCCGATAAAGGTGAATTTGCTCTGCGCGGCGGCATTTTAGACATCTTTCCAGTAGGCTCACCAGATCCTTTTCGTGTTGAATTTTTTGGTGATGAAATTGAATCGATCAGAATGTTTGACCCAGCTTCTCAAAAATCAACGCAAAAAAGTGATGAAACCACACTCATTACTCCCGCAAAAGAATTAGAGCTTCTTCTTAAAGAAAAAACTACAGTATCGATTTTTGAGTATCTTGGAAAAGATACCATAGTATTTTTTGACGATGTATTAGCATTAGAAGATCGGTTCGTCAATTTAAAAAACATGCTGACCAAGTCGTCTCCAGCCTTTTTATCATTCGATGAATTTTTCAAAATTATCGCATCATTCCAAAAGATTTTTAGTTCGAAACAGAGGATGGAAGAGCTTAGTGATACCCATGTTGTCGATCGAATTCCTGGTAATATTTACTCAAAAACCTCCCCTACAGTTACAACATCTTTTTCTCTTTTCAACGAAACTTGGGATGCCAAACGTTGGGCATCACCTTTTTTAACACTGCCCCAGCTGATTCATCCAGAAGAAATCACCGCAGAGGATCTTTCTGGTGAAGAGCTTTTAGAATCTGTATCTGCTATAAAAGATAGCGATGTCGAACTCATCTTTTTTGCATCATCAGAATCTGAAGAAGATCATTGGAAACAAGAGATATCAAAAAAACAAATTGCTCTTCCCAAAAAAACAACTTTTATTCGTCAGTATTTATCGTCTGGCTTTGGATTAACGAGTCCTCATATTGCCCTATTTCCTTTTACTGAAGTTACCCACAGATATCGCCTTAGAAGACAAAAACTTAGAAGTTCATATTCTATACCATCTACTGAGCTACTAGAACTTGAAAGAAGTGACCTTGTTGTTCACTTCAATCACGGAGTTGGTAAGTATCTGGGTATTGAAAAAAGACCTAACAATCTAGGTCATGATACTGAATTTTTAACTCTTGAGTATGCCGAAGGTTCAAAACTTTTTGTACCGATGAATCAGTCGTATTTAATAACAAAATACGTTTCTGCTCAAGAAGACATTCCCAAACTTAATGCTCTTGGTTCAACGCGTTGGAAAAAATTGCGTTCGGCGACAGAGAGCGCCATTATGGGTTATGCGACAAGTCTTTTAGAGCTTTACGCCAAAAGACAATTCAAAAAGCGCATACCCTATCCTGAAGATAGTTTAGATGTTGTTAAATTCGAAGCTGAGTTTCCCTTCGAAACAACAGTCGATCAACTTCAAGCCATTTCAGATATCAAACGAGATTTACAATCCGAAAAAGTAATGGATCGCCTCGTTTGCGGTGATGTTGGCTATGGGAAAACTGAAGTTGCCATGCGTGCCGCATTTAAAGTGGTAGCAGACGGCAATCGCCAAGTTGCCGTGCTTGTACCCACAACTGTGCTTGCTATGCAGCATTATGAATCTTTTTGCGAGCGTATGGCAAATCACCCTCTGCGCATTGCCTGCTTATCGCGATTTAATACTGCCAAAGATATTAAAAAGACATTAGAAGGCCTTGCAGCCGGCTCAATTGACATTGTTGTTGGTACTCACAGAATTATTAGTAAAGACGTTGTTTTTAATAATTTAGGATTGTTGATTATCGATGAAGAGCAACGCTTTGGTGTTAAAGTCAAAGAGCATTTAAAATCCCTCAAAAATGAAGTTGATTGTTTAACATTATCGGCAACTCCAATACCTAGAACCTTATACATGTCCCTTGTTGGTGCAAGAGATATGTCTGTGATCGCAACACCACCTCAAGATAGACTGCCGATAAAAACAATTGTTGCAGACACTCAAAACGATGTTATGCATCAAGCGTTACTCAGAGAACTATCTCGAGATGGACAAGCCTATGTCATTCACAATCGAGTCGAAACAATTTATGGATTAGCTGATCGGATAAAAAAATTATTGCCAGGAGCTCGCGTTCTTGTGGCTCATGGGCAAATGTCTGCAGAAGAACTTGATGCGACATTTCATGCTTTTAAAACTGGCAGAGCAGACATACTCGTTGCCACAACAATTGTTGAAAATGGCATCGATATTCCCAATGCAAACACGATACTTATTGATCGTGCCGATCAATATGGATTAGCCGATCTGTATCAATTAAGGGGTCGTGTAGGCAGATGGAACCGCAGAGCCTACGCTTATTTTTTAATACCGTTTCGAAAAGCTTTATCTGAAACTGCAAAAAAACGAATTGATGCTTTGGCTGGCACCTCTGGCTTTGGTGGTGGCATGCGCATCGCTATGCGAGATTTAGAAATTCGTGGTGGTGGCGATATTTTAGGATTCGAGCAATCTGGACATATTGGCGGCATTGGTTTTCACCTATATTGCAAATTACTCAGACGCACAGTGGATGCTTTGCAAGGTAAAGGCTCACTTATTTTACTCGAAACCCGCGTTGACTTCCCGCAAGATGCAAGATTACCAGAAGATTACATCGATGCTAGTGGCTTGCGTATGGAATTTTATCAACGTCTTGGTGATGCTCAGAGTCTACAAGAAGTTGATAAGATCTATGAAGAGCTGCAGGATCGTTTTGGCAAACCACCACTTCCAGTTATTTGGTTGTATCATCTCACAAGATTGAAAGTTTTTGCAGCTTCAAACGATATCGTTCTGTTAAAATTTGTACGGTTGACCTTATCTGTAGAAAGAAAAGTTAAGGGTAAAAGCATTCATAATGCTTTTACCCTTAATTTACCTACCGATCCAAAACTTTGTGAAGAAAAAATAGTGGCTCTTTTAAAAAGAGAACTTAAAGCCACTTAAGAAAACAGTTCTTCAAATTTATTATCAGAATACATTTCATTAATGCCTGGTAAGCTTGTTATCTCTTCTTCTTTAAAATAGCTATTAATTAAATGATATTTAGTTTGCTCGATAAGCTCTTGTAAAATCCATTTGATATCTCTTTCTTGAAGACTCGCAGAATTATAAACTTCATGTGGGAAACAATGAGGTGTCATAATCCACGCTAAATAATTCAATTTTTTAACTTGAGCACTTTCAAGTGTAAAAGACTGGTTATGTGTAAACATTTTAAAACATTTCTCTTTGATTAAAACTTGAGCTTCGAAGCTCATTCGATGATAGGAGTAGTTAACTTGTCCTAATTTTTCAGATTTAACTTGATCGTGTTCAAATTTAGAAAAAAAAATACAATTAAAGATGTTTATAAGGTGTTTTGAAATTTTTGAAATTTCTTCCGCTGAATCTGTTTCATCCACTAATTCATCGTATACATCATTAACAATACTAGACATAGCTTTTAAAGCAGAAAAATTGTCATAAAAATATTTATTATTAAAAAAAATTGATTGATCTGCGCTTACGTGATTAGTCATATAATATTTTATATTTAAAGATTATGTTGAATTAATAACTTTTGCAATTGAGCAAAAATTATTGGCAAATTATTTTGATTTTTTTTCTGGAGAATTTGATTTTAGACGTTCTTTTATTTTTTCATAGTTTTTTTGATTTTGTTCCATACGTTGTAAAATGCGAACGCCCATATCCACATGGTTTGCCATGTATTTTTCAAAAACCATTTTTGAACTTTGTTTAGTTTTAATCCCACCGGTTGCTAATGGTAGATCAGACACAAGTAATAAAGAAGCTAAAGGAAATTTATGCTTATAACTAGCTGCGAATAAGGTTGCACATTCCATTTCAATGGCTTGAGCTCTAGTTGATTTCAAATGATGTTTGAATTCTTCATTAAATTCCCAAAAACGAATGTTTGTCGTGTGAGTAATACCGACATAATATTCTAATTCTTCTTCATCTAAAACTTCCGTGATTGTTTTTGCTAATAAGAAGTTAGCTAGCGCTGGGACTTCAGCGGGAAAATAATAATCAGATGTACCTTCACCACGTATGCTTGCAACTGGAACTAAATAATCACCCACTTTGTAATGACGACGTAAACCACCGCACATTCCAAGAAGCAAAGCTGATGTAAAAGGAAGGGCTGCGCACAAATCAACAACTAAAGCAGCAACTGGTGAACCTACCTTAAAGTCTAAAATCGACACACCTTCTTTTGGTGAATGAGCGACCCGAAACATTGATCCTTCATATAAGGTAACATTCCTACTTTCAGCAAAATATTTAACGTATTGAGGGAAATTTGTTATTAAAAGATTAGGGCAAAAATGAGCAAGTTCGCATCCTGAATATCTTTCAAGCGAATCGCGCGCAATTTTTCCTTCTTTTTGAGGAGTACCCTCTTCTATAATCATCTCTTCCATATTAGTTACTAATACTAAGTATTTCTAAGTATATAATCAATGTTAAATTATTAATTAACATGTTTCAACTCTCTCAATAGATCCTTTTAAGTAGACAATCTTTTTTTTGTACATTATAATCCCGACTTTTTATTTAGAGTTTTTTTAAGGATCGCTTCTATGCCACAAATCGTTACCAATGACTTAAAGCCAGGGATGAAGGTCGAGGCCGAAGGCCACCCCTATACAATTGTCACAAATACATTTACTAAACCCGGTAAAGGTCAACCTTTTAACCGTGTTAAGTTAAAAAACTTATTGACGGGTAGAGTGATTGAACGCACATACAAATCTGGCGATAAGCTAGATATCGCTGACGTGCAAGAGACACAAATGCGTTTACTTTACAAAGAACAAGATCAAGCCTTTTTTATGGATGAAGCCTCGTATGAACAAATTGCTATTTCTTTAGAAAATATCGGTGAGACAGTTCAATGGTTATTAGATGATCAGCTCTACAGTATTGTCTTTTACAAAGGTAACCCTATTAACGTCGAACCACCTACATTTGTAGACTTGAAAATTGTAGAAACTGCTCCTGGCGTTAGAGGTGATACTGCATCTGGTCGTGTTATGAAAACAGCAATTACTCAGACAGGTAATAAAGTTCAAGTGCCTATCTTTATTGAACAAGATGAAATTGTTCGTTTTGATACTCGTACAGGTGACTATGTTTCTCGCGTCTCAAAATAAATTAGATTTCCTACAAGAACGTGCTCGCATGCTTCATGCGGCACGTTCTTTCTTTTTTCAAAGAAATATAATGGAAGTTGATTGCCCCGCAATCACTAATCAAGCATCTGTTGATGCACACATAGATTTATTTGAAGTTCATGCAAGAGATGGACATATTCGCTATCTTCATTCATCTCCTGAATATATTATGAAAAGACTTCTTTCAGAAGGCATTAATGACATCTATCATTTAGGACACGTTTATCGAGACGACGAAGTTGGAGAGCGACATAATCCTGAATTCATGATGGCCGAGTGGTATAGACGTAACTTCACATACGAACAAATGATTGAAGAAACACTGGACTTTTGTCGATTATTTCTTAAAGAAAATCAATCCATTCATATGACATACAGACAAGCGCTTCAAAGCTATGCAGCTATTGATTATGTGACAGCATCAAAAGAAGATTTGTTGAATGTATTAAAAAAACACAACATCTCACTTTATGAGGGTTTAGAAAATGAAGATCGCGATGCACATCTCAATCTCATTTTAGGAACGATTGTCGAACCGAATTTTAATAACATCCCATTATTGGTATTGAAAGACTATCCCTCAACACAAGCGGCACTTGCTCGTACAGAAATTATAGATGATGAAGTTGTTGCAAAACGTTTTGAAATCTACAGTTTCGGCTTAGAGTTAGCTAATGGTTACTATGAGCTCACTCAAGCTACAGAACAAAAAGAGCGTTTCATCGAAGCTAATAAACAACGTCTACAACTTGGAAAAAAACCATTGCCAATAGATGACTCTTTGATTCAAGCCTTATCGAAAGGTATTGGAGATTGTTGCGGAGTAGCTGTAGGATTTGATCGCTTACTGATGTTGAAATTACAAACAAAAAGTATTAAAGATGTACTTCCCTTTGACTGGATTGAGGCCTAAATGAAAACTCCAAGTTTCTTGTTTGATAATGACGGTGTATTAATGGATAGCGGTGATTTGCACTGGGAAGCTTGGAAAGAATTAGAAAAAGAGGTCCCCTCTTTTTCTATGACTCATGATCAATTCATCCATAGTTTTGGTAAAACGAATGATCTGATCTTAAGTGAACTGATACCATCACTTTCAAAAGATGAACGAACTAAACTTGGTATTCTTAAAGAAACTCTCTTTAGAAAAGTGTCTAAGGGTAAAATTCAACTTCTGCCTGGTATGGAAGATTTCTTATCACGACTAAAAGAAAAAAACATTCCACGCATCATTGCATCATCTGCACCTATTGATAACATTCTTTTTTTCTTAGAAGAAACACCTTTAAAACACTACTTTAGCCAATACGTTTCTGGAGAAGAAGTTGCACATGGAAAACCAGCTCCTGATGTTTTCTTAGAAGCAGCAAAACGACTTAACAAAGATCCAAAAGAGTGTATTGTTTTAGAAGATTCATTAGCAGGACTTGAAGCCGGTAAAAAAGCTGGATGTTTTGTCATTGCGCTGGCAACATCGTTGCCAGCAGAAAAACTAAAACATTATGATTTGATTTATCCATCACCTGCTTATCTTGATTACCCAACAATCCTAACACAGTGGAATAAAGTACATACATGACCGCAGACATCACTATTGAAGGCTTCTTAGAAAAAGGGGAAGCTTTTGGCACCTACTCAGCCCCTAATCGATTACCGGCAACAGTGAGTGTCAGAGGTGCCATGGTGGGGGAAACGGTTAGAGTACAACTATTTCGCAAGCGTAAAGGAACATACGATGCTAAGTTGCTCGATGTTTTAGAACCCTCTAAAGTTAGACAAAAGCCTCGTTGTATTCATTTTGGTCAATGTGGCGGCTGTATGTGGCAACATATCCCTTATGAAGAACAGCTGAATATTAAAAGCGACCGCATCAACGCTTTGTTTCCTTATGCTAAAGATAAAATAAAACCAATCATTGGATGTGACACACCTTGGAATAAACGCAATAAAATGGAATTTTCCTTCGGAAAATTCGACTCATTGGGTTTATACAGAGCTAAAAGTAGTGGTCACATTATCGATCTTAATGAATGTCACCTTTGCCCTGAATGGTTCTTAATTGCTTTAAATGAAGCACGCAATTGGCAAAAACAGCATGCTCTGCCCCACTATCATCCGTCTAGCAATGGTGGGTTATTACGTACGCTAACTCTGCGTCATGGCTTTCGTACCAACGAAAAAATGATTATTTTGACAGTTGCTGGAGATAAAGACTTTCCTCAAATTGCGTGGGATGACTTTAGCCATCGCATGAAAAAGAATTTTCCAGACGCAGCTATTTTTATACGTCGCCATATACTTGCTAAAGGAATACCGACACGTTTTGAAGAGATAGCACTCACCGAAAAAACGACACTGATTGAAAAACTTGTATTACCTAATCAAGAGCTTAACTTCACTTTAAGCCCTATGAGTTTCTTTCAACCGAATCCAAGCCAAGCAGAACAACTTTACGCTTTAGCTTTAGATATGCTTGAACTAAAGGGTGATGAAACACTTTATGATCTGTTCTGTGGAACTGCTACACTAAGCCTTTTTGCAGCACAACGCGTTAAAAAAGTTATTGGTGTGGAGCTCAATCCAGAAGCTGTTCAAGACGCTAGGCGTAATGCACAAGATAACACTCTCCCAAATGTTACAATCATTGAAGCAGATGTTGCTAAATTTTTAGAAGACGAGCCAAGTATCGATTGTGTGTTAATTGATCCCCCACGTTGTGGTCTTGGGCCAAAAGCTGTTGAATGGTTAATTAAAGCGCACCCAAAAAAGATATTGTACATATCATGTAACCCTTACACTCAAGCCACCGATTGCTTAGAATTTAAAAAAGCTGGCTACAAAATCCAATCAATACAACCCGTTGATCAATTTCCTAATACGGCTCATTGTGAAAATATCATTTTGCTAAGCAAGTAGTTAATGTAAAATTATTACTATATTGATTCTAGGTTTTCCTTGATTTATAGCACTCATTAGAGCAAACTTATAGAATCGATTATAATTTATATTATGAGGAAAAACTCATGAAAAAATACTTAACGCTTTCTTTGCCGATGTTATTTATGTCTGGAGCTTTGTTTGCAGACACAACTGATGGCACAGTTACAGGCCGAGGAAATGATATGTGGTCAACACTTGTCATGATCGGTGTAGCTTTAATGTTCTTCTATTTCATCCTATGGCGTCCAGAACAAAAACGTCGTAAAGCGATGGAAGCTCAGCGCAGTTCCTTGAAAAAAGGCGACCGCGTAACAGCTATGGGTATCGTTGGCACAAT
The DNA here is from genome assembly GCA_016463375.1 of Parachlamydiales bacterium. GTDB lineage: Bacteria > Chlamydiota > Chlamydiia > Chlamydiales > JAEMRK01 > JAEMRK01. The sequence continues at coordinate 974 of JAEMRK010000029.1, read as the reverse complement.
TGCTAAAGTGACACCAGAAGGTAACACTTTGATATTGCGCATGTACGATGGCTCACAAATTGAAGTTCTAAAAGCTGCTATTTCTGATGTCAAATCAGGAACAGATTCAACTGACGTAGAAGTGGAAGTGACTCCTTCTAAATAGAGGATAGCATGGACGAGGCCGAAGAGCGTAAACGAATGGTGGATGAGCAATTAATACCGCGAGGTATTAAAGACCCATCCACCATAAAATCAATGCTCTTAGTGCCTCGTCACCATTTTGTATCACCAGAACACATCTCCTTCGCCTACAAAGATCATCCTCTCCCCATCCAAGAAAACCAAACCATATCACAGCCTTACATAGTAGCTTTAATGACTCAAGCTGCTGCCATAAAACCGACAGATAAAGTTTTAGAAATAGGCACAGGATCAGGCTATGGAGCGGCTGTCCTTAGTCGTATAGCTAAAGAAGTCGTCACTGTAGAGAGATTTGAAAAGTTAGCTGATCAAGCTAGAAAGAGATTTCAAGATTTAGGATATACCAACATTGATACAATTACTGCAGATGGCATACAAGGCTATAAGAACAAAGCCCCCTACCAAGCCATATTAGTCACTGCTAGAACAAAGAATGTCCCGTCAGAATTTATAAATCAGTTAGATGTGAATGGAAGACTTGTGATACCCATCGGGGACGCCTATAGTCAAGAACTCCTCCTCTTAACTAAACGCCCCTCTGGGGAGATAGCATCTAAAGTGCTAGAACATGTAAGCTTTGTTGAACTTGTGAATAGTCTTACTTAAATTTATTCTTCTTGCTTTCCTTCAGGAATAATATCAGGATGAATTTGAGAAACAATTTTCTCAACGATTAATTCTTTTTCATCCATTAATTTATTTAGATTATTGACCGCATTTTCATATTCTTTGTTAATTTGTGCAACTTTTTTATTATAGATTTATTGTTTATTATGAGCTGAAAAGCTAGT
>JAEMRK010000028.1 GCA_016463375.1 Parachlamydiales bacterium | reverse complement strand
ATGCATGCTCAACTTGATCAAATTGAGAAATCCATTAAGTTAAATGAATATAAACCTATCGTTGAGGCTTTTTTTAATAAATTTAAAGAAAAGGCTTTTAATTCGAATCACTGCAATTTAATCACCCCAACTTTAAATGCGAGAATTGAAAAGCTCGAAAAAAGAATAAAAACATATCATGGATAAAATCCTAGATTTTATACCAAGATAAGTCATTAGAAAATATTATAGGTGTTTAGAATAAAAAAAGGCCGCTTTTTCAAGCGGCCTTTTGCTTATAAAAAGACTTGTAATGAAGACTTTCTAGGATGTCATTGCAAAGTTGAAAATCATTTCATCTTCTTCGTCAAGATCAACAAACTTCTTAGAGTCAAAGCCTGTACCACCAGGGATCATATGACCACCAATGATATTTTCTTTAAACCCTTTGAGGTAGTCACGTTTGCCAGACGATGCTGCTTCTGTAAGGATTAGAATCGTGTTCTGGAAGGACGCTGCCGACAAGAATGACTCAGTACCCAAAGAGGCTTTTGTAATACCAAGCAAGACAGGAGCTGCCTGAGCTGGTTTACCACCCTCTTCGATGGTCTTTTTATTCTCTTCGTAGAATTCTTTTTTAAGCACTTCTTCACCGTATAGAAGAGTTGTGTCACCTGGATCAAGGACACGAACTTTCTGCAACATCTGACGTACAATAATCTCGATATGTTTGTCGTTGATGTCCACACCTTGTAGGCGATAAACTTCTTGAACTTGGTTCACGAGATATTTTTGTAGCTCACGAACACCACAAATATCGAGGATTTCATGTGGGACGACCAATCCATCTGTTAATGGTTGACCTTTGATCACATGGTCACCGCGCTGGATGATTAAGTGTTTTGTTAAAGGAATAAGATGTTCTTCTTCCATTCCAGACACTTCATCACGCACAATTACGATACGTTTATTTTTCTGAACGCTTCTAAAGTCGACTACGCCGTCAATTTTAGCAATTTCTGCTGCATCTTTTGGCTTACGAGCTTCAACAAGTTCCGCAACACGAGGTAGACCACCGGTAATATCCTTCGTCTTAATGGCACCACGAGGCAATCTAGCTAGTAGAGTACCGGCTTTTACATATTGCTTTTCAGTTACAGAGATCAAAGCCCCTGATGGAATTGCATATGTACCAACCAAGTCTTTATATTCTTGGTCAGCGTAAATTGCGATCTGAGGATGCAATTCACCACGGTGTTGTTTTACAACAAGCTCAACTTGGCCAGTTTGTTTGTTCGTATCACGCTCAGTTGAGATACCCTCAACTAAGTCTTCGTACTTAACATAACCCGGTTTATCACAGATAATTGGGATATTATGCTGTTCGTACTGAGCGATCTTTTGACCAGCTTTAACTTTAGAGCCATCTGGCAACAGAATCATTGTACCAAATTCTGCAGTGAACGTCTGTAACGGCTCAATCGATTTAGTGCTTAATAGACGTTTATAATCATCTAATGTACGACCTTCATCACGAACAATATTCAACAAACCATTCTTATTCAGAACAAGCCATTGACCTTCTTCGTTTTGTACAGTACGTAAATCAGTGTAAACTAAAATACCGTCTGCATCACAGATGATTTCAGGAGACAAACTTGCAGATGCAATACCACCCAAGTGGAACGTACGCATCGTCAACTGTGTACCAGGTTCACCGATAGACTGAGCTGCAATAATACCTACAGCTTCACCCATGCTGACCTGACGGCCGTTAGCAAGGTTTATACCGTAACATTTTGCACAAACACCACGACGAGATTCACAAGTCAATGCTGAACGAATCTTTACAACTTCAATACCAGAGTCGTCGATAGCTTCCGCTTGTTTCAGAGTCAGAATTGTTCCAGCTTTAGATAACAGTTTAGATTTATCACCAGGTTGGAAATTGTCATCACAAACTGCGCGTCCGAAAATACGGTCGCGTAATGGCAACAATTCTTCTTGACCTTGTTTAATCGCTGAAACTTCGATACCATTTAAAGTACCGCAATCTTCTTCTGTAACTATAACGTCTTGAGCGACGTCAACCAAACGGCGTGTTAAGTAACCGGAGTCAGCAGTTTTCAAGGCTGTATCCGCCAAACCTTTACGAGCACCGTGCGTTGAAATCGAATATTCAAGTACTGACAAACCTTCACGGAAGTTTGAAGTAATTGGAGATTCAATAATCGCACCAGAAGGTCTTGCCATCAAGCCCCTCATCGCACCCAACTGTTTAACCTGAGATTTGTTACCACGAGCACCAGAGTCAATCATTAAGAATAATGGATTGAGTTTGGAATCTGCTGGTTGGCTAATCAAATCATACAGTTCAGTTGAAAGACGATCGGAAACTTCTGTCCAAATACTAATTGTTTTAGACTGACGCTCACCTTCAGTGATAATACCATCTTCGTATTGTTTCTTAACAATTTCAACACGCTTATGAGCTTCTGCAATGATCGCAACTTTACTTGGTGGTACACGAACGTCACATACACCCATTGAGATAGCAGCTTTTGTCGATTCAGAAAAGCCCATGTTCTTTAGATTATCTAAGAAACGAACTGTTGTTTCTAAACCAACTTTTTTGTAGCACTCCATAATCAATTCACCAAGACGTTTACTTGGTAAACTGTAGTTTTGGAAGCCTAGCTCTTTTGGAACAATTGTATTGAATACAACACGACCAGGCGTTGTTTCAATAATTTCGCCATCAGCTAAACGTACGCGAATGCTTTCGTGGATATGTAATCCGCGACCCAAATCGTCGATACGATCTTTGCTGATACCAACTTGATCCAACGAATCAAATTTGCCAGAAGCTGAAAGTGCTAAAAGCACTTCTTTCATATCGCAAAATACTTTTGTTTTCTTTCCATGCTTTTCTGGGAAATACAGTGGGTCAAGCATGATGTAGTACAAACCAAGAGTCATATCTTTAGAAGGTACAGCAATAGGTCGACCTGAAGCTGGCTGGAAGATATTATCCGGCGCCATCATTAATGTACGAGTTTCTAATTGCGCTTCTATCGATAAAGGAACGTGAACGGCCATTTGGTCACCGTCAAAGTCAGCGTTGAACGCCGCGCAAACCAACGGATGAATACGAAGCGCTTTACCTTCAATCAAGACAGGTTCAAACGCTTGGATAGACAAACGGTGCAACGTAGGAGCACGGTTTAATAAAACCGGATGCCCTTTAATGACTTCTTCTAATACGTCCCATACTTCCGGCGCTTTGCGCTGGATCATTTTCTTAGCAGAACGGATTGTATAAACAAATCCTAAATCTTTCAGACGTTTAACGATGAACGGTTCGAATAGTTCAAGTGCCATCTCTTTTGGAAGACCGCATTGATTAAACTTCAATTCTGGACCGACGATAATGACGGAACGACCTGAGTAGTCAACACGTTTACCAAGTAAGTTCTGACGGAAACGACCTTGCTTACCTTTCAACATTTCTGAAAGAGATTTCAAAGGACGATTACCTGCACCGACGACTGGATGACCATGACGACCATTGTCAAACAAAGCATCGACAGCTTCTTGTAACATACGTTTTTCGTTACGAACAATAACGTCTGGAGTTTTAAGCTTAAGAATCGCTTTTAAACGATTGTTACGGTTAATAACACGACGATAAAGATCATTAAGATCTGATGTTGCAAAACGGCCTCCATCCAATGGCACTAAAGGACGTAATTCGGGCGGGATGACAGGAACTGCCGACATCACCATCCAGTGGGGCTTGTTTGGCGATGAAACAAAACCTTCAACGATTTTTAATCGTTTAGCTAGTTTCATACGCGCTTGCATAGACTTAGTTTTGCGTAATTTTTCTTTGAGCTCAACTAGAAGAGAAGGTAAATCTTCTTTTTCTAATAAGCTACTGATCGCTTCACCACCCATTTTCGCTACAAAACCATCACGACCCCATTTTTCTTGGGCTTCGCGCAATTGCGAATCATTGAGCAATTGTTTGCGTTGTAATTCTGTGCGACCTGGGTCTGTTACGACATATTCTTCATAATAAATGATACGTTCAAGATCAGCTGAGGTCATACCTAAAACGTTACCAATACGAGATGGCATCGTTTTAAAGAACCAAATATGCACAATAGGTACAGCTAAATCAATATGAGCCATGCGCTCACGGCGAACTTTGGATAGGGTGACTTCTACGCCACAACGATCACAAACAATGCCTTTGTGTTTGATTTTTTTGTACTTACCACACGCGCATTCCCAGTCTTTTGTCGGGCCGAAAATCTTTTCGCAAAATAGCCCACCCTTCTCGGGTTTAAAGGTACGGTAATTGATCGTTTCCGGTTTTTTGATTTCACCCCGTGACCATTCATTGCGTATCACGTCATCGGAGGCAATACAAATTTCCAAGAAGTCAAATTGAGACTCTTGGCTGTCATCGTACATTTCTGTCATCCCTTTCTCCTAAAACTTACCCCTTTGAAATTCCAAAGGAGAGAAAACTGGGAGGTCTCCAAATTAGAAGCCTCCACATACTATCACAGCGATCTTTTCCCCCTGCTAACGCAGGGGCAACGAAACTAATTGACTAGATCTTGAGAAAGAATCTCATGTTCTTCCAAATGCTTAGGACGCATATCTAAACCAAGACCTTGCATCTCTTTAACAAGCACGTTGAAAGATTCAGGAACACCACTTTGAAGTAGGTTCTCACCTTTAACAATCGATTCATAAATTCTTGTACGTCCAGTCACGTCGTCGGATTTAACCGTTAACATTTCTTGCAGTAAGTGAGCTGCGCCATAAGCTTCAAGCGCCCAAACTTCCATCTCCCCGAAACGCTGACCACCCATCTGAGCTTTACCACCCAATGGTTGTTGTGTAACGAGTGAGTATGGTCCGATAGAACGTGCGTGAATCTTATCAGCAACCAAGTGACTCAACTTCAACATGTAGATGTAGCCAACAACAACTTTATTGTCGAAGCGCTCGCCATTACGTCCGTCGTACAAGAAACTCTTACCATCATTTGGTAGCATTTGCTCTTCCAACATTTCCCAAATACGTTTTTCTGGGAACCCTTCAAATACAGGAGACTTAACGTAGATACCAGCGCATTTAGCTGCGTAACCAAGGTGAGTTTCTAATAGCTGACCCATGTTCATACGAGACGGTACGCCCAAAGGATTCAAAATGATCTCAATCGGTTTACCACTAGGTAAGAATGGCATATCGGCTTCTCTAACAATCTTAGAGACGACACCCTTATTACCGTGGCGACCAGCCATTTTATCACCAACAGACAACTTACGTTTTGAGGCGATATAAACTTTAACTTGGCGAATGACACCTGGATCTAAATCCGTGTCACCTTTACGCATGTGCTCAACTTCAGTTTTTTGCTGTTGTTCAATCGCTTGTAGAGCCTTGTCATAATGCACTAACACTTCTTTCAAAGTTCTATAAACATCATGGTTTGACATGATCAGATCTTCAGCATTTTCTTGTTCAAGAGCTTCGATGATTTCTTGAGAAATCACGACAGCTTCTTCAACTAAAACATCAGAAGTTTTACGATGAACAATAGGACCTGGAGCTGGTTCGTCTAGCAATAAAGCACCAATACGTTCATGGCGTTCTAATTGCAATTCGAGTAAGCGGTTGCGGTATTCTTTTTGTAGATCTTTCAAACGAGACGCTTCTTCAACTAACTCATCATCAGTTTTTGACAGACGATCGCGTCGAGAAAAGACTTTAACGTCCATCACAACACCTTCAGTACCTGGAGGTACAGTAAGTGATGCGTCTTTAACGTCAGCAGCTTTTTCACCAAAAATTGCTCTTAACAAGCGTTCTTCAGGAGCTAGCTCAGTTTCAGATTTAGGCGTGATTTTACCAACAAGGATATCACCTGGTTTAACTTCAGCACCAATCCGGATAATACCATCTTCACCTAAGTTGGCCAAAGCCTCTTCAGATACATTAGGAATATCACGAGTGATTTCTTCTTTACCAAGTTTTGTATCACGAGCTGTTAATTCAAACTCTTCAATATAAATTGAAGTGTAAGCATCTTCACGTAATAACTTTTCAGAGATGATAATCGCATCTTCAAAGTTGTATCCACACCATGGCATAAATGCCACAAGTACGTTTTTACCAAGAGCGACTTCACCACGGTCTGTTGCTGGTCCGTCTGCTATGACATCACCAAACAAAACTTCTTCACCGACGTGAACAAGTGGTTGTTGGTTGATGCAAGTACCGGCGTTTGAGCGCAAGAATTTTTTAAGCATATAAACTTGTTTTTCTGTTGGATTACTCTTAGGAGCAATAACAACTTTAAAACCGTCTACATATTCAACAATACCATCTTCTTGACAAATGACAACAGCGCCAGAGTCGCGAGCAGCGCGAGCTTCCAAACCTGTTCCAACAATCGGAGCTTCGGGTTTTAGCAAAGGTACAGCTTGACGTTGCATGTTAGAACCCATCAACGCACGGTTGGCGTCATCGTGTTCTAAGAATGGAATCAGACCAGTAACAATAGAAACTAATTGTTTCGGAGCCACGTCCATGTGTGTGACGCGATTTGTTTCGATCTCCATTGGTTCGCCTTGGTAGCGAGCCCAACAAATATTTTCTGTAAACATGTTGTGTTCGTCGAGCTTCGCAGAAGCCTGAGCGATTACACATTTTTGTTCTTGGTCAGCAGTCATGTACTCGATTTCTTCTGTGACGATACCATCGCGAACAATGCGATAAGGTGTCTCAATGAAACCGAATTCGTTAATTTTTGCAAATGAAGACAACGAAGTGATCAAACCAATGTTTGGTCCCTCAGGTGTTTCAATCGGACAAATACGACCATAATGACTTGGGTGAACGTCACGAACTTCAAAGCCTGCACGTTCTCTGTTTAAGCCGCCTGGCCCAAGAGAAGAAAGACGGCGTTTGTGCGTCAATTCTGCCATCGGATTGGCTTGATCCATAAACTGAGATAATTGTGAACGACCGAAGAAGTCCTTTAAGACACCAGCCAAACCTTTAGCGCTAACGATTTTACCTGGAGTTAACGTGTCAGCAGAGAAATCAAACAGATTCATGCGCTCTTTAATGATGCGCTCCATGCGAGCTAGACCCACACGACATTGATTCTGGATGAGTTCGCCAACAGAGCGTACGCGACGGTTAGCTAAATGGTCAATATCATCTACAAAAGCATCTTCATCACCACGTTTAAGGCGATTTAGATATTTAAGAGCACCAACGACGTCTTCTTTACTTAGTGTAATTGATTTGAGTGTTTCATCATCAATTGCAAATCCGAGTTTACGATTGAGTTTGTAACGACCAACACGTCCTAAATTATAGCGTTTTGTATCAAAGAACAAACGCATAATTGCTGAACGGGCGTTAGCAATAGTTGCAGGTTCGCCTGGGCGAATCTTGCGATAAAAATCTTTCAAAGCAGATTCATATGAATCAGTCGGATCTTTCGCCAGCATTTTAATAACTGGACTTGTTTCGTCAGCGTCTTCAGCAATACGTACGACGTTGATACCAGCGTCGAGCATGCGCTTAAGCATAGCTGTCGTTAATTTTTCAGCAGCTTTACCAAAAACAATACCGGTGTCTTCATCAACTACATCTTCAGCTAGAATTTTTCCAACTAGCTTAGCGATATCTTTTTCAGATTTGATTTTGATTTTGCATGTGCTGAAGAATTCTTCAATTATATCAGCATCTGTCGAATATCCAAGTGTTCGGATAAACGTTGTTGCCAAGATTTTACGACGACGTTTTTTACGGTCGATGTAAATGTATACTAAATCGTTAATGTCAAAAGAGGCTTCTAACCAACTTCCGCGATATGGAATAATGCGGAAAGAGTAGAGCATCATCCCTTTGCTATGGCGTTCTTGTTCAAAAGAAATACCAGGAGAACGGTGAAGCTGAGATACAACTACGCGTTCTGCGCCATTAATGATAAATGTTCCTTTGTCCGTCATGATGGGGATTGTACCCATGTAGACTTCTTCTTCCTTAATACCAGTCTCGTCAGTTAGTCGGAACTTCACTTTCAAAGTGACATTATACGTGATACCACGTCTTATACACTCTTCAGCGCTATATTTTGGTACACCAAGGCTGTAGGAGAGAAATTCTAGAACAGTTTTCTCATCATAGGACTTAATCGGAAAGACTTCGTTAAAGACTTCTTGCAGACCGATATTTTCGCGTTCATCTGGGAATTTATCAGCTTGTAAAAAGTTGTTGTAGGATTTGATTTGCACTTCAATCAAATTGGGAAGATCGATGACATCTTCTTTGTTGACGAAGCTGACCCTATGCCGTGGTCTATTGCGCATTGTGTAAAGATCCTCACTATTAACTTGAATCAATGACTCTCGCAACTACGAGACTCTGGGATTAGCATCCCGGGGACTTATCTCCCCTGCCTAAAAGGGCTACTTAGCTTACGATACGAACGTGTCTAAAATACTTTAAAGATCGCTCTAAGCATCGTGATAGATATATAAATGATTGAACACAAAAATTAGCCCATAAGAGCATTTTCTCTTAAGGGCTTAACTAAAAAAATTGCGTCAGAAATTGTTGCAATACAATAAAGAGACACAAGTACTGTATCCCTTTATTGTTTTACTCAACATGACTTTAAGAGCCAATTACAGACCTTTAATTGTAGCTTTCGCTCCAGCGTCTGTTATTTTTTTAGCAATTTCTTCAGCTTCCGCTTTGTTCACACCAGTTTTAACAAGTTTAGGTGCGCCTTCAACTAGATCTTTAGCTTCTTTTAAGCCAAGGCCAGTTACTTCACGGACAACTTTAATAACGCTGATTTTTTTCGCATCAGCAGGAGCTTCTGATAAAGTGACTTGGAATTCAGTGGATTCAACAGCGGCTTCTGCAGCAGCAGGTGCAGCAGCAGGTGCAGCAGCTGCAGCCATAGCTTTGACTCCCCATTTTTCTTCCAAAGCCGTTTTTAGCTCAGCCATTTGTAATACTGTCAGATTGCTGAGAGCTTCGACTAAAGCTTCTTTTTCCACGGTGTTACCTCTCTAAATGATTGTTTGATAATTTTTAACTTTGTGCTTCAGGTTCTTTTGGTTCTTCAGACTCAGCTGACTCTTGTGAGCCTTCTGCATCTTTAGAGGACTTATTGTCCATCGCGTGCATGACACTTGTCATCAACGCTTCTAGAACCGCTAAGAACTCAGCCATTGGTGCTTCGAAAGTAGCCAATAACTGCGAACGCATCTCTTGCTTGCCAGGAAGTTTGGACAGCATTTCAACATCTTTGGCTGGCAATAGCTGGCCTTCGATGTAAGCTCCGAGTACTTCCACAGAATTTTCGTTTTCGCGTCCATATTTAAAAACAATTTTAGTTGTTTCAATAGGATCTTGCGTTGCAAATACGATACCAATATGTCCTTGCAGATTCTCTAAGCTCAGCTGGAGATCAGTTGATTCCATTGCTTTGAGGAAAACGCGCTTACGCACGATTTCATATTCTCCACCAACTTTAAAAAGTTGGTTGCGGAACTCGTGAGAAGAATTGGCTTTCATATTCACATAACGAGTTAGCAAAAAGGATTCAGCCCCTTGTACTTTCTCTTTAATTTCATCCAAAAGGAGTTGTTTTTCTTGTCGCATCGTCTACCACTCCTTGCTTACGCTGTAGGTAATTCATTGGACAAAATGCGTAAACCAGGTCCCATTGTCGAAGAGACATAAAGGGATTGCATATACTGTCCTTTTGCTGTTGATGGCTTCGCGCGGAAGACTGCAGTCAAGAAAGCACGGATATTATCAATGATTTTATCCCCGTCAAAAGAGAGCTTTCCTACAGAGTTGTTAATCACACCTGTACGATCACCTTTAAACTCGACTTTACCTGCTTTAATTTCTTTAATCGCTTTAGCCACATCCGTAGTAACAGAACCTGCTTTTGGAGTGGGCATTAGCCCGCGAGGGCCTAAAACTTTACCGAGCTTACCAACATCGCGCATAAGATCAGGAGTTGCCACAACGGCATCAAAATCTACCCAACCTTCTTGCACTTTCTTTAAAAGCTCTTCATGTCCCGCATAATCAGCGCCAGCATCAAGTGCTTCTTGCACTTTATCGCCTCTGGCGAAAACGAGAACACGCAGATTTTTACCCGTTCCATTCGGTAGGGAGACGGTTCCGCGTACTTGCTGATCTGATTTACGAGGGTCGATTCCCATCTTAAGGGATAGTTCCACTGTTTGGTCAAATTTGACCTGTGGACAATCTTTTAATACTTCGATGGCCTCTTGAAGAGAATACTGTTTAGTAGTATCCACTTTTTTAGCCATCTCCCGAAATCGTTTACTTCTACGACCCATAAACTATTCCTATTATGCTGTTACGGCAATATCAACACCCATTGAACGAGCAGTACCCATAACCATTGCCATGAGTGCTTCTTTACAACGGCCATTCATATCGACTGCTTTAATGTTAGCAATTGCTTCCACTTGAGCCATTGTCAATTTACCCACTTTATCGCGATTAGGAACTTTCGATCCTGATTCGATGCCCAACTCTTTTTTAATAAGGTTGGCCACAGGCGGTTGTTTGGTAAAAAATGTGAAAGTTTTGTCAACATAAACAATGATCACTACAGGAAGAACGTCCCCTGCGCGATCTTGAGTTCTGGCGTTAAATTCTTTACAAAACGCCATGATGTTTACGCCTGCAGAACCGAGCGCTGGACCAATCGGTGGTGCTGGATTTGCTTTCCCGGCTGGAATCTGCAGCTTAATGATTTTTGCGACTTTTTTAGCCATGACTACTCCGTTAAAGGAAAAGGTTGCACTTTTCCATGCGTTGTTTAAACGACTTGCCCTGCATCTTCATTAGGGACTTCTTCAACTTGCCAAAACTCTAGGTCATCTACACGAGTTTCTCGACCAAAGATCGAGACCATGACGCTCAAACGCCCTTTTTCGTGGAAGACTTCGATTACAGATCCGACAAAATTGACAAAAACACCGTCGTTAATCTTTACTTTATCGCCGATTTCAAATTTGTGTTTTTGTGTGACGCGTTCTTTCTTATCGTCTAAATCTTTTAATATTTCTTGAACTTCGTCGTCGGATAGTGCTGTCGGAGTTTCTCCACCGAGAAAATCAATTACACCAGCTGTATTTTTTACATACATCCAACTCTCGTCATTAAGGATCATTTTAATTAAAATATAGCCAGGCCAAATGCGCCTTTCGCTAATTTTTTGCTGACCCTTTTTCACTTCAAACACATTTTCAGTCGGCACGACAACCTGTTGTATCAGGTCACTCATACCTTGAGCATCGCGATACTCTTCGATGGCCCTTTTGACCTTCTTTTCTTGAGTCGACAAAACCTGTATGACATACCATTTATGCATGAGACTTCAATTCCTTAAATTGATGGGAAAGAATAGTTATCCCCCGATTGTCGTTATATAACCAATAGCGTGGAGCAGCCCTTGAATAACCAAATCGACAACATAGATTCCAATCCCACACAAAAAAGTGGCTCCGATAACAACCTTTGTATACGTCATGAGCTCATCTTTCTCTGTCCAATTAATGGTTTTGAACTCTTGCTTCATTTCACCAAAGAAAGTCATAGCGCTTTTGCGCTTTGCAGCAGGAGTAGCCATTGTCGTTGAAACAGTTTTTTTCGCTTCCATTGATTGTCTCTTTATCACTAATTCAGGCTTGTTAATCGAGTGCGGAGGGATTCGAACCCCCGACCGGCGACTTTGGAGATCGCTGCTCTGCCAACTGAGCTACACACCCAAAGAGCTAAAAATGATTTTTTAATCATTTTTAGCTCCTAAAGTTAAAAAAAGTTCTCGTTATTCGAGAACTTCAGCAACAGTACCAGCACCGATCGTGCGTCCGCCTTCACGAATCGCAAAGCGCATTCCAACTTCCATAGCAATAGGATACAGCAATTCGCCGATGATCTCGACGTTATCACCAGGCATCACCATTTCAACACCTTCAGGAAGAGTTACAGTACCTGTAACATCCGTTGTGCGGAAGAAGAACTGAGGACGGTAACCGCTAAAGAATGGTTTATGACGACCACCTTCTTCTTTAGTTAGAACGTACACAGCGCCTTTAAATTTTTTGTGAGGTTTTACAGTTCCAGGAGCTGCTAATACCATACCGCGTTCAATGTCATTTTTCTCAACGCCACGTAGCAAGATACCAACGTTTTCACCGGCACGAGCTTCGTCAAGAATTTTGTTGAACATTTCAAGGCCAGTAGCAACTGTATCTTTCTTAGGACGGATACCAACCAATTCCAATTTATCGTTGATACGAACAACACCACGTTCGCAACGACCAGTAGCCACTGTACCACGACCAGAGATAGAGAAAACGTCTTCTACTGGCATTAAGAATGGTTTGTCAACTTCACGAGTTGGAGTTGGGATTTTTTCATCCACAACAGCCATTAGTTGGTCAATAGCGTCAACCCATTTTTGGTCGCCTTCGAGAGCTTTTAAAGCCGATCCACGAATGATAGGGACATCTTTATAACCTTTTTCTTCTAATAGCTCAGTCAGTTCCATTTCGACCAAATCAATCAATTCTTGGTCAGCTTCGCTAATCATGTCGCATTTGTTAAGGAAGACAACAATTGCAGGTACACCAACTTGGCGTGCCAACAAGATGTGTTCTTTAGTTTGTGGCATCGCACCGTCAGTTGCTGCTACGACTAAAATTGCACCGTCCATTTGAGCGGCACCAGTAATCATGTTCTTTACGTAGTCAGCGTGACCTGGACAGTCAACGTGCGCATAGTGGCGAGATTCTGTTTCATACTCAACGTGAGCCGTGTTAATTGTAATACCACGAGCTTTTTCTTCTGGCGTATTATCGATAGAAGCGTAATCTCTAAATTTAGCTCCACCTTTTTTAGCCAAGACGTTGGTAATCGCAGCTGTCAGCGTCGTTTTACCGTGGTCGACGTGCCCAATGGTACCTACATTGACGTGTGGCTTATTCCGTTGAAAGCTCTCTTTTGCCATTCTTATCCTCCGTTAGGATCTGTACTATGTATTTGTTATATATATTGCGTTTCTGCCCAGAATAGGAATTGAACCTACGGCCGCTTGCTTACCATGCAAGTGCTCTACCACTGAGCTATCTGGGCTCAAAGTTATTCGCTAAAATCATTCAATAAGGTTTGAAAGCGCCTCAATTTACATCTATATGAAAAAAAAATCAACTACAAACAAACCCAAGAGAAATAAATTTTTAGCTATGGCGATAGGTAATTCTCGCCTTGGTAGGATCATATGGAGACATTTCCACAGTGACGTTATCTCCAGCGGAGACACGTATGTTTCGCATACGCATTTTTCCGCATAAATGAGCTAAAACTTCCCATCCATTTTGGAGCTGAACTTTAAAAGTCATATTAGGTAAAAGTTCTACAACTTTACCTTCGAGCTTAACAGTGTCTTCTTTTGGCATATTATATTTTTTAATTTACAGGAAGATCCCGATATAAGGTTACTTGCATCGGGAATTTAAAAGGAAAAGTCTATTGCTCCCATGCGATTAACGCAAGGGAAAAAGCACATTATACATTCCAAAGGTCAAGATATTGAATAATGTGTGATTGACGTTCTTTTTCAGACAAATATTCTGGTAAATCTTTATTAATTTCTTTTTCAATGCAACTACTTAAACTTTTAGGCATTGCTTTTCGTAAACAACTCAACAAATGCGGAGGGGCAATTATAGATAATGTTTTAAATTGCATATGGTGTTTTTCAAGTAATTTACATATAGTTATAGCAAATTCATGCTCTACAACCTCGTGCGGTAGTGTTTTAGGTTCTACAGCATGACGAGCTGTTCCTGAACTATCACTTGAACGACCAGGTTTGTCAGATACTAACTCCCCGTCTTTTTTTCGCCCATCGGGATGATCAATCCTAGCTACCGATCGAATCTCTTTGCCATAGCCATGAACTTCGTAAATTTCAGCATAACTTTTATTGGCTACGACAACCCACAAATTCTGCATGCTCATTCTCCTGTTAGAAAAATAAATACTAACAAAGTCCTTCGCAATATGCAAAAAAATATTTTTGTTTAATTCAGTTGGCATGATTAATGACCGAGTGTTAAAAATTTGATTACCAAAATTTCAAGGGTCGTCTAATGAAAAAATTATTTACGATTGTATTCGGTTTTCTTTGCGCTATAAGTTCTTTAACTGCCGACACGGTAGTATCTGAGAACAAACCCTTTTCTTTAACATACAATGGCAACGACTGGCCATTTATGCGGCATGAGTTAAAAAATTCTGGAGAATTCTTTGATTTCTTTACTAATGACTTCAATGAGCCATTTGGGATTGCTTCGATCGTTGCTAAAGACCGCACAGGAGAAACACTACAAGATTGTGCCGACAACATCCTAGAACTGAAAGATTTCCCAGGATCCCACATTTCGATTTTGAAACAAGAAATGCGCACTATCAATAATATTGACATGTTATTTCTAGACATCAAAATCCAAAGAGATTCTTTAGCAGTTAAAGGCAATTGTTACATTTACCTAGCTAAAGACTATTACGTTGAGATAAGCACATATGCATTAGAAGAATACTATAAAGATTTTGAAATAAAGCTTGCACAATTTATCAATGGATTTTGTGTTGAAGCTGAAGAAGAAGTTTAAGGAATAATAGCTCTGCATAAATGCAGAGCTATAAAAAGAAATCTTAAGAATTATTAGTGGAATCTAAATTTTTTGGTTGCAAACTTGGAATTTTAGGTACTGGAGGAAGCGGTTTTACAACTTTTGGTAAATTATCAACATGGACATTCGAAGTTCCCATATCTGGAGCCACATCACTCAATGCACTATTAGTATTTAATAAGGGTTGAGTAGTTCCAATATCTGCCTGCACTATAAACACTGGTCTCCAAACTTGTTTAAAGTTATTCTTACTAGAATCCGCAGGAAACGAATTTCTTCTTGAAACCTGGTGTGGTGAAGATTGCTTATCAACACCTTCTTTTACCGAAGGTTTAGATATTTCTTCAATTAAATGTAGTAAGGTTGAGTCAGAATTTTTTGCAAGAAATTCTTTATGTTCTCTTTCTTTCTCATAAGCATACCCTAGCAGGGTTGGTTTAGATAAATTCTCATTAATCGAAACGGGGTTTTGATCTAGTTTATTTTCTTGTTCAACTTGTGGTGACTGAACTTGAACTACAACAGGAAGATCTTTGAAAGAATCCATTTGGGTAAGCTGGTTAGAAATACCGTTTTCTTTAAAAAAATTTGATTCGTTATAAGCAGCTCGACGTTCTTGCATTTCTTTTTTAGGCGAAATAGAAACTTTTACAGGAACTTTCGTAGGAACTATGGGGGTTGTAGTTGGTGAATTGATTTTATGAATATGATCTTTAAAATTGTAAACCTTAGAAAAAACTAAATGGCTAGCTTTGTAATGAATCGCTTTATCGCACAGCTTAGAATGGATGGCATCATTAACTACAGCATTGCTTGTTTGATGAGACAGTATATGATGAATAACATGGTTGAATGAACAACGACTAATACCAAGCCACATAAAAACTCTTCCAAAAAAAGATTTATGTTCAGCTTTAAAGTGTATCTTTTCACCTCTTCCAAGGACTTTGAGATAAATATGTTTCTTCGTATCAACTTTATTTATCTCTGCAATATCTTGCGCACTATATTCAAATTTTTTAATATTTGTTACTTCAGCCATATAGACTCCTATGTAAAGGCTAGACAGTATAGCTCAATCAGTACTTTTGATTAAAGAGCCGATCGATTAAAATAGTTGTTAAAGACTAAAGGGATATTTTTTGTTTGAAAGCTGTTTAAAAAAACAAGAACTCATAATCAAAGAGTTCAATCTATGTATCAACCAAGAAGATCGCTATCGTAGGCTTATTTCTCTGGGAAAAGAACAAGATTGTCTTTTACCAGAGATGAAAGACGATCACCATCTTGTTCCGGGTTGTCAAAGTCGCATGTATCTTCATTCGACTTTTAAAGACGGACTTGTTTTTTTTCAGGCTGAATCAGATGCTTTAATTTCTGCGGGACTCGCGGTTCTATTAATGCGCGTTTATAGTGGAGAAACACCAGAGACCATTCTCAAATGTCCTCCAACATATCTTGAAGTGCTGGGCATCAACACAAGTTTAACGCCCAGTCGCGCTAATGGATTATCTAACATCATGCTTCGGATGAAGCAAGAAGCATTGAAATATCTGATGGCATCTACTAAACCGTAGCTAACTCTTCAACTTGCCTTAAATTAAATTCAAGTTTCCATTCACGGTTATCATTTGACAAACACCAAAGTTCTAAAACACCAGTTTCAGTGACTTTAGCTTTAAGTTTAACTTTAACAGCGCGCCCCTCTCCTTCTTTTTTATCAAGTTGAGATTCCAATGGATGTAATTCTTTGAGCTCTTGAGCCCATTTACTAATTACTGTACCCACCTCTGCTGTTTGACCATCGCTAAGTTTTTCAGTTGCTCTTCCAAAAAAACGAAACGTTACTGGCTGCCCAAGAATCAATGAAAATTCTTGACCCTCTAACGTTACTTCCGTGCCCTCTTCCATACCGTAGGGAGCTATACAAATCGCTTTTAAAGGAGTTGGAAAGCCGGGTATAGCCGGTCTTGCCGATTGAACTCCGATATAATAACTATGACTGGTCCCTGCTTTAATTCTAATGCCTTTACCTTCACGAACAAGTCCATAGTAAGCCGCTCCGCGACTTACTGCATAATCAAAGTCTGCACCCTCTAGTACATTAGTCACAGGTTTTTGTTGTTGTTTAGCCCACTGCTCTAACTGCTCTAACAAACGCTTTGTTAATGCAGCTGCTTTTAAGCTACCACCATTAAACAATACTTTTGCAGGCATACAGTTCGATTTGCGCAAAAATGAAGCTAATTGGGCCGTAACTCTAGGATCTGCAGCGTAGGGTAAACCAATTTGTTGAATACCATGAGTATCTAACTCAACTTCTTCAGAAAAATCAACAAATGGAAAAAAGCCCTCAACGATAAATTCTTCGACATCTTTTAATTGTAAATTTGTACTCAGTGATCCACCAATAAGTTTAGATCCACGACCTGGAACAGATAGAGAAATCGATTGAGGAGGATTTAATCCAAGTAATATTTCTTTCGCTTCTCGACAACCATGTGTTAAATGGTGCATTTGCCAGTCATCAATTGAATGACCATCATTTTCAAGCTGATCTTTTGCCAAATGAGCTAATGCTAAATCAAGATTATCACCACCTAGGAGTAAATGATCACCAACTGCAATACGTTTAAGGTTTAACTCTCCGCCCTCTTCATCAGCTCCAATAAGCGTAAAGTCTGTTGTACCTCCACCAATGTCAACAACAAGTATAGTATCGCCAACGCCAATATCTTTTCTCCAAGTTGATTCATGGCGATTGAGCCATGAATAAAATGCCGCTTGCGGCTCTTCTAATAAAACAACAGATGGATACTTAGCATTTGCGGCGGCTTCTAAAACTAGTTCTTTAGCTGCTGGATCAAATGATGCAGGAACAGTGATCAGAATTTTTTGATCACTGAAGGAGAACTCCTTCATTTGGGCATTCCATGCTTCTTTCAAGTGAATTAAAATTTCTTGAGTTACTTGTAAAGGGCTCATTTTAACATCAGCTGAATCGTCTTGCGGTAGTACTTTTTCCCTTCTGTCAATACCGTCATAACAAAGCCACGATTTAGCAGAATGGATTAAACGGTTGGGTAATTCTTTACCCCGCTCTTTTGCAAGATGACCGATGCAAAAACTTTGATTTTCATTCCAAGGAAGGGATGCAATTTTTGCTTTTAATTCTTCTTCTAATGGAAAATACACAAAGGATGGCAATAAAGTTTTCTTTTCAACATGCCCACCAGAAACGACTTGCTCAATTTCAAGGAGCTCAACTTGTTTGTCTGCAATAATTGCATAGGTCAATGCGCAATGTGTTGTTCCTAAATCAATACCAATTACGTAGCTCATACTTCTACCTCAGCTGGACACAAAACCTCTTTAGACGACTCAAGTTGTGTTTTAGGTAGTGATAATTTATGAGCTTTCCATCCACGGTGACGTACAGTACCCGTAAATGGCGGAGATCCTTTTATGTTTCCCATGATTTTATATTTAGTAGGGTCATAGCCTTTATTAAGAGTAATTTTAGCCCCTTCTAAATCTTCTACGACTGGACGAATGGTCACAAGATCTTCTAATGCTTTTGCGCAGTCTGCATGAATTTTACGAACTGCTGTGCCGACTTGAGCATCAGAGTAAGATGATATATCTTCTTTGAAAAAATCGATTAGACGGCTGGAGTTTTGTAAGAGATTTAGTAGTCTGAGATGAGATTGCTCTTCAACAGAAATTTCTTTTTTCTCTAATAAAAAATCCTCTATTTCTTTGGGCTGTTTTAAAGCCTTAAAAAAAGCGCGAAATGCAAGCTTTAACGACATGATTAGTGACTCCTAATTCAAAATTAAGCGACAACTATAGCAAAAAACTTGCAATTATCCCAATGGAAAGTAGCCACAAAACTGTGCTATTTCTATACATAACACTAAAAGTGCAAAACATAGTATTGCTGTAAGAGCTTTTCGTCCTCCAAAGTAGCGGTATTCACCAATGTATCCTTTTTTGTACCGCCCAACCCACACCATTAAAACAGGGATTATACCGTTTAAAATCGAGTCGCCAAGACCGCCAGATGCATCTAAAGCCACTAAAAATATTCTTGGATAAATTGCTGCAAATATAAGTGAAGGCACCATGATTATAGCGCCGAGCATATATTTATTTTTACCTGTTTTTGAAACTTTTAATCCATCAGCTAGAAAATCAAATAATCCTAAACCAATACCAAGAAATGATGTCGCTATGGCAAAAAATGAAAAGAAAGCCGCAAAACTTGAAACAATAGGATTTTGTACTGCTTGTCTGTAAAAGTCTGTTGCTGGCACACCTTCTTTAAGTGCAACGTTTAAACCAAAAGCTCCATCGTATGGAACCGACCCTAGCACAAGAATTTGCCATATGATGTAAATGCAAAGCGTCATTGTTGTGCCGCCAACAATGGCAAAACGCATTTTTTTAACATCTCTTTGTAGATAAATTGTTAAGCTTGGAACAATGCATTGAAAACTAAAAACTGTTAACAAAAGGGGCGCTGCTAAAAAAAACTTTGGCCAATCTTGATGCATAAGTAATGCTAATGAGACATCTTTAAATCCAACTGAAACAAGTCCAAAATAGGCAATAACCATTGCCAATACTAAAATGGCATTGACTCGTCCAACAAGTTTAGCTCCCCTATCGATAAGAACGCCAAAGACCACTATAAAAATAATACAGCTTATCCACTTAGATATGCCGGCAAAACCAAATTTCGTAGCAGCTTCTTGAACAAAATCACCACCGCTTGAAACATAGGCAATTAAAGAGGCATAAGCAATAAACAAATAGATTAAGCAAGCTATCCACTTTCCCCATTTTCCAAGCAAATGAGATGCAAGTGTTAAAATGTGAGCATCATCTTTCATCCACATATTTGCTTCTAAAAGCAATAGTGCAGTAGATGTCATAAAGCCCCAAACAAGTAGCATTGTCACAAATGAAGGAAAAAAACCAGCTGGAGCTGTAATAACAGGAAGAGCTAGCATACCACCACCTATGCTCGTTCCGCAAACTAGCAGCAAGGCTCCAATTAAACTTCCTCTATGTGTAGACATCCAGGCCCTCTTATTAAATTTTATCAACCACGAAATTGCATACGACCTTGAAGGTATGCCTTAAATACTGTTTTTCGGGAATAATTTTAAGAATTATGAATGAATTACTAGTTATATCAAAATGGAAAAAAATCGTGCTCGAATAGTATTATATTTTGATTTTCAGCAAATAGCTTAACTTCATGTGTCATAGCAATTTGATTAGTTTTGAAATACATTAAATATGGTAATGCCAATAGTTTGAGAGATGTAGACTCTGAATTACCTATAGAGTCCACAGATAAAGCTCTCAACATTGTTAATTTTTGTGCGATCAAATCAAAGGTTACTGTTGTTAAGCCATTAAGCTCATCTAAAAATAAAATTTTTAAATTAGTAAGTTTAAATAAAAAACTACCGACGCTCAAATCACTGACATCTCTCAAGGAAGTTAAACGTAAATCTTTTAAATGTATAAATGAATCAATCCATGGCAAAACATAGCATGATAAATTTAAGGGTAATGATAATTCAAACTCCTCAATATGCTTTAAGTTGCAAACAATATTAGTAACATTTTTAAAATTTGCCTTTTGACAATTAAATAAATGTACTGCAGTTAATTGGCTTAGTTTAGAAATCGCAAAAAAATATTTACTTGAATTGCATTTGATATTACTTAAATAAAGCTTCTTTAATTTTTTTAGTTTTAATAAAGCTGAATAAAATTCGTTATCATCAAATTTTCCAGTGTCTATTCTTAACCACTTTAAATCTCTCAGAGCACCCAAGCCCCGAATTTTTTTTTCGGATATCGATTTTGCATTATCGATGTTTAAGTGTATCAAATATCTAAAGGAGAATAAAGACGAAGCTTCAATATGGCTTAAGTTTTGAATATGCAACCAAAATTCAGACATGAAGGGCATTTTTTTATTCATCTCTGCCAAAACATTATCTCGAAGTAAATGAGAACCCATGACTGATAATGCTCTAAGATTTATTAATTGGCTGAGATTGAAGAGATCCTCATTTTCCAAATATTTAGAATTATTTAGATTGAGAGCTATTAAACTGCTAAAGGATGTTAATAA
>JAEMRK010000027.1 GCA_016463375.1 Parachlamydiales bacterium | reverse complement strand
GCATTTAATTGATTATATTATTGCAACAACGCATCCAACACATGTTGATTTTCGATTAAAAAGAAATATTTGGAAAAGACAACTCAAAGACTCTTATCAAAATACTCAATTTTTAAATTTAACAATTTTAGATGTTATAAATGGTCCATACGAATCATTTGTCACATTTAAAGCAGACTTAAAAAATGAGAACCAAGATGGCTCCTTTACAGAAAAAAGTCGGTTTTTAAAAGAAGGCGATCGTTGGTTCTATGTTGATGGTGTAATTAGTCACTAATTTTATTTAAAATATGAGCAAGATCTTCAGGGCAACTCCAAAATGGGCAATGGTCGCTATCTAAAGAATACACCTCACAATTTGTCTTAGCATGCATCATACGTTGAGCTTCGATTGGTACAGCCACATCTTGAGTACACTCAATGTAAGCTTTGGGCATTTGCCCAAAATTGTCTTTAGTTAATGATACTTTTGAAGACATAGGTATGAATGGTTCAGGACATATCCTATTTTGAACCACATGATACATTTCATCACTAATATTTTGGCACAAGCATGGCTTGATGAGATCTTTAATAAGTATAAATGCACACCGATCAGAATCAATTGTAAAAAAAGGTTCGCATTTACGATTTATCTGTTTTGCCAAATCAAGTAAAGATTCTCCATTTTGAGGCATGTGCGCTGCGAGATAGATAATCTTTTTAATCTGTGAGGGCGAGTTTTCAGCCATTTGCGAAATCCATGTGCCAGCTGAGCTGTGGCCAACTAAAATGACAGGTTCTGCGATTTCATTTAATTTGTCTTGAATAGCCAGGATGTAAGTTGCAAAATCAATCGACTGCAAAGCTCTACCGTCATGGTGACCTGGTAAATTAATTGTATAGGTAGGCCTTTTAAGATGGGGAATAAGGTGGTCCCAGCACCAACTGCCGAGCCAAGATCCATGAATAAGTAGTAGTGGTGTTGCCATATTTTTGAACCAAAATGAAAAAATATTATCAAATTTGAGGGATAAAATGCAATTTGTGGAAAATCAAGTTCTTACAAAAGAAGATTGGTCAAAGCGCATTTTGAAAGATTTCGAGTTTGTTGATTGTCAATTTGTTAATTGCGATTTTACAAATGCAGACTTTACAATGGCCACATTTTCCAACTGCACCATGGATCAGTGTAATTTGAGCTATGTCAAATGGACTACAGCTAGGGTTATGACTCTAACAATAAAGAGTTGTAAATGCGTTAATAACGCATTTTACGAAGCGATTCCAAAATTTTTTCATTTAATAGTTGAAGATACACTAATGATGACTTGCAATTTCACCGGCATGTCACTCATTAAATCAAAATTTATTAACTGCAAATTGATGGATTGTTTTTTCCAAGAAGCAGATTGTAAAGGTGTAACTTTTCAAGGATGTGATTTAAAGGGGTCATTGTTTTTTCACACAAATCTTGAAAAAGCCAATTTTAAATCTGCTTGTAACTATTCTATTAGTGTTGCAGATAATAATGTTAAAGGCGCTCAATTTTCCTATCCAGAAGCAATGGACTTACTAAATGGTTTAGGCATTGTCATTAGTTAAGTTTTTCTGCGAGCCACTATAAATGTTAGAAGTGCGATCAGTCCGCTCACTAATATTAACCAACAAAATAACATATTCCACGACATCGTCGTGTAGCGGTGAATAAGTCCGATACCTTCTGCTGCTAGTCCATAACCTAACATATAGATTGCCACCATCTCACCAGACACTGCTTGAGCTATGGGCATAAAACTTTTTTGAGCTAAGTTAATTGTTAGTGGTAAGAAGGCACTGCATCCAAGTCCTGCTAGTGCAAACGCTATAAGTGCCATGCTTTGATTTGTCGTTAAAAGCAGCACGATAAGTGCTGTTATGATAATGGGTGCAAGGGATCTATAGATCCATTTAGGAGCAATTGATAAACACAGTATGACAACAATAATGCGTCCCGCAGTCAATGTGCCCCAAAATAAAGCTAATGCTTCATCGGCTAATGTTTGAGAAAATCCTCTTTGGTTATGTAAAAAATAGGGCCCCCAATTTCCAAAGGTTGTTTCACATATACCGTATAATAAAGCAATGCTTGCAAATGCTACGTAAATTATCCAATGCGCTGTGCCATGACTTGAATGAATCGTTTTTTTAGTCTTAACAAAGTTAATGCGTAATGGAAATACAACTAGTGACCACACTAATAAAATTAAAAATGCGGCTGAAATGAGTAAGGGATCGACCCACCACATTTTCATCTTTAAAAAAGAAGAAAAGGTTAATGGTCCAATCGCTGTTCCAATACCCAAGCAAGAATGTAGTGCAGTTAAAGCAGCGCTAGATTTCTTTGGGAAGTAATGAAGCACAAAACTATTAAGTGTTGTTAGATTGGCCCCAAAACCAGACCCTAATAAAAACATACCGATATAAAGTAATGGCAGAAAAGTGTTCGTTAATGGCAAAGCTGCAAAAATTGCCATCGCTGCGATATTAAAAACACCACCTATTCCAAAAATGACTTTAATGCCTATTCTTTTAGCAAGCTCTCCTCCAAAAAATGAAGAGAGTATTGCACCTAATATCATGGGTAAAAACAACGAGCCATACTGGCTCGTTGTTAGATTAAATCCTTGAGAACTTGTTAGAAAATTTCCAGCTGCAGGAATTGTTGTAAAAGCAATACCTTGGATAAGACCTTGCAAATATAAAGCGCTAATAGCTCCCGAATTTTTTTTCACTAAATCCTCGATTTTAAAATGTCAGCAACACGCAAAGCATTTGCAATGATTGTTAAAGATGGATTAACAGCACCGACAGCTGGCATAAAACTGGCATCGACTACATAAAGATTATCAATACCATGTGCTTTGCAATCGAGGTCTAAAACTGAATTTCTAGGGTCTTGACCAAATCTCAATGTTCCTGCTTGATGTGCGCAACCAGCTAATGGGATATGTTGTGATAGATAGAGTTTGTTAGGAAAGAAATGAGTGTGTCCCCCCAAATTCTTTAGGATGCTTTTTAATTTTTTAAGTAATCTTTCGTGGGCTTCTAAGTTATTGGCAGTGTATTGCAAACTAATATCACCATTTTCATTGAGGGTGACGCGATTTTCAGGCAAGGGTAGATCTTCTGATGTTAACCACCATCCCATGCAATGGTTTGCTAGATAATCAAGTGCTAAACCAGGAGCAAACACGGGAGCATCAGCTGCCAACATCTGCTTTTTAACTTTTCCAAGTAACTGGATATGACCTAATGGTAAATCAGAATCATCAGCGCCATGATAATAGTCATTAATGGCCATTGTCTTTTGAAAGATTGTAGGGTTATATTCGGTTGATACTGCTATCATTGCGCTATTGTTGTGAAACATGTAATGGCGACCGACCATGTCATTTTGGTTAGCAAGACCGTTTGGATGTTTATCGTGTTTAGATCTTAACATTAATGCAGCTGAATTAACAGCCCCACATGAAACGATAAAAGTACTTGCTTTGAGACGAATTTTTTTTCCATCTTTTTCAATTTCGACTTGCTCGATAATTTTTCCAGAATCGTTTGGTATCAAACGCATTGCTTTTGCATTTGTTAATAAAGTGACATTGCCAGATTGAAGAGCGGGCAATATGCAGGCGATGTGGGCATCAGATTTTGCGTGCACAAGACACGGAAAACCATCACATGTATCGCACCTGATGCATTTGCTTTTTTCCCTGTCTTGCTCATTAAGTCTAATGGCCATAGGGAGATGAAAAGTTTTAATTTTCATCTGTTCTATGGAATCAGATAATTTTTGAATGTGCGGTTCATGACTGACAGCTGGGTAGTAATAAGGTTCACTCTCGGGTGGCTCAGTTGGATCTTCACCACGTGTTCCATGTACTGTATAGAGTTCTTCTGCTTTTAAATAATAAGGCTGAAAATCTTCGTAAGACAGTGGCCAAGCAGGTGATGTACCCCCGTAATGTTTCACCTCTTCAAAGTCTGTTTTTCGCAGTCTTAATAATGCGGCTCCGTATACTTTAGTATTGCCACCAACGTAGTAGTTCATACCAGGAGTAAAACCTTTTCCATCTTTGTCATACCACTTCTCATGGGTATGATAGCGGTTTTCTATAAAGACGGCTCCTGGATCCCAGTTTGCTTTTTCTCGTGGTAGATAATCACCGCGCTCGATGATCAGTATTTTTTTTCCTGTGGTTGAAAGAGCGTGGGCAAGCGTTCCGCCACCAGCTCCACTTCCAATAATAATGACATCAAAATCACGGTCCATCGTTGAATTCCTTGAAAGTTATTTGTTCCATTCAATGATGACTTTGATTTCATCGGCCGAATGATGGTTAAGTGCCTCTTCAAAATTTTCAAATGAATAGCGCTGGGTAATTAGTTGTTCTAAAAGGCCTGGCCATTGTTTTGAGGCACTTTGAAAATCTTGTATGCCTCGTTTAAAGTGATCAATGCTTGCGTTCACGCTGCCAACGACGACTTGATTTTTTAAAACGAGTTGTCGCATCAGACCGGCGCCATCTACATTGTTTAATCTTTGGTCGCCTGGTACACCTGTTAAAACCATAATGCCATTAATACCGAGCATTTCGATCAAACTAAAATCAAGCGCAGCAATACCGGCAGCTTCCACAATCAATTCGATATGGGGATACTTAACTAAAAAATCTTTCATAACGATAGATCTGTCATTAACGTATGTGCCACCCATCTGTTTTAAGATTTTAGCTCTTGGGCTATTGTCATCGACTACATCAAGACCTATGACGGTCGCCCCTCTTAAACGTAAAATAATGGCAGCTAAAAGACCAATGGGTCCAAGACCTGCAACTAATACAGTTTTACCAGACAACCAGTCTTGACCCTTATTCAAATAAGGAATACGAGCTGTTTGGATTATTGAAGCCTCATCGATAGCTTTTTCTACAACTGACATAGGCTCTGTCATCACTGCAATTTTTGATAATTCAGCAGGCACAGGTATAGCAAAATCTTGAGAGTCAACTACAAACTCTGATTGGAAACCATGCCGAGCACGGATACCGCGTTCGGTATAATTTCCTGTCGTACACAGATCGAATCGCCAAGCAAGACATGCAGGACATTTATTGCAACCACGTCTTACTGTAAATACAACATGATCTTGTGGTTTAAAGTTTTTGACAGCGGAACCAACTTCGACGATTTGAGATACCATTTCATGACCGATAATTAGTTCTTTTTCTCCGGGTGGAGCGTCAGCTCGACCGCCCGATGCCTCTTCGCGATCTGTTCCACAAATACCTACTTGTAATACTTTAACTTTGATTTGATCGGGCTGTTGAATGGTTGGTTCTGCCCAATCAGCAAGTCGTAGATTTTTTGTGCCTGGTTGTAAAGCGATGGCTTTCATTGAATTAGTCCTTGTTAATTAAATAATTTTTTTAAATTATTATAAGCAATCGTGTCAACAAAGAGATCGTATTATGCTTTTTAATGAAGAGGAAAAAAGGATACATGAATCAACAAATGGTCCTTTTTCTCCTTGGAAAAAATGGGGTGCATACGTTTCTGAGCGTGCTTGGGGTACAGTTCGAGAAGATTACAGTGCAGATGGTGATGCTTGGAGATATACAACCCATGATATGGCACGATCAAGAGCTTTTCGTTGGGGTGAAGATGGAATAGCCGGATTATCCGACTTTTATCAGAGTATTATTTTTTCATTAGCTTTTTGGAATGGTAAAGATCCTATTCTAAAAGAGCGTTTGTTTGGATTGAATCCTTATGAAGGCAATCATGGAGAAGATGTTAAAGAGTGTTACTACTATTTAGATGCAACACCCACTCAATCTTACATGAAGTTTTTATACAAATATCCTCATGCTGAATTTCCCTATGAGAATTTGATACAGGTTAATCAAAGCAGGACTGCCCAAGATAGAGAGTATGAATTAATCGATACAGGCGTTTTTAAAGAGAATCGCTATTTTGATATCTTCATTGAATATGCTAAAGCATCACAAGACGATATTTGTATTCGTATTGAGGTATTTAATCGAGGGCCAGAACCTGCAGCAATTCATGTTATTCCTCAATTAACATTTCGCAATCGTTGGTCATGGAATAATTCTAATTATGAGTTACCAGAAATTATTGAGGGTAAAAAAGGGGATGGGTACCAGACGCTTTTTGCACACCCTAAAGGTTTACCAACAACTCCATTTTATGCTTTTGACTATTTTATCGATCCTCTTAACTTATATGGTCAAGAGGGGGCTGATTTATTATTTACTAACAACGAAACTAATAATGAAAAAATTTGGAATACTAAATCCCGCACACCCTATGTCAAAGATGGTTTCCATCGCCATATTATCAATAATGAACTTAGCGTCAATCCTGAAAACAAGGGTAGTAAGGCCTGTTTTCATTATCCAAAAATTACAATAGATGCTGGCGCATCTCATGTAATTCGTTTGAGATTGTCAAAAGATGTGCTGGCATCTCCGATCAAAGATGTCGATGCAGTTATTGAAAAAAGATTTAAAGAAGCCAACGAATTTTATGATTCTATTCAGTCTAAAAAGATGTCAGCTGATGACAGATTGATTCAAAGGCAGGCTTTAGCTGGCATGTTATGGAGTCAACAGCTGTTTTTATTAGATATCGAACATTGGTTGAAGGGAGACAATCCAGATAATCCACCGCCGCCCGAGAGAATGAAAATACGCAATTTCCATTGGCTTCATTTTTTCTCAAATGCCGTTATATCAATGCCAGATAAATGGGAGTACCCTTGGTTTGCAGCGTGGGATTTAGCTTTTCAATCTGTTGTATTATCAATCGTTGATCAGGCGATGGCAAAAGAACAGCTCTATATTTTGCTGAGCCATCAATATATGCATCCTAATGGGCAAATTCCAGCATATGAATGGAATTTTTCCGACTTAAATCCTCCCGCTCAAGCATGGGCTTTATGGCGTATCTATCAGCGCGATATTAAGCAAGGACGAACTAAAGATACTCAGTTTTTGGAAAAAGTATTCTTAAAGTTGATGGAAAATTTTAACTGGTGGGTCAACAAAGTAGATCGCATCGGCAATAACTTTTTTGAAGGTGGGTTTTTAGGTTTAGATAATATTTCTGTCATCGATCGAAGTGTTCCTTTGCCATGGGGTGGTTACATCGAACAATCCGATGGCACTGGCTGGATGGCTTTTTTTGCATTAAAGATGATGCGTATAGCTTTAGAACTATCTAAAACGAATGAAGATTATCAAGATACAGCCGTTATATTTTTTGAGCATTTTGTCTACATTGCAGCAGCTATGCAAAAAACGAGTCCTAAGTTACTCGAGAAAGGCATTAACATGTGGGATGAAGACGATGGATTCTTTTATGATGTCATTTCCTATCCTGACGGTACTGAAACCAAACTGAAAGTTCGATCATTTGTAGGACTAATTCCTTTTTTATCAATCGATTTTATTACAGAAGAAGAATTGCAGGCATTACCCAGATTTTATGACGGTGTTAAAATCTTCATTAAACATAGTAGTGAGTACATGTTAAACTGTTGTGTTCACATGGAAGATGAAACGATAAAGGGTTATATGCTTTCAGTGATGACAACTGATCAAATGCAACGCGTTTTGAAACGCGTGTTTGATGAAGATGAGTTTTTATCTAATTATGGTTTAAGAAGTCTTTCTAAATATCATGAGAAAAACCCATTAATATTTCATGGCAGTGATGTCGGTTATGAGCCAGGAGAATCAACAGAGCGTATCAAAGGTGGCAACTCTAATTGGCGAGGTCCAATTTGGATGCCTGTAAATGTTTTGTTTATAGATGCTTTAAACAGTCTTGAAGAGATTTTTGGTGAGAAAGGTTTTGTTGAATTTAAAGGTCAAAAAATTTCAGTTAAAAAAGCATCGAATCTTTTGGCGGATCGATTAATCGATCTGTTCAGAAAAAAAGGTGGTGAATTAAGACCCATTCACACAGAAACTGACATATACAAAACAGATGTTCATTGGCACGATCTAATCCTTTTTTATGAACATTTTCATGGTGATAATGGTAGAGGGCTTGGTGCTTCACACCAAACCGGATGGAGTGGATTAGTTGCAAATCTAATCGAAGAATGGATGAGCTAACTATTTACAGTTCTAATAGTTAAATAGATGATAAGATTGCGTAACATATCTTAAAATAAGAAGTAAAGCCTTCTAATTTAAAAAATTAAATTGGTTAACTTCTCATCTTTGAGAAAGAATTTCTAATTCTTTGCGAGGTGGACTTGCTAAAATCTGGCTAACAGATTAACCTTTTTACCTAAGACTTTAAAAATTATGTCAACATGGCTCGCAAGGTTGTTGTTAATTGCAAAAATCAGCCTAACAGATTGTTTAAAATTAAATCAGCAATCTGCGCGAATCCGTTACCCCAAGTGTTTCAAGCTGATTTAACGAAAGCCTCCAAAATATTAAATAAAATATTCGGCGGCAATAAAGACAACTCTGATAGCCCATCGTTAATGAAAGAAGTCGATAGGGCGTTGCCAGTTGTCCGCTGGACTAAGTGCCATAAATTCCCTTCATCATTTTCAATTTATTTATTGTGTGTTCCCGCTAAAGAAGAACCTCCTTTACTTGAGATGGTTAAAAAAGGCCTTGGTAATGATAAGGTGCCATTTATAACGTCATTCTGGCAGACATTTTTTTATATGCCAGATCGTATGCAAAAATATTACATCGCAGAAGTTAAAGTTTTTGTTGAGGATGTGCTTGCGTTTGATGAAATTAAAGGGCGCTTACCATTACTTGCTAAAGAAATTATAGCTTGTTTATCCTATAAAAGTTCAGTGAGGCAGTTCTTGGAGGCCAATACTTTAAGTTTTGGCCATAAGATGGAAAAAGTTCACGGAGAACTCGTCAGACTTCTTGCAAAATTTCCAAGAGATTTCGACCCTAGCCTTTTTCAAGAGCTCAGTCAATTTCACGCATTAGCACCTCAAGAAATTAAAGAGGGTAGGCCGTCTCGCCACTTACTAAGGCTGATCTGCTCCTTATTTTTTATTAGAAAGCAAATATTGCGAGATCTTGCACTTTTTCCTCAGAAACGCCATTTACATATGCGCCTAATTCCAACCATTTTGCGCTCTCCTTTTGGGACGAGCAGCATTATGGGTATGGTTATTGGTGTTTCTTTGTTTGATAAATATGAACTACTTGAAGATGGTCATGTATTATCTGCTTTGCAAAAATTAGTGCCTGGAGCTGGTGTAGTTAAAGGTTCATACTATCAGTATCAACCTCTTCAAGAGCCTTTTCGTTTACTTTATTTAGAAATTGAAAAAAAGAATGGGGGTTATTTCTCTTTCCAAGAAACAAAATTACTTCGTACAACACTTGCAGATGAGTTAAAAAAAAGGGTTGCGCAGCTTGTTCCGTCGATCTTTATGATCCGTAACGAAGAAGAAGTTCTTAAAAACATTTTGCTTTTGAGTAAAGAATTGCGTTTTGTGCATGATTTACCACAAGTGATGATTCTTTTTGATCATCATCAAAGTAAAGAAGCTACATTTACAGTTATTTTAGTCAGGTTTATTCAAAGTGGCCAACCCTCAGTTGAAGAGTACTTAAAAAATCGTAAAGGGAAGATCAGAGCGCTTTGCGATCGTATTCAAATTGTTGGTTATTTAGACCAAATCTACGCTAAAGAGGCGAGTGTCTTTCGTGTTGTTCTACCAGAAGATCCATCAATTTTACGCCAAGATTCATCTTTAAACCTCTTTTTGGCCAGACAAAAAGTCATAACTTTCTTAACGGATTCTTTAGGAGAGGTGCGTGATTATAATGGTGGTATGCTTGTTAAGCAAAGAGAGCGTTTGTTACAGCTCAAAGAACTTTTCAGATTAACAGCTGCAAAAGATCCCGAATTATTAGAAGCTTTCTTTTATTCAATCACACCAATCGAAAAGCAATCTATATTGCCTCTAACTTGCTTAGAGACATTATTTTCACTTTTTCTACAAACGATTAACACTGTTTTATCCAAAAAAGAAGATTACGCTTTAAAGATTGAAAAAGGGCATCACGGTTTGTTTGCCATGATAAGAGCTATGGATAACTCATATGTAAATATGATTGAAGAGACACTTGAAAAGCGCGGTTTCACATTAAAAATGCTTGTTGCAACGTCTTTTAGTCAAGAGGGTAGTTATTGCCGTGGATATTTCTATGAATCTTTTAACGACAGTGAATGTGCAAGTTTTGGACAGGCGTTAGTTGTTGGGATGACACGATGGCAAGAAAAAATGGCTCAAGCGCAAATACTGCGCTTGAGCTTTTTAGGATTGCCTCTATCTATTGACCCAAGAATTGGTGGTGATGATTATTCTCATCTCGTCTTAAGAATGCTCTACGATGGACTTATGCGCCTTGGTAAAGATGGTAAACCCCATTGCGCAGTAGCAAAATCTGTAGAGATATCAGAAGATGGTAAACAGTACTTATTTACACTTCGAGATAGCGTTTGGTCTAATGGAGAAAAGCTTACTGCATACGATTTTGAATATAGCTGGAAAACAATACTCTCTGCCGATTTCCATACTCCTTTTGCATATATGTTTAATCCTATAAAAAATGCACAAGCAGTGAAAAAAGGGTTGATGCCCATTTCAGCTGCTGGTGTTCATGCATTAGATGCAGACCATTTACAAGTAGACCTTGAACATCCTGCTCCTTATTTTTTAGAATTAACAGCCCATACTCTATATTCACCGATTAACCGTGCAATCGATCAAGTGCATTTACATTGGCCTATGCAAGAGGGTGAAAACTATGTTTGTAACGGCCCATTTATCTTAAAAAAACAAGACTCTAAACTTGGCTTTGAGCTTCTTAAAAATCCAAACTATTGGGAAAAAGAAGCAGTTCATTTGGATCGCATTTGCATTACTCGTAATCATGCAAAGACAGCTAAAGAGATGTTTAACTATGACCAAAACGATTGGTTAGGTGAGCCTCTTCATCCGTGGGAAGAGATTTTTAATGAAGAAACACCTAAAAAAGAACTTTTAGAAAATTTCCCCGTTAAGGGCAAGTTATCAGTTTATTGGTATGAATTTAATACAAAGCGATTTCCTTTTTGCAATGTTAAGCTGCGCAAAGCGTTTGCAATTGCAATCAATCGGCAACAAATTTTGGACACTTTAAACTACAGCGCACATCCGGCTTTCACTCCTGTTCCATTAAGTCACTCGCAATTTTCGGATGTTCCCTGTATTGACGGTGATGTTGAGTATGCAAGACAATTATTTGAAGAAGGCCTTAAAGAACTTAACTTAGATCGAAGAGACTTTCCTATCTATACTCTTAATTTCTCTGAAACGCGAATTAGAAGAGAGATGGCATACCTTGTTGTCCAGCAATGGGAAGAGGCCTTTGGTGTTAAAGGACGCATCGAGGGTTATCATTGGGATGAACTTTACCCTAAAAATCTGAAAGGTGACTTTCAGATTTGTGGTGTCGTATGGAGTTCATGGATCAATGATCCCATCTATACCCTACAGAATTTCCGAACAGGATCAGGTGGTATTAATAGCACAGGCTGGAATAACCCTCAATTCGTTGAGTTATTAGATGCGGCAGAGCAAGAGTCAGATCCGGCTAACAGAATTAAAACATATGGTCTTGCTGAAAAAATACTCATCGATGAAATGCCAGTTATTCCTTTATTTTATGAATACCTTCATTCAATGCATAAAGAACATCTTAAAGAAGTTGTCGGCTTAGAAACAGGAAACATTGATTTCAAATGGGCTCATATTTCTAGAGAAAAACGCAATTTAGATTCTAATACAAAATGAGTTAGTTATGGACAATATGATTACATCTGGAAGTACATTTAAGCCATTGTCGCATAGTTTTATTGCTCGTCGATCACAAGAAAACGATCATATATCATACAAAGGTGAACTGACAGTTTCTCAAAGAGAAGAGTTATTGAAAGGCGCTACATCTTACGCATATTTATTAGGACAAGTTCATCATAAGTTTTTTATTTCTTGGGTTCAACCAGATCAATCGATTGGGCATGCTCAATTTGAATTATTCGATGAAAAAGTTAAGCTTCTGACAAAATGGCTTCTCGTAGATTGACAAGACCAATTGCATAAAAATTTAAGTTGAATTACAGCCTTGCTTTGAAGAGATGCATTAACACAGAATTAATTAGTTTTTTGGACCAATATATTAACATTGGGTATTTTTATGGCGGTACGCCATAAGAATATACCGGCGGCGATGAAGCAATCCATCGCCGCTAAAGCCCAAAGATATTGGGCTGGTAGATCCCAAACAAACATAGCGTACCATGTTGGTATGATTGCTGTTATCCAGACAGTCACGACTTTGATAATCATTATGAATGTCGTATCTTTGAGACTTGTTAAAAAAGATTGAGATGTCAGATTAATTCCTTCAAAAAGTAGAAATATCCACATCCAATAACACGTTTTTTGTAACATTTCCATTTCAACGGGTTCTTTTAAAAAGAAACCCAGAAAAGCATGGGAAAAAATAATTAAGGGCAGCGCAAAAATGGCTTGCATAATGATGTGGAATAAGACTGTTGTTTTCAATAGTCCCCATAATAGCTGCTTTTTTTGAGCTCCAACTAAATAAGAGGACTGGCATAAAGCGGCTTGACTCAAGCCATCTTGAAAGCATGTGAATATAGTTAGTAAGCTCATACCGACAGCATTAACTAAGAGATAATCGCCGCCTTTAAGAATAATAAATCTTGTTAGAACAATCCAAGCTAGCATTAGCATAACTTTTCCAACTGCTGAAGGTATTGCTAATTTGAAAAAGGTTTTGAGCTTCGCTGGATCAAAATATTTATCCCTTGTGCCATATTGATCGTGACGAGTTTTTTTGATGAACAAGATAAAAAAAATGGAGCAATATATAATTTGAGAAGTAGACGTGGCTATAGCAGATCCCAAAATGCCCATAGGTTTAAGTAGTGGGGCGTTTTCGGGGCCTATACCAAATATTAAAATACTGTCGAGGCTTACATTCACGATATGAGCACAAACTGTGGCAAATATAGTAATTTTAGTTTTACCAATTCCGATAAAAAATGCACTAAGTGCAGCGCCAATCGGAAATAAAAAATTTACTGCTGATAAACAATAAAAATAGGTTGAGGCTTGCACTTGTAATGAGCTACCCTCAAACATTTGAGATGCCGCAAAGCGACATGTTGGTATAGTTATGAGCATGGACAAAAGTGATATCCAGATCATTTGCCAGATGTAATTACCAGTTTTTTTAGCTTGGTGTGAGCCTAAACATTGCCCTATAAAAACTTGAACAGTAGCTATTAAGAAAATCAATGGAAGTTGAAAGAAGCTGCACAACTCGCCCGCAGTTGTACATGCCTCCAAAGAGTGCAATGAGTAGTGGGCCAGAAATAAACGATCGCAAAAATTTAACATGCTTGTTGAAAGCATTGAGAGCATAAGAGGGAAAGATAGCTTCCACAAAACCTTTAAGGATGTTCGCTCCAAAAGTTCACTGCCTATAGCGGAGCCTTTAATTGTCTGTGTAGTAGTCATGAGGCATCTCGTTACGAGTTGGACGCAAGAAAGCCATTCTAGCGAAAGCGATAAAAGTTGCAAACTTTACCTTTTAGACTCTTCATATAATCAACTGGAAATTTAATCTTAGTTGTTAGGGATTGAAAATTATGAAGCATTTTGATCAGTTTGATGTTGAAGATATTCAACGCATTGCAATTATTCGCCGTAATAATCTTGGTGATTTAATGTCATCGTTGCCTTTAGTAAATTATTGCAAAAAAAATTTTCCTAAAGCCAAAATTACATTAATATCTGATACGTCAAACAGTATGTTATTTCCTTATTTAGAAAATATTGATGAGGTTATCGTTATTGAAAAAGGAAATAAATATTTAAAATCTTTAAAAGCTGCTTTAAAAGCACGTAAAGCTAAATTTGATTTAGCAATTGCTGCAAGGCCAAACGCAATGAAGCTTAATCATTTGCTTTTATATTTCGCCAAAGCTAAGCACCGCATAGCAGTCACCGAACCAGATAAATGGCATAATAAATTTGTGAATTGCCAAACTCCAAGGGACCTAATAACTGGCAATCATCAAGCTTTACAAATATTGCAAATATTAAATTCTTCTTTGCAAGAAGTTGAATGTGAATTGTATCCTAAGTTAAAAATGCTGACTGCTAGTCGTCCGAGATGTGATAATTTGTGTCGATTATTAGTCACTGTGTCGCAAAGTAGAGCGAGGAATCGCATAAGTGTTGACAAGCATGTTTCGTTGCTTAATAGGCTTTATGATCAAGTGGCTTTTAAAACTATTATATTGTCGATGGAAAAGGATGCTGCATTAGCTCATGAGTTGGCCAAAAAGCTTAAATGTACAAGTGAAGTTGCAGTTACTCCTGAGTTTGGCCGGTTTATGGAAACGGTTGCCAATGCAGATTGTGTTTTTTCAGGAGATGGAGGACTGTGTCATATTGCAGCTGGCTATAACAAACCTCAATGCGTTTTATTTGGTCGTGATGTCGATAAACAATGGGCTCCATTATCAAGCAAGGCAGTGAGTTTGATGCATCCTGATGATGTCAACGCTATTAGCGATGACGATATCTTTCCATTGCTTTTAAGCACATTGAAAAAAGGTCAGAATGCTTAGTCATTACTCTATTATCGATCTCACACACACTTTAGACACTTCAATACCTACTTGGACTGGACGATGTGGATTTGAATCGCAAATCCTTGTTGATTACCACCAAGGTTGTCGTGTAATGCGCTTTAATATGGTAGGCGGCATTGGCACACACATCGATGCTCCAGCTCATTTCATACAAGGGGCTCATTCAATTGAACAATTAAAAGTTGATCAATTGATTGCGCCTGTAAATGTTTTGAGATTTGACATACCTTGCTCTGAAAAATACCTCGTATCGAAACAAGACATAAAAAATTTTGAAGCTAAACATGGTGAAATAGAAAAAGGTAGCTTTTTTGTTATCCATACATTGTGGGATCGTTTTTGGCCGGATTCAACTCGTTTTTGCAATATCCAATCTGATAAGCTGCGTTATTTCCCCAGTTACTCTTATGAAGCTATTGAATACCTCGCAAGTCAAGGCGTGATCGGTATTGGCACTGATTGTTTATCTCCCGAAACTGGTAACGAAGGTTTTCCTATCCATAATTATTTGTTAGAAAGAGGAATTATCATCATTGAAAATTTAGCTAATTTGTATTTGATGCCAGCATCCAATGCATTTTTAGCTGTATTGCCTATTAAAATAAAAAGTGCTGTAGAGTCACCTGTAAGAGCACTTGGATTTATACAGAAGTAGGTGGATAAGCGTGTTGTGTACCCTTAATATCTTCAACGAGATAATGGGTGTTTTCTGATTGGAGGTAACAATGATTAATAGGCACCTTTCCAAAACCACCTGGAATATCTAACACGTAGTGGGGGATTGCAAACCCAGAAATTCGTCCTCTTAAAGCGCGCATTAAAGCCTGGCCTTCTTCGATCGTAGTTCGAAAATGGGATGTTCCTTTTGTCATATCAGCATGATGCAGATAATAGGGCTTAATTCGATGTCGAACAAATGTTCTGAATAGCTCTTCTAAAACATCAACATTATTATTAATGTTTTTCAAAAGAACAGATTGGGATAAAAGAGTAGCTCCACAACGTCTTAATTTCTCAATTGCCTCTATAGCTTCTTGTGAAAATTCTTTTGCATGATTTGCATGTAAAATGATGTACAAAGGCTTTTTGCGCGTTAGCGCTAAAAGCATGTCTTCATCGATTTTTAAAGCCTCAACAAATGGCATACGCGTATGTATGCGAAGTATTTCAACGTGGTTGATACTTTCTAGGCGATCTAAAATTTCATTAAGAAGCTTGGGTCGTATAAAAAGGGGGTCGCCACCTGTTAATATGACTTCCCATAATTCTTTTTTTGATTCGATATAATTAAAAGCAGATTCTAATTCTGAGCGTGACAGCCCTCTTTCATTTTGTCCGACTCTTTCTTTACGAAAACAAAAGCGGCAATAAGCAGAACAAACAGTAACTGGCATGAGAAGGCAACGATCTTTGTAGCGATGTACAATGCCTTTTATTGGAGATTCTTTTTGGTCGCCAATAGGATCTACTAACTCTTCTGGTGTTGCTAGTCTCTCTTCTTGCGAAGGAATAAATTGCAGCGCAATAGGATCGTTTGGATCACTTTTATCGATATTATTAGCTATCTGCCTAGTAATCGTTAAAGTATATTTTTTAGAAATTTCGTTCAAAGTAGTTAGGTCTGATGGATTTGCAAACCCTTCATCGACTAATTGCTGCGAATTTTTAATACATTTTAATTTTGTCACAACGAGAATTAACTGAGAAAAAAAACCATTTTAAAGACATTTAAAGTAAATCGCATCTTTAAAATAAAAATTAGCACGCAATTTTGCGATGACTTCAATTATTTAAGTCATTAAGCTATTAGTCATTCACTAGGGGAGCTGCTAAGCAGCTGAGAAAACTTAAGAAGTTTGACTCTTTGTACCTGATCTGGTTAGTACCAGCGTAGGAAATGTGAGATCTAATATCTAATTGATCCAATCATATTCTAGTGAATTTTTAAGCATTTACTTAAGGATTCAATATGCCTGTAGGTCTTTTTTGGGCTGCCATTGTTGGCAATGTACTTAAAAATTTTGATTTAGCACTTTTGGGATTAATTGCTCCATTCATTGCTCCTCTTTTTTTCCCAACAAATGATCCATTGACGGCTTTGATATTAACATATGCTTTAATACCTATCGGTTTCATATCAAAACCAATCGGAGCCTATTTTTTTGGTCGCTTAGGTGATCATTGGGGCAGGAGATCTGCTTTGATGGTCACCTCGTGCGGTATGGGTATTACAACTGGCTTAATGGGGTGTTTGCCTACTTACGATCATGTCGGTGCTTGGGCACCAATATTTCTTGCCTTAGGTCGAGTTTTGCAAAACTTTTTTGCAGCGGGGGAATCAACTGGCGGATCTTTGTTATTGATTGAGAGTACTGCATTAAAAAAGCGCTCTTTAATGAGTAGTTTATATGATGCATCAAGCATAATGGGGATACTTGTAGCTTCTTTATCCATTACTTGTTTAGGTTTTAAGGGAATGATGGAGCAAGGATGGCGATATTTATACCTATTTGGTTTTTTATCAGCTGTTTTAGGAGTTGTCATTCGTTATCACGTCGATGAATCAAAAGATTTCAAATTAGCCTCAGAAACCAAACCCATGTTCAGTCCAAGATGGCGTCGGCATCTTATATGCATAGTTTTTGCAACTGGTTTCACTTATTTAACATATTCCATTCCACTCACGCTGATGAACGGCTTTTTGCCACTCATCAGCTCAGTGACAAGAGAAGAAGCGATTGCTTTAAACACAATTTTGCTAGGGGTCGATTTGTGTTTGCTTCCTTTGTTTGGGTATATGGCCATGCGCATTAAAAAAGAAAAGCTTATGGTTTTTGCAGCACTTTCAGTAGCTATTTTGGCAGTACCGTTATGGAATCAGCAGATTGGTGGCGGCATTTGGCCAGCATTAGTCTTTAGAACTGTAATAGTCACACTTGGCGCATTGTTTGCAGCGCCTTTTCATTATTGGTCTCAAGACGGTTTAAATGTTAAAGAGCGCTATACAGTGATTGCTATGGGTAAATCGATTGGTTCGCAGATCATCGGTTATCCAGCACCTGCAATTTGTTTGTTGGTGTATCAAAAAACGGGATGGGCTTATACCCCAGCACTTTTTTTGGTTGTGACAGCATTAATGGGGGCTGGATCTGTTATTTTTAGGAATCAGCTGCTATTTTTAGAAGCGAAACAGAAATGTTAAACGAGCGCCAAGAATGCGCTCTTGAGTGTCGATATAATCAGATGGGAAGTTTTCTCGCCCACCGAAGTGCCTATATTCGTAAAATGGAACGAGGTTAAGCCAGCAGCGTTTGGACCATTTTTTAGGGTGAAAATCTAACGGCATCTCGATTGTGTATTGCCACTGACTCTCGATGATTAATTCGGGGTTAGCAGTACTAGGATCTGTGTAGTCATCGATCGGTTCATTAGATATCTTACAAGTGCCTTCATTCATCCACTTCCACTTAACATTAATACCGACGCTAAAGTCCTTGCATACATTAATACCAGATACAAATCCTACAGCGTAGTAATCAAAAGAGTCATTGTATGTGATTGTCATCGGGTAAGGTGCTTTAAACTGGTTTGTTTCTCGAAAATAGCCATAACCAACAAAAGGAGTAAAAAAAGGTTTTTTTTCACCTTTCGATCTTATGGTAAAACCAACTCGACCTTCAGCTTCAATATCAGTAATTATCGATTTAAGAATTCGCCCAGACCCTGAATGGCCATGCATATCACCTTTAGCCCAATAGGCATCGGCACCTAAATAAAAGCTATTGCGTTTGATGCGATCGTAGTTAACAATCAGACCGGTTAATAGTCCTTTTTGTTTAGTTCCGCCGGTTTTGGTACGCGTTAGATTATAACCCACAGCTCCAAGTTCAATATCATTAGTATAATGGGTATTAGAAAAAAGGGAAGAACAAGCAAGAAACAAAGAAAAAGAAAATCCAATAAATTTTCGCTGAATCACTTTTCTTGATTCCTGTTACTTTGATGACTCTTTAAAAAGAGCAATGTTTTTTATATAATTCTAATCTAACTTTTTTGTTTAGCTCTGTCAAGAAAGAGTTATTATAACCGAGCCGTTATAGTAATTATTACTATTAATAAAAAACAAACTTTCACATAAATTCTCTTGTTTACTTTCCTGATAATACCCTATACCCATAAGGACAACTCGATGTAGGACTATAAGGATATACCAATGAGACTGCCTTTATTCATTCTCTCTTCTATTTGCGCAACTCACTTAATAGCGCAGGAAGTGACAATAACAACTTGTAATGGAGAGAACTTTATACTCGATATTTCACCTCAAGAGCGGTTTTGGGATGTGACAGAAAAAATTGATGGGTTTTTTACTGAATCCAAGATTGCCGAGGGGCTTCTTTTTGAAATTGGGGCTGAAGAACCACCTTTTCAAGAATTTTACGCTGCTAATGGAGAAAATAATTTTCGATTTTACACAGCAGCAATTGATCAACCAGTAGAACACTATCCACGCAACTATTATGTTACTGCTAATGCCGAACAAAAAAAAGATATCGCTTATATCGTCAATACATTAGCTGACAAAACTTTGCCAAAAATTCTGATGTCTAAAAGCTCTTTAGAAGCTGCAGGCGAGCGTATATCGGTTATTCATCCACTTCAGTTTTTAATTACAATATTCACTGATGAACAACTTAAAGTTGGTATACGCAATATCAAAAATAAACCTATTGTTTGGAAAGATTTTTTTGGTGGTTTTAGAGACAGTATTGATGAAGAGTCAAAAATTGGTAATATTTTGCCAGAGCATATTGAAAACTTTGCTAAAACTCTAAACTTGGATCCAGCATTAATAGCGCCATCTATAGAAAATAGACGGTGGGAAGAGTTAATGGATAAGTTAATTACCTTAATCCCACGCAATGGAAATAAAGATCGTTACGACTTTTAGATTTTACTAGGGGGTTTGGGCATAAATAGCTGATCCAATGCATCACCAAACCTCAATTGTGCATCTTTGATACTAAATGGCAAAAACTGATCATTAATATCTCTTTCTGACAAAATATGAAGCTTTTGGCAGTTAAATATTTCAGTCTCATTGCAAAATCTTAGGCTTAAACGGCTAATTCCATTATGAATACAAAATTCGTAGGGGTTTCGGCTGGCATTATACCTTGCAGTAATCACATACGGAGATTTATCTTTATTAAAGATAGAATCGCCTTCTAAAAATTCTTTGTAAGCACGATCGTTTGAGACATATTGGATGATACTTGGTAATATATCGATATGACTAGTCATTGAGCATTCAGGCTTAGTCTCGTTTAATCCTATTTTGTAATAAAGGGCAATGTGTGTCTGAGGATTATTTAAATTCGATGCGTGAAATAATCTTCCTTCTTCAAAAAACTCTTCTCCGTGATCTCCACACAAAACAACGATTGATTCATCCCAATTGGGTGTTTTTTTTAAGTTTGTCAAAAATTGACCAAAGAGTGAATCGACGTAATAAAGCGCATTGCGGTAACGATTTTTGATGAAATCGACGTCATGGTGAGAAAAGGCAACTTTGAGGTAGTTGATTTCATTGATAATGGGTGTGAACAGTGTTTGCTCCTCACTTGGCCAACTATAATCGAAGTGAGTCGAGTCTAAAAATATAATAAAGACATTTCCCGATTGTAAATCGGGATTATTCATGTCATCATTGACCTTTTTAAAGACATTCAGGTCGCATTGCCATGGCACATCATTATCTTCAGCCGAGCAATAGAAATAGTCGGTTAATGATTTGTTCTTAGCAAATAACAAATCATCCATTTGGTAATACTGTAAGCGAGATGCAGAATAAACGCGGATGTCATATCCCATTTTTTTAAGGATCTTCAAGGCGGGACTTCCTGACTGCCAATTGTTTAATTGCATTTGGTGCCAATAAAAGGCTTGTTTGGAATGAAATAATGAAAACCATGATTTATGTGTGCAATTAGCGTTAGCTAAAGCTAAATCAAACGATAGGTTTTGGTCGCGAAACTGGCTTATAAAGGGGGCATTATTAATATCAATATAGTCTTCTCTAAGACTCTCAACGACAAAAAGATAAATATTAGGCTTTTTTTCAACCGGTTTAATCACTAAATCGATTTTTGCCATCATTTCTTTTTCATTGGGGACCGGCTTTAAAGGACCAGTCATAGCTAAAGTATTTTGAGGATGAGGAAAAAATGTGCTTTTCCAAGGGAGTGCTTTTTGATAATTGTTTCCAAATAAGCTATTGGATAACCCTCTGGTTGATACAT
Organism: Parachlamydiales bacterium; assembly: GCA_016463375.1. Classification (GTDB taxonomy): domain Bacteria; phylum Chlamydiota; class Chlamydiia; order Chlamydiales; family JAEMRK01; genus JAEMRK01. Next base: position 649 of record JAEMRK010000027.1, on the reverse strand, counting down.
CCCATAGACCTAATAATAAAAAACTAAAGCAAGTCATGCGACCTAGCACTCTATAACTACAGCTTAATGGCTTTTTAAGCACCCAACGTTCGGTATAGTAAAATAAAGTACATGCTGATCCCAATACAATAATAATAGCGCAGGTGCCAAGGCTCCATATTTTGATGGAGATGTGGCTTGCTTTTACCATCTCTACAAGATTAGCAAGGCTTTCTTGTGCAACGAAAGATAAAGAGTACCATATAGACATATCCATAATACGAATTAGGGGAAAGTCTACAACTTGGCTTAAAAAAACCAAAAACACTAATAATACATAAATGTACGATACAAATTTTGGAGCGCCTTTCTTTATTAAAGCCCCACAAAAGGAAAAAAGGACCATTTCAATAAAGCACTGACCAAAAGAATAAGTGATATAAAATAGCTTTGTAAAAGCTGTACCACCCTCAATAAGTAAAATGTGATACATGTGAACTAAAACTAATAGACCAAACAAGATACCGTAGTATAAGTAATTGACGTGAGCTTTCTCGCTGGGGGCTGACGAATTGCGTTTCTTTATCGGCTCATTGTGTTTCACGAATTAGCTCCCTTCAGGACGAAACTAATAAACTTTGTACGTATCTATCATTATTTAATTATAACT
>JAEMRK010000078.1 GCA_016463375.1 Parachlamydiales bacterium | reverse complement strand
GATAATTATAATTGTATATTGTGTACATAATGTACTTTTGGTACAATATGTACATATCAATAACTTTGAGGCAATATGTCGCACGTTGCAATGACAAACGCAAGAGAGAACTTTCCAGAGCTTGTCAATCAGGCACAATATGCTAAACATCGTACCGTTTTGACCAAAAGAGGGAAGGCTATAGCAGCTATTGTTCCTTTAGAAGACCTTGAGTTGTTAGAGCAATTAGAAAACGATCGAGATGTCACAGAAGCACTTAAAAGACTTAAGAAAGCTGAAAAAAACGGTTATTTAACTCATGAGGAATTGCTTAAAAGATTGCAGGACTAAATGTATCCGATTAAGTACACTTTTGACATTGTTAAAGAACTCAAGCAAATACCAAAACAACAACAAGCTGTTATCTTAAAAAAGGTAACTTTATTAGCTGAAAATCCACGGCCTGTTCAGGCAATCAAACTTCAGCCTAAATCTGAAGAGTTATACAGGATAAGGATTGGTAATTATAGAGTTGTATACCAAATTCTAGATAAATGTCTCATTGTTACAATAATCCAAATAGACCACAGGAAACAGATTTATAAATGACAAATCCGTAAAATTTATTAAACAGATTTGTCAGATTATAGACTATTATGAATTAGAAATTCTTAGTATAAATTGCTGGATGTTGGAACAAATTTTTTACCCTCAACAGCTCTTTGGATATATTTGACATCTTTACCATTAAAACCATCTAAATTGCCAGAAGAGGTCCGGGCTAGAGTGCGTATAGCACAACTACAATAAGCCCTGTCGGTTGTTCCGAGGATAATCCATTTTAAAGGTTTAAATCCCAGTCTTTCAGAAACTATTTCTACAGAATCTTTACTGATTTTATCATCCGCATTACAGCTCACGTAATTTCTCGATCGAATTACATTTGCTACTTGAGGGTATGGATTATTAGCTACATCGCCGCAGTAAACAAAATATTGATTGCTCTCATTTACATCTTTTATAAGTTCAAAAACTGGAGAAGTCCAATTTCTTTGAGATTGATTAAAATATCTACGGGCCATTGTTTGAGTGATTGACTGATCGGCAGTATTAATATTTAAAGTACTTTTACAATGTTCGTCGAAAGCCATTCGAAATGACTCTATTTCTTTTTCAAACTTTTCTTTAGATTTTGCTTTCAAGCTTCTGTTTTGTGTTCTTTCGGCAGCAATTCCTAATTCATTTACAATTTGATCATGCTCAGTATTATTAAAAGGCCAAAAATTTATACGTGTCATATTTAGATCCTTGATTAGAGTGAGATAAGATTAAAGCCTAAATAAATCTAAACAACCATGAAATTTACCAAAAGTTATTTTCAATCTTAAACATCCTTCTCAATAGGATAGCGGTCCAAATTTTAACCATTAAAAAAATAAGGATAATTTAAATAAGGGTGGGGTTTAAGCTCTTCTAACAATACAGAAATGTGATTCATACTGATAAGACTACAAGAAGATTGGCTTGAATTTGTACCCAAGCTTCCTAAAATTTAGTAAATTTCAAACCTAAAAACTAAAGATAAAGAATTAGTTCAAAGGGGAGTATAGACTGATTCTTAAGGGCTTTTTAAAGCCAAATACATCTATCAAAATCGCTTAAATGGATTTGCCTGCCTTTTAAAAGGATTATTGGCCTATCTAAGTGTATGATAACGCTCTGAATGTTTACTCATGGAATGCAATAGACGACCACCGACGATTATACTTTGATTATCTTGATCGTTTATTATGTTATTACCAACTTTATCATAATAAGTGGATTTATGGTTTCATTAACAAAATTTGCATTTTTTTGAGAAAATAATACGATAAGTTGAATCTTTTCTAGGTATCAATTGTTTATCCCAATTTTTCCATAACTGAACAACTTTGTAACTAGTACCATTTAAATAAATTTCTTGCTCAGCCTGGGTTCTTTCATCATTGTAAGCCGCTATGATTTGGTAGAGATTTGACTTATATCAATAGCTGTATTCCTTAATGATCCAATTGATATTTTTCATTCTTAGTTATTAATTGAATCAATCGATCATAAATATAGCGAACTAATAAATCAATACGAACTGGTAAAGGGTATGACCAAGTCACTATTTTATATATAGTCTGATAATTTATGTTATGTTGTTTTAATAACAAGTTTGTTAGAGTTTTTGCCTTAATAATTGGTTTTATTGATTATTCTTGGCTAACCCTCTTTAATTTCATTACTGCTTCTATTCTTTAATTATAAACTTTCTTTCTAACTCTAATGCCTTGAGTGGTACAAATATTACGCTATAGATATCAAACCTTCATTATATCCTATCTCTTGATTATCCTTGATACTCAGTAACGTCTGATAATATCATCATTATCTCCCTATAAACATACAAAATATTTTAATTTTTATTAGATTTAATTTAAAATTAATCAGTTTATTAATTAAATGGGACTAACTTATGAGCATTAGATTTGCAAATAGTATTAATGAAGCAAATTCAAATAACAATAAAGATTATAATTCTAATAATAACAATGACTTAGCTGACCAAAAAAGGGCTAAAGTCAATATACCTGTTATAATTGACTCATTGACTTCGTTACCACCGGAAATCTATTTAATGATAGGTACCCATCTATCAAACTATCAAAAGTTACAATGCAGGCTTGTATGCAAACTCTGGGCAAGCCACTTTTCTGATAAATCTTTATGGTTAGACTTTACTTTTGCTAATTTAATTGTAAAAGATGACCCATTAATCCAAGAAAATCCATTTGAAGCCAGATTGAAAAATCAACGCATTATTGAAAATATTGATAGCTTAAATTTTGTAAGTAGAGAACTTTTCACATGCGATTCTTATCCAGATTGTGTGGATATGAATTACCTCACAGTTTGGAATAATAAATTAGTAATTGGAGCAGATTGTGAAGAAAAATATCATTATCTTATTATCAACGACGACCAACCATATCAGCAAATAAACTATGATAAACCAGATACTATCATGTGCATGACTGCTTTAAATTCTCAGTTATTTGCCGGTACTTTTGATGGGAAAATATACCAATTAAGCACGGACCAATCTCAAAAGGTTGAGCCGACCATCATCTATGATGGCAATGATCAAATAGTGTATATTGAATCTTTTCAAGATAATTTACTGATTTTAACAAAACCTGATAGCGTGATTCACTATTTTGCTATCCTATATTTAATAAAATCAAATGGAGAAGTGATCAAATCGTTTACACACGCTATAAATAACGTACAAGTCTTTGGCAACAATATTTTAATTAGTTCATTTACTCAACTAATTTGCTTGAACAGTGAATTAGAAATAATGGCTAGTAATCGCATATGCGATAGACAAATAAATGATCTGAATATTTTGAACGATACCATCATCACCTTAAATGATGATTATGATTTGGTGTTCGGCACATATAAAGACTACTTCGACGGAGTTCTTCCAAATAAAGCTGCATATAATAAAATTAAACAAATAACTACATTTAATCATCGTGTCCTTACTTTGGTTTCTCAGACCTATTCAGAGGGATGCGACTTTTCAGATACCGAAGAAATTTCAGAATTTTACCCAGTTTTACATTGCTATGATATTGAAAATAATATCGAAAAAAGCTTTAAAAATTTATCAACTGATATTGATATCGATCAGTTAACGTCATTTGTTGTAAAACAAGAAAAGGCTTATTTTTTCTTAGGTCAAAAAATTGTAGAGCTGAACTTTGGTATTAAATAGAGTGGTATTATTTTATGTTACTACCCTCCCCTTTTCCTTTATTTCTAACCTAGGTCCAATGACGTCTGATAATAATCAATATTAATATTAGTTTTTAAAGTATTAACGTTCTCGCAAACATGTCTTAAGCATTTTCTGAGCGATTATAAATCTAAAGAAGCTGATAGTAGAGTTTAATCTGAGTTTTTTTATTTTTCGTACTTTAAGGGCATATGTGTGTAAAAAGCTGCATAAAACTTCCTCAGAACTTATCTCAAAGCATTTAAGTCGCGTTTAAGACCACTGTCATCAAAACCCTGCTTTTAACAAGGTTAATTACCTCTTAAGCGATCAATGAGGTCTTGAAACGCTTCTGTAAGCGTTTTACATCTCAATCTTAAAAATTCTATAACTAAACAAAACTCTCATTTAATTCAGTATTGGTTTGTCGTTTAAAATAGCTATGCTGAGTTAAAAGTTCTAAATTGATTTAATTCAGATAGTTCGTAAAATCATCTGCATTAAATCAATTTTCAGATATATTCTTGCATTATTTATCAAAAAAATTGGTTAGTTATGAGATCCTTAGTTCATTCCAGAGCGCCCTTTAATTTAATGTCAACATTACCTTTCCAAATTAAAAATAAAATAGCTCTTCAGTTGAAACAGTCTGAGGTCTTTACCTGCACTAAAGTTTGTAAACTTTGGAAATATCTTTTTTCAAGCAACCTCTTATGGAAATCTATAAATGCTAATCACCCATTAATTCGTAAAAACGATCCTTTAAATAATACCAATCCTTTTAAGGCATATCTTCAAAACGAGCGTATTAAACATAACATCGACGAGCTGAATTTCAAGATTCATGACATTTTTCCAAGCAACGGTTTAGGTTTTGATATAGATAGAATATGGTTTAACTCATTTTGGAATAATGATCTGATTATTGAAGCAGAAGGTTCAGGACAAAAACATTTTCTTGTCATCAAAGATGACGGATCTGTTAGGCGTCTAAATGATGTATGTGAGTTTTCCGAAAACTCATACTTTGAAGGCATAAATTGTATCACAAATATCGTAGGGTTAAATGATAAACTTATAGCGAGTACTGATAATGGAGAAGTATTTGAGTTGAGTACAGAGAGGCCCAAGCGGCTATGCTATTTTGAGCAAGAAAATAGTTTCACAAAAATCGTTAGATTAAATGATAAATTTATTGCGAGCACTTCTGATGGACAAATCATTAAATTGTGCTCTGAGAAGGGACCCAAGAAACTATTTTCTTTCGCAGGCGAGTTAATCAGCCTTATTCCCCTTCAAGACAATTTACTGGTTGTAACCTCTGAACTGGTTATAAAAGCTGTAAATACTTACTTTTATAATAAGTGGCTAACTCTCTTAACTCCCAAAGGTCAAGTAGTTAATTCAATTAACATTGAGCAGTCAGATGTTTTATCCTTAGGAAAACTATTATGCATAAGTAACGAGAATTCTTTTAAATTATTTAATGCACGATTAGAACTTATTGGTGAAAATAAAAGCTTAATTAAATATGGACTGTCTGCTTGCAATGAAAATTTAATATTAACTGACAACAATACAAATGATATTCTGTCGATCAGTGCAGATGAATTACTAACAAAAAATGTATCTCCTAAATATTTATGCCGTAAATTTAGTAGTTACACTCCTGTAATTCTCTTTAATCATAGTTTAATCGGCTTTCAAGTATCGAACTCGGACCATACTAAACCGGATTTTAATATCCTTAACTTTAAGGACGCCATACCATCCAAATGTAAGGCTATTTTTAATGATGTAGTTGATATCTATAACAATTTCATTTTCA
>JAEMRK010000002.1 GCA_016463375.1 Parachlamydiales bacterium | reverse complement strand
ACTTAATAAAAAGTTAAAAAATGAGTTTCTTTTAAAATAAAATAAAATGTGTTATAATGCGTTTAATTTAAACGCGGTGAATTGATAAATGAGCAAAAAATTAATTATTGTAGAGTCACCAGCGAAGATTAAAACTTTGCGTAAGTTCTTGGGCTCTAACTACTTATTTGAGTCTTCCTTGGGTCATATTCGCGACCTGCCTGCCAAAGGCTTTGGTATTGACATCGAAAATGATTTCGAGCCTCAATATGAAGTTTTGGCTGAAAAAAAGAAGGTTATTGATCGCTTAAAACAAGCCGCTAAAGAGTGCGATACCGTTTATCTATCTCCCGACCCTGACCGCGAAGGGGAAGCTATTGCATGGCATATTGCATCTATTCTACCGCCAGGCACAAATATCAAGCGTGCCACTTTTCATTCTATTACTAAAGAAGCTGTAACTGAAGCACTTGCAAATCCTAGAACGATTGACCAGGCATTAGTAAATGCTCAACAAGCAAGACGTTTGCTCGATCGCATAGTCGGTTACAAAATATCTCCTATATTAGCAAGACGAATTCAACGCGGAAATCGCGAAAAATCCGTTTCAGCTGGACGTGTTCAGTCTGTGGCTTTAAAACTTGTCGTTGATCGCGAAAAAGAGATTGAAGCTTTTAACCCAATAGAATATTGGACAATTGCAGCTTTACTTAAAAATGCTGAAGAAGAAAAAGCTTTCCGCGCCCACATTCATACGATCGACGGTCGAAGACTTGAAAAGGAAGAGCAAGAAGGTAAAAACTATTTCACTATTCCAAATAAAGAAACTGCAGACCAGCTTTTACAAAGACTAGAAACAGCTAAATATAAAGTTGCAAAAGTTGAAAGAAAAGAAAAAAGGCGCAACCCTGTTCCTCCTTTTATTACCTCGACTTTACAGCAAGAAGCTAGCCGACATTACGGATTTTCTGCTGCCAGAACAATGAGCTGCGCGCAGTCACTTTATGAAGGTGTGGAACTCGGATCCGAAGGATCTGAGGGTCTTATTACTTATATGCGTACTGACTCTGTACGTATTGTTCCAGAAGCTGCGATGGAAGCTCGAGCCTTCATTGAAAAAACATATGGTAAAGAATTTCTACCAGAAGCCCCCCGTTTTTTCACAGCTCGCAAAAGTGCTCAAGATGCGCATGAAGCAATTCGTCCAGCTTCATTGAAATACCCACCTGAAAAAGTTAAAGGGTATTTAACACGGGATCAATACTTACTCTATGAATTAATTTGGAAACGTTTTGTCGCTTGCCAAATGCTGCCAGCAATTTTTGATACAGTTTCAGCTGATATTGAAACGGATCAAAATATTATGCTACGTGCAACTGGTTCTTTACTAAAATTCCCAGGCTTTTTAATTCTATACGAAGAAAAAGTCGATGATGAGGAAAAAGAAGAGAGCCGCATTTTACCTAATTTACAAGAAGGACAACAGTTAGAAAAACTCGATCTCATTTCTGATCAGTCTTTTACTAAAGCGCCTCCTCGTTTTTCAGAAGCTTCCTTGGTTAAAGAACTTGAGCGTTTGGGAATTGGTCGTCCCTCAACTTATGCGACGATCATGAATAAAATTCAAAGTCGCGAATACACTGTCAAAGAACAATCACGTTTAAAGCCTACAGAACTTGGACGAGTCATAGCTGAGTTTTTAGAAAAAAGCTTTCAACAAATTATGAATGTTAGCTTTACAGCTCACATGGAAGATGATTTAGAAAGAGTGGCTATTAACGAACTCAATTGGAAAGACGTTCTTCGTTCCTTTTGGACACAATTTATACCAACAATTGAAATCGCTGAGAAAGAAGCATTTGTTCCTAAAATTCCAACTGATATTGAATGCCCAAAATGCGGAAAATTTCTCCAAAAAATTTGGGCTCGATCCAAATATTTTTACGGATGTTCTGGATACCCAGATTGTGATTATTCAATAACAGCGGAAGAGCTAAACTTTAATAAAGAAGATTATGCTCCAGGGTTTGATTGGGAGCAAAAATGTCCTAATTGTCAAAGTCCTATGAAAGTTCGTCATGGTAAATTTGGTGCTTTCTTAGGATGTACAACATATCCCGATTGTAAAGGTATTATCAATATACCAAAACCTGGTGAGGAGACTATTGCTCCTGAAGATATGCCAAGTTGCGTAGCAATTGGATGCGATGGTCACTTGGTTGCCCGTAAATCACGCTTTGGTAAAACGTTTTATTCGTGCAGCAATTATCCCGATTGCGACGTCATAGTAAATGATTTAGACCAGCTTAGTGAAAAGTACGCTCACCATGAAAAAACAGCTTATGTAAAAAAAGCTAAGAAATCTTTTGGTGCTAAAAAAGGCGCTGCTAAAGCAACGAGCAAAAAAACTCCTGCAAAAAAAACAGCAGCCAAGAAGACAACTACTAAAAAAACCACAGCTAAAAAACCTAGTAATCAACCAGCGATGCAATTGTCTAAAGAGTTGCAAGCCATTGTCAATGAAACTGAGCTTAATCGTCCAACCGTAACCAAAAAAGTATGGGAGTACATCAAGGCTAACAATTTGCAAGATGCAAATAACAAGCGGTTGATTGTACCCGATGCGGCTTTAGCTAAAGTTTTTGGAACAAGCGAACCGGTCGATATGTTTAAAATGGCAGGATTACTGGGTAAGCACATAAAATAAAAAAAGACCAGCTTTGCTGGTCTTTAAGTCTTTTTTATTTTATCAATGTCAAACCGCTTTACATCATTTAAGTTAATGATAGCTCAATCTGCCGATATTTTTTAAGTTGATCGCGAAATCTTGCTGCATCTTCAAAACGCCATTCTTTAGCAGCTCTTTTCATATCAGCATCGCACTCTTTAATTTTTTTGCGGATTTCAACCGGAGTATAATAGTGATGTTCATCTTCTGCTGCTACCAATGAAGTATCAGTTTCTTGAGCTTCATCCACTAGTTGTTCTAAAATGGTAGAGCTAATTTCTCTGACAATCGTAGTTGGTGTAATGCCATGCTCTTCATTATATTTCTCTTGGATAGCTCTTCTTTTCAATGTGATATCTAAAGTTTTTTGAATTGAAGCCGTGATGCGATCAGCGTACATTATAACTCGCCCCTCAGAATTTCTTGCAGCTCTACCGCAAGTCTGAATAAGGGATGTTTCACTTCGTAAAAAACCTTCTTTATCCGCGTCTAAAATTGCAACGAGTGAAACTTCTGGAATATCCAAGCCTTCTCTTAAAAGGTTGATTCCTACAAGGACATCGAATTCACCAGCACGGAGGTCTCTTATTATTTGTACACGCTCTAAAGTATCAATATCTGAGTGTAAATATTTAGCTTTTACATCGAGTTCATTTAAGTATTTCGTAAGCTCTTCAGACAATCTCTTAGTTAAAGTGGTGACTAAAACACGGCCACCTTTTTGGACATGTGTGCGTATTTCATCTAACACATCGTCAACTTGACCAGTTGCTTTTCTCACTTCAATAATTGGATCAAGAAGGCCTGTAGGGCGAATGATTTGTTCAACAAATTCACCGCCGGCTTGCTCAAGTTCCCATTTTCCAGGCGTTGCAGATACATAAACAACTTGATGTATTTTTTGGTAAATCTCATCGAAATACAATGGCCTATTGTCATAAGCTGATGGCAGGCGAAATCCAAAATCGATGAGAGATTTTTTACGCGCTCGATCACCGTTTGCCATCGCATGCATTTGAGGGACAGTTTGGTGGGACTCGTCGACTACAAGCAAAAAATCTTTTGGAAAATAATCCCAAAGGCAAGGAGGGGGAGCGCCGGGTGCTCTTTGAGAGAAGTGACGTGAATAGTTTTCAATACCTTTACACTGTCCCACTTCACGTAGCATTTCTAAGTCGTAAGTCGTCCTTTGAAAGATGCGCTCTTTTTCGAGCAACATATTTTGGGCATCATAAAAAGCCATGCGTTCTTGTAGTTCAGCTTTAATACTATCAACTGCTGTTAATCGGACATCTTCTGGTGTTACATAGTGAGAACTAGGGTAAATGGTGACATCTTCTAAACGCTTACGAACACGACCTGTTAATGGATCAATTTCGCTGATGCGTTCAATCTCATCGCCAAAAAATTCAATTCGATATGATAGATCATCTTCGTAAGCAGGAAATATTTCTAAAACGTCACCGCGTGCTCTAAATGTACCGCGATGGAAATCAAAATCTCCTCGTTCGTAGCGCATCTCAACCAAATGAAAAAGCATGTCATCTCGACGTTTATTTTCGCCGGTGGCAAACTTTAGAGTCATCTTGCCGTAATATTCTGGTATACCCAAACCGTAGATGCAAGAAATAGATGATACAATCAATACATCTTGTCTTTCTAATAGTGAGCGCGTCGCGCTCAATCTTAATTTATCAATTTGATCGTTGATCGCCATGTCTTTTTCGATAAACGTATCAGTTCTTGGGATGTAGGCTTCTGGTTGGTAATAATCGTAGTAAGATACGAAATATTCAACAGCGTTATCGGGGAAAAAACCTTTAAATTCTTGGTAAAGCTGAGCGGCAAGTGTTTTGTTGTGAGCTAATATTAATGTAGGACGACCCACATTTGCGATGACATTAGCCATCGTAAATGTTTTTCCAGAGCCGGTAATGCCCAAGAGAACTTGGGCATTTTTTCCAGCTTTAATTGATTGAGTTAGTTTTTCAATCGCTAACGGCTGATCTCCACAGGGTTTGTAGTCCGACTTTAAATGAAACATTACAATCCTTTGCGTTCACGAGCCACTCTTGAAATTTTATTCCAACCGCCGGTTAGACCCATTGCACTGCGTGCTTTTTTCAAAGTTTCGTTAGATTGCGCAATCATTTTCATTGTGCCATCATAAATCACTTCTTCGATAAAGCCTTTATCTTGCTCGAGCTCTTTTCGTTTAACACGGAAAGGTTCAAGCATTGTGTTAATTGCAGTTGTTAATTTGTCTTTAACTTCAACGTCAGTGACAGTACCTTTACGGTAACGTGTTTTTAAATCTTCAACTTCTTCTTTGTTGGTATTAAAAGCGTCGTGATAGATAAAGACGGGATTACCCTCAACAGTTCCTAGCGTATCAGCATGTATGCGATTAGGATCGGTATACATCCCTTTAATTTTTTTAGAAACAGTTGCAGCATCGTCAGATAAGTAAATACAATTGTTTAACGATTTACTCATTTTATTTTTACCATCAGTTCCCACCAAGGAGGGCACTTCACCAGAAATAACTTCTGGCATGGGAAATACGTCGCCATAATGTTGATTAAAACGTCTGGCAATGTCCCTTGTACATTCAATATGGGGTTCGTTATCTTTGCCCACAGGAACTACATCTGCTGGCGCCATTAAGATATCAGCAGCTTGTAAAACAGGGTATCCTAAGAGCCCAAACGGAAAACTTTCGGGTTCTATATGGGCATTCCTAGCCATTTCTTTAAGGCTAGGCATGCCCATTAAACGGTTCACTGTAACAAACATTTCAAAGAGGAGATTCATTTCATATACTGCTGGGCATGCAGATTGCAAATAAATGCATGTCTTTGTTGGATCGATTCCAACTGAAAGATAATCAAGCACCATTTCTTTTACATTATCACGAATGCCCAAGATCGCTTCGCGATCAGGTCTTGTGGTTAATGTGTGTAGATCCGCAATGATAAAATAACAATCGTACTGGTCTTGCAATAGAACGCGGTTTTTTAATGAACCAACGTAATGCCCCAGATGCATTTTACCAGTAGGACGATCTCCAGTTAATAATTTTTTCTTCATGGGGCTCCCATTATAAGTTAAAAGGTGTTGGCAGCAACGCGTACTGACCGCATATTTCCAAGACGACTAATGAAACAAAAAAAAGGGCTGCTAATACAAGCAAAGGTTTCCCCCCAATCGTGCGATTTTCATTAGGAAAGCGATAAGTATAGCGTCCGCGCCAAACCATGACAATGGGTAAAAGTCCAAGTAATAAACAAACCCATATCCCTGCATATTGAAGGGCTAAAATAAATCCTTTAGGATAATACAGCACGAATATGACTGGCGGTATGAAAGTTAAAAGCCAAATAAGGGCTTTACCTGCAACTTTTTTAGGTATTTTTAATCCATCATGCAAACAGTGCGATAAACTCAATGATACACCAATGAACGATGTGACAATTGCAAAAAACGAGAAGAGTTGGGCTAATGGGGCAATCCATGAGTTATGCAAAATTTTAGCAAGAGGTTGTGTCGCAGCTTCGCCCAATTGAAATGAATTGGATAAGCTAACAGGCCCATTAATTGGAACAATTCCTAATATCACAGTCTGCCACAAGATATAAATAATCATAGGTATTAAACTGCCTATGAAAACTGACCAACGCAATTGATTAGCATCTCTTTTCAAGTAATGTGTTAATGAAGGAATGACAATATGAAATCCAAAAGAGGTGATGACAACAGAAATACCAAGCCCTAAATATTGACTATTACTAACACTTAACAAACTTTGTTTGATTTGAGGGAACGTGATCGAAATCAGTGCTGCAAATGAAATGAAGAGTCCAATCATTAGTAAACGATTAAGCCAATCAACAGCTTTTGTTCCCAAATAAATAAAGACACCGAAAATGCAAAGCATAGGAATAGGTTCGAACCATTCTGGTAACTTAATATGGAAAATTTTATCTGCAGTGTCGAGCATCATGCTGCCACAACCTGCTATGTAAGCAGCTGTTAAAGAATAGAGTAACAAAAGATACAAGCACCATGTCAACATGGCGCCGGTCTTACCTATAGTTACTCGAGCCATAGTAATAAGGTTAGGGTCACCATTAAGCCAGAGATTTACTTCCAAGAATAAGTAGGCTGTAAATAACATGAATAGCCACGTGACACCGAAAATTGCCAATGAGGGGTAATAACCAGCAACACCTGTTGTTACTGGCACTGCTAGCATTCCAGCTCCAATTGTCGTTCCCGCTACAAGTAATGTAGCTCCAACGAATCGTTTGGTTATCATATATTTACTCCTACAGAACTTAGAATTTGCAACACCAAGATACTGACTGCAATAGTCATGACAATAATTAATGAAACTTTGCCACCTGGTAATATTGGTTTAATACTTGTTTTTTTGCGGTACCTTAAATTCCATGCCATCAGAGCTGGCATCACGCCAAATAATATAACAGCACCAATTCCACCTGCATAGTTAAGAGCAGTTAAGAAAATTGTCGGATCCATTAAAGCAAATATAAACGATGGTCCTAAAACAGCCAGCGTTAATAAAGTATCTTGCTTTTTGGTTCCTCCGTATTTAAAACCATCTCCCAAGAAATGCACAAAACTCAAAGCCACAGCTAAAAAGGATGTAGCTAAAGCAAAAAACGCAAAATATTGACCAATTGTTGCAATTCTTGAAATGCCAAGTTGCAGTTGTAAAGCACCAGCTGCAGTATCACCTCTGCCTAAAGCATCTTCTAATCCAGCAACTGGAATGATGCCTAAAACTAATGCTTCCCACAATGCGTAAATCAGTAATGGTAGAGCACTTCCTACAATAATAACTTTTTTTAAAACATTTGCATTGCCATTGAAATAACGAGTGAGACTTGGAACCATATTATGGTAACCAAAAGATACAACTAGTATTGGCAGTGCTGCAAGACTTGCATTCCACTCATGGTAGGCCAATAGCTCGCCATCGACTGCTGAAAATCCAAGAGTTAAAAGTAGAATATAACTAATACCTTTACCAATCATTAGATAGCGGTTGCAGGTATCGACTTGGCTTGTTCCGCAAACAATCATAGCACCAAATAATGCAGTAGCGCCAAGGCTACCCACCCAACCAGGTATTGACACATTAAAAGCTTGTTTGACAATACCTTGAATTAAGCTACCACTTCCGGCTACGTAAGCAACCATTAAGCAATAGAATAAGAATAAAAAGAACACCCAGCTTAGTGTTTTACCCAAACGACCTAAAGTATGTTCTGCCATTGAAATAATGCCCGATTGTTTCCCCAAAGATAAATTTACCTCCAGTAATAACAATCCAGTCGCAAGCATAAACAACCATGCAAATATCATGGCAACGATTGCAGGGCCAAACCCTGATCGACCAGTAATGATCGGTAATCCGAGCATTGCTGCACCAATACAGCAACCAGCAATTAATAAAGTGCCGCCCAAAAATTGAGACTTGTTAGTAGACACGCAAACTCCGCGAGTTAAAATTTATATTTATTAATAGATGTGGGAAAACTGGGGATTTTAACGGTGCTGGAGGCACCAAAAGGAAAAGAAAAAATAAGAAGAGACAACATATTGTGGCATGTATGCTATTTTATGTTGTCCCAATCTTTTATGGCAAGTGAACTTTGTGAGTTAAATTTTGTAGATTTTATTTTAACTTCTTATAATTTAACTTTAGTATGTATTCGGGGAGGATTTAATGCTGATATTGGAATAGATTTTTTGTAAATATGTGGGCTACCTAAAACACAAAATTGGAAATTTATTTCAGTAGAGTCAGGATTTGAATCTTGTAATGAGCAACAAAGAAATTTTTCACGAAATTTATTAAAAATTACTTTAATTTTAAATTCTTCAGTTTTATTTCTGTCTTGATCCCGCTTGTTCTCATTAATGCGATCTTCGAAAATTCTACTGCGCTCTGCTAAACCTCTTCTGTTTCTTAAACCAAAATTTTGTTTTTCTGAAATTGATTTTATGGATGTTATTTTAGGTTTTATTGCATCTCTGTTAATTCTAACTTCTTCATTCAGAATTTTTTCACAGTTAGGAAAAAATTTGCGATTGGGTTCAGATATATCTTTATAAGCTTTTTTGATTTTAGAGAGTTTAACACTGAACTTGAAAGCGTTATGGTAGATAAAATTTCTGATGACTTCTCTTGGATAATTATTTAGTTTTCCAAGATTTGCAAGCATTGTTTCATGCTTTAAATCTAAACTTCGTTCATCGATGTTCACTACCGGATGACAATCAATACCTCTTTTAATATTGATATTACATTCCATATCATTAGCTACAAGTTCAAAATCCTTAATAGAAATTGGATCCGAACCTATTAATTGATCCGCTTTTTCATCATGTTTTAAATGTTCGTCAATTGAAGTGGATGACGGTGATTTTTCGAGCATGACAAAGTCGTCATCTAAGCCAGACTTGGATGATGAATCCGATTGTGTTTTTGTCGGGGGTATATAATATGATGCGTAATTTTTAAGCGCTAAAATTGCTTTTAGGGGATTTAATGAATACATAATGATCCTTTAAGTCTTTCGTGAATAATTTTAAATGATACGTGCAGAAGAATGAACACTTTTTATTAGCTTTTTTGCAACACTAATTTGCAAAAAGATCTAAGGTTTACCTAATAAATTTGTCTCACTAATGATTTGCATGCATATCACAAAACTAGAATAGATCAAAATTACTATAAGCGCTGTTTTACCACCTGTGACTTTATAGCTATTGGCAGGTGCTGATTTTCTTCCTTTTAATACTATTACTGCCGGCATAACTTGCAATAATAGAGCAAAGAAAACACCAGCATATTGTAATGCTAGAATAAACCCTGATGGGAAGCAGATGACAAAATAAAGAGGTGGTGCAAATGCCATTATAAAAGTGGCAATTTTACCCCAAGAAACATTTTTAATATTAAAGCCATCTTCTAAAAAACTTGATAAACTTAGTGATGCACCTAAAAAGGATGTCACAATTGAACAAAATGCAAAACATTGTGCCATTTTAGATATCCAAGGTGTTGCTATAATAACAGCTAAAGCATCTGTTACAGGTCTACCTTTTTTTAAAAGCTGTACAAAGCCATAGTCTCCATAAATTTGGACTGTGCCCATAGAAACATATTCCCAAATCAAATAAACGACAAATGGTATAGCCGTTCCTAGCCATATGACTATTTTTAGAGATTTTAGGTCTCTATGAAGGTAGGTGGTTAGGCTTGGAATTACCATTTGAAAACCAAAGGAGGCAACGATGATTGGAAGAGCTCCTATTGCCCACAACCATCGTTTGTGCTCTAAAAGATTCATATTAACAAATGGTGCTGTTTGAGTGATTAAAACCACAAAAGCAATCACAAGACCAATCATAAAAATGCGGTTGATCCAATCGACAATTTTAGTACCTGCACAAATCGTACACCCAAAAATAGCGGTAAAAATGAAATAACCAAGCCAAACCGGTATTTTAAAAGGAAAGAAGTATTGAACAGCAGTTATGATTAAAGGACCACCACCTGCGATATAAGCTGCTGTTAATGAGTAGAGTAGTAGAAGATAAACAACCCAGGTAAAGACAGCGCCAGTTGTACCAAGCACTTTTTTTGCCATTGTGACAAGATTTGCTTCTTCCTTAAACCATAGGTTAATCTCAAGAATAAGAAACGCACTGTAAACTGTTAATAACCAGACGCATGTAATTAAGATAATAGAGGGTATAAATCCCGCGAGGCCAGTTGTAACAGGTAATGCAAGCATACCTGCCCCGATTGTCGTTCCCGTTATAAGTAACGTGCCCCCAAAAATGCGCCCTTTCATCCTAATCTCACAATATGTTTAATGTTAATTATCCTTTTTTCTAACTTTTAAATTTATAGAACATAGTTATTCTATAGATTAGCTGTTTAATTTCAAGTAACTTAGAATGGTTAATAAAAAAGTATGTTAAAATTAATTTAATTAAAATATAATAGTAGTTGTTTTACACCTATTAACGGAGGTTTTGATTTATGGTTAATGAAATCAATAATTCTTATTCCGTTACTGCAGTTAATGAAACTCAAAAATCAGGTGCAGAATTAACGCAGTTATTTTTTGATACCGTTAAAACTGAAGTTGCCACTATCGACATGGATGAATTAAAGGAGCTTTGCTCAAGTTTTGATGTCGATTCAGTGGAAGCAGGGGATAATGTTGAACAAGAATTAGAATTAACCGATTCAGAACCTGAATCGGATGATCTAACTAGTCAATCCTGCTAACTTTAAGGCTAAGAACTCTTTTTTTCAACTCGTCTCTGTTCTTGGCCTAGTCTTCCTAGATCATGACCGTCATAATCTACAAATTTGAAAAATCTCTCGTAAGCAGGTATAGCTTCACATACTTTTTTGGCCATTTCTTGCGCTATAAATCGATATCCTGGGTGGCCTGCTGGAGCCGAACGAAGTTCACAAATCCATTGTAAAGCTCTAAGATTCACATGAAAATACCAGCGGATATTATAAGCCATAGGCACAATGTACTGAGCTTCTTCTGGTAATTCTTTAGCAATAATATCAAATGCTTCTTTTGCATTGTCCAAAGCACTGCAGTAATCTTTTTCCATAGGAGTGCCAATAATTTCATTTGAAATCCAAAAGCCGTGGTCACAGCTAAGCATTTGACGGTCTTGTGTTAAGATGCGATGACGCTGAAGATCTCTATAGATTCCAAAGTCAGCTACAATCTCAAACGTAAATGTAGCGTGTTCTAAACCACGTGGTGATTTTTGACGTCTATTCTCTCTTGCGCTGCATGCTGCATCTAAAATTCGATTAATCTCTTCTTCAGGTAAGTGTTTGCAATGCTCTAACCAATCTTCAAAACTTCGATTTGATACAGCAAATAGCAAGGCCGCTGCCACTTGACGAACAGATTCTGGATCAGACTTGATTAGTTTAACGCCTGATTCTGCCGGTACTTGGTCATGCTGATTATGATGGACAGCCAGCATTTTAAGCTCTGATTCCATTGTTTCATAGAAACGACAATATGCCAAATGATGTCTATGGTCGACTTCAGAACGTTTAATGAAAGAAGGCATAACCTTTGCAAGCTCTTCAAAAGACTGAGCTCCAACATCCTTCATTTCAGCTAGGTTGTGGCAATGCATCTTGTGAATGAGTTGCTCGAAGAATCGGCCATTGCCAAAAACACCCATGTTAGTGAGTGTACTAGTTGGTAAAAGTCCACGTAGACAATCCAAAACTTTGGCCCTTAAAGCGGCGGTATAGGCACCCTTAGATATGTCTTCTTGTTTAGGGTATTTTTCTTCAAGCAGGGCAGTTAAAGGGGGAATTAAACGGCTGTATGTTTCAAAAAGTTGGTTACATGTATTGATGTAGAGATCTTTATATGCAGAAGTCATTAATATAGGTTCGCGATAATAAAGATATTCACCATCTACTTTTTGATCGAAGTAAACATAGCGTGTCGACTTTTCAAGTGGTGAACCACCAATACGGCAGTCTTCGATAATTTTTGCCCCAATCATTGTTAAATTTTCTACAGCTAAATGAGCGCCCCCGAGTTCTCCAATAGAGTCATCACCATAGCCATCTAAAATGCGATCATAAAAGCTTTGAGCTTTTTGGATCGCGACGACTTGTTCATCGTTATCTGTGGGTTCAGAAGTATTGACGATCGATTGAAAAGCGGCTTCTTCGTTCAGAATAAATTCTTTTAATAATAGAGCTCTTAGACCTAATACTGATCTGGAATATTTTGAGAATAAAGCTCCCTTAATAACCTCCGGGAGATTGCGCAATACAAACACGTTGGATTTGGTATTTGTGACATATTTTTCTAAAATTTGCATTTGGGTTTCAGAAAAACCTTCATAATTTTCCATATTTTATCCTTAAGATGACGTGTTGCAATTTGCCCAAAATGAATTGGATGCGCATGCCAAGTTGCCATAATGAAGCCACTGAATCAAGGAAAAAGCGTATTGAAAATTGATCACTAAAAACAAAACTTGTCTTCAAACAACCCTTCCGGTTAATTTTCAATTTTTAATTCATCAGAGAGATGATGTATGGTTTTACTTAAATCATCATTACAATACCTGTCTAAGCGGCCTAGACGTAACCGAGTTTCCGAAGCTATTAGAGGCTTTTGTCAAGAAACTCATTTACACGCATCTCAACTGATTGCACCTCTTTTTTTACTTGAAGGAGAAGGTCGAAAAGAAAATATTTCAAGCATGCCGGGCGTATTTCGGTACACTTTAGATAGCCTTCTTCAAGAAATTGAAGAACTCTTAAAAGTGGGTGTTAATTCAATTAATTTATATCCAGTTGTTCCTCATGAATATAAGGATTCTACAGGATCTTTTGCAATCCAAGATGATCAGTTTTATGTCATTGGTATTCAAAAGATTAAAGAGATGTTTCCTGAGATATGTATCTTATCTGATATAGCCTTAGACCCTTATACGTCACACGGGCATGATGGTGTTATTGATGCTAAAGGCCATGTTTTAAATGATGAAACAGTTGAACTTCTTAGTCAAATGGCAGTCGTTCATGCCAAAGCTGGGGTAGATATAGTAGCTCCTAGCGACATGATGGATGGTCGGGTTCAATCTATACGATTCGCGTTAGATCAAGAGAATTTTTATAATGTAGGGATTACTGCCTATTCTGCAAAATATGCTTCTGCACTTTATGCACCATTTCGAAACGCGCTGCATTCCGCACCTCGTTTTGGCGATAAAAAAATGTATCAAATGAATCCTGCAAATATTAGAGAAGCGCTCTTAGAAAGCGCTTTAGACATTGACGAGGGTGCTGATTGTTTACTCATTAAACCTGCTTTACCTTATTTAGATGTTATTGCCAAAGTCAAAGAAAATTCTAATTTACCAATTATGGCTTTTCAGGTTAGCGGGGAATATGCAATGGTTGCTGCAGCCGCTCAACTGGGATGGGTGGACGGTCCAAAAGTTTTGTATGAATGCACGCTGAGCATTAAAAGAGCAGGCGCTGATGCTATCTTGACTTATGGAGCTAAAGAATTAGCGCTCTATTTAAAGACTAAATTTTAATTAAAATATAGTCTTTTAAGAGGGATCCTCTACCTTGCCGAGAATAGCTTAATACTGTATCATTATAGGGATACAAAGACCTAAATAAACCCCTACGTGACTATCGATGTTCCAATTTTTAAAAAAGATATTTGGCACTGCGCAAGATAGATTGTTACGCAAGTATCAAAAAATTGTTTTGCAAGTCAACGCCCTGGAAAAAGATCTACAATCGCTTAGCGACGATGAATTGCGTGCTAAAACTAACGAATTTAAGCAGCGTATTCGCGCTGGCGAAACAGTAGATGATTTACTTCCTGAAGCCTATGCTGTTGTAAAAAATACTTGTCGCAGATTTTGTGGCACGAAAGAGCACGTATTTGGATATGATCAAAGCTGGGACATGATCCCATATGATGTTCAGATTTTAGGTGCCATCGCACTGCATTACGGTTCTATCGCAGAAATGCAGACTGGTGAGGGGAAGACACTGACTGCAACTCTTCCGCTGTATTTAAATGCACTAACTGGAAAGTCTGTTCAACTTGTAACAACTAACGATTATTTGTGTGAAAGAGATTGCGCTTGGGTTGGAACGATATTACGCTGGTTGGGTTTAACAACAGGTGTATTGACAAATGCGACACCTGTTCACGAACGTAAAGAAATTTATAAATGCGATGTCATTTATGGCACAGCTTCAGAATTTGGCTTCGATTATTTACGCGATAACTCGATGGTTTCGCGCGCTGAAGAACAAGTGCAGCGCGGTTATTACTTTGCAATTGTTGATGAAATTGACTCTATCTTAATTGATGAAGCGAGAACTCCCTTAATTATATCAGGTCCTGTAGCTGTTAGTCGTCAAATGTATGATGATTTGAAACAGCCAGCTGCAAACCTTGTTCGCCTTCAAAGAGAGCTTTGTCATAATTTAGGTGCAGAATCGCGCAAAGTTTTAGAGTCTTTGGGAAGTCTTTCTGAAAATATTGATAAGCCTTCGTTATCTAAAGAACAAGCCGCTCAAGAAAAAGAAGCTTTAAGAAAATTATGGCTTGTTAGTAAAGGGATGCCTCGTAATAAAGTGCTTAAACGGGTGCGTGAAAACCCCGATCTAAGAGCTGCTATTGATGAATGGGACATTTACTTTTTCTCTGACAATAATAAAGAAGAAAAACAAAAAGCTCTTGCAGAGCTTTTTGTCGTCGTTGATGAAAAAGCGAACGAGTACGAGCTTACAGAGCGTGGTATTCAAGCGTGGTCCGATGTAACTGGTGGTTCAACTGATGAATTTGTCATGTTGGATCTTGGTGGCGAATACGCAAAAATTGATGATGATCGTTCATTAGAAGATAACGAAAAGATGCAGCGTAAAGTCGCTTTAAGAGAAGCCGACTCTGTACGCAAAGAGCGCTCGCATAATTTGCGACAAATGTTGCGTGCTCATCTACTGATGGAAAAAGACATCGACTACATCGTTCAAGAAGATAAAGTTATTATCATCGATGAGCATACGGGTCGTCCTCAGCCTGGTCGTCGTTTTTCCGATGGATTACATCAAGCGATCGAAGCTAAAGAATCGGTATCGATTCAAAAAGAAACACAGACTTACGCTACGATCACTCTTCAGAACTACTTCCGTATGTACGATAAATTAGCGGGTATGTCTGGTACTGCAATTACAGAAGCACATGAGTTTAAAGAAATTTATAAACTTGAAGTGTTGTGTATCCCAACATACAAATCGTGTTCTCGTAAAGACTTCAATGATGAAGTTTACATGACTGAGCGCGAAAAGTATCAAGCAATTATTAAAGAAATAAAAGAAGTTCATGATCAAGGTCGACCTATTTTAATTGGTACTGAGTCTGTTGAAGTTTCTGAAAAGTTATCTCGTATTTGTAAACAAAATCGCGTTGAGCATGCCGTTTTAAACGCTAAGCAGCATGCTAGTGAAGCCGAAATTATTGCTAATGCTGGTCAAACTGGATCGGTTACAATCTCGACAAATATGGCAGGTCGTGGAACGGATATTAAGCTTGGCAAAGGTGTCGCAGATCTAGGTGGACTTTATGTTATTGGTACTACAAGACACCACTCTCGACGTATCGATCGACAGTTAAGAGGTCGTTCTGGTCGTTTAGGTGATCCAGGCTCTTCTAAATTCTTTGTATCATTTGAAGATCAATTAATGCGCCTTTTTGCATCTCCACGCATGACTGCGATGTTGAAGCGTTTCCGTCCTCCAGAAGGAGAACCTATCTCTGCTGGTATATTGAATCGGTCAATTGAAACAGCACAAAAGCGTATTGAACAACGCAACTACACAATTCGTAAACATACTCTTGAGTACGATGACGTGATGAATAAACAGCGTCAAGAGATCTATGCTTTCCGTAATGAAGTATTGCATAGCAAACAGATAGCAACCATTGCGATTGATTTGTTGGGGGAAGTTTGTTCATTATTTGCTGAAGATTTCTTTAAAAGTCGCTCAGAAGATGGTGGGTGGGATCCTTCAGGTTACCGTCAATGGTTGATAGAAAATTTCCCTGTCAGCGTTCATGCAGATGCATTTGATGATGACTTTATGGAACTTGAGCAAGTCGAAGCGATTGCTATTTCTAAGGTCACAGAATCTTTTAGTCAAAAATTGGATCATGAGCGTGTTAAAATAGAACAGCTTAAAGCTATGATACCTGATTTAAATAGCGATATGCTCGATGAAGCATTACGTAGTTTGATTATACGCCGCTTAGATCAGTTGTGGCAAGAACACCTATGGACAATGGATCATTTACGAACTGAAGTACACCTGCGTTCTATTGCTCAAAAAGATCCTTTGATTGAGTTTAAGCAAGAAGCTTTTATTTTGTTTAACCATCTTGGACGTCACCTTAAAGAACAGATAGCTCGCGATTTATTCCGCTTTGAAATCGTTCCTTATCAAATGAATCCAGAAGTTCAAGCACAGAGTAAACCTGTACAAATGGAAACTAATCGCTCATTTTTAACAGAGCTTAGTGGACGCTTAGCAGAATGGAGTTCTAATGGCGATGAAATAGCTGATGCGCAAGTTGTAGAAGATTCAAAACTTCTTACAAGTACAGCTAATAAAGTTGGTCGCAACGATGAATGTAGTTGTGGTAGTGGAAAGAAATTTAAAAAATGCTGCGGCGCTTTTGCAGATGCTGAATAAATTTTTAAAGAAGGAAGGTTTAGAAACCTTCCTTCTTTAATTAGATATTTTTTTAAGTTTACGGTACCCGAAAAATAAAAGTGGCAGTCCTAACAATAAATAAACAGCCCAATATGAGCTGTCCCACTTCAATGTTAATAAGCCATTTTCCGAGAAAAAAAGCAGGAACAAAGAAAAAAGTAATAGAAATATTCCTGGAAATATGTAGAATAAAGAACTTAACGGTATTGTCGTTAATTCTTCTGTTTCAACAACTTCCTCATCCTCAACTTCATTTGAAGAAGGGCTTTGGACCTCCTCAAAAGAGTAGGGTGGAGTTGGAGCTTGATTATCTTCAACTAGTTGGACGTTTTGGACATTGACGCCGCAATATCTACAAACAATTGCTTCGCGTTCCAACTCTCCTTCGCAATTCCAACAGAGTTTCTTGTGTCTTTTTAAGTCCATCGAGTAAAATTGAGCTGATGATTACCACTATAAGGTTCTATCCTTACCTCTATGTACTAAGACGGTTTTTTTCCGCAAGTGCGTTTATTGCCGTAATACTATTTGTTCTGACAGGGTGTAACAAGCATTCAGTGTCGGAAGAAGCAGTAGTCGTTGAGCCTCAACCACACTGGTTATATAACTACATTCCGAGGCATCGAAATGAGATTCGCTGGTACCAAATGGGAAAATGGGCCACTTGGGCTTTATTTGGTAATGACGATGATGGAATTTTTGGTGAAGAGATTACAGCTGGCAATTGGTGCGATAAAAAAATTAGCGTTAAGAGAGCTGCAAAGTGGGCAATGCGTAATCCATTACATAATTTCAATTTTTACGTAATAGGTAGCGCTTACAAAAGTAATAGTGAATTTGCAATTCTTTCACTTAGTGCTGAAAGAGCGCAGCTTTTTCATTATGAGAAAGAAGGCAAAACTGTTTTTGCTGGGAAAGGAACTGGTTTGTGGATAGGCTTTCATGGATGGAAACCTTTTGTATCGCTTCGCATTAATTACGGAAGAGTGTTTGAGATGTATGTTGGCTGGAGAGAAAGAGGAAATTTTGGTTTAAAATTTTGCCTTGCACGTAAACAAAAAAAAGAGGCTTCCTAGTCTTATTTAATAAGTGGTATAAAACGCCTTTAATTGATTTTGAGGAAACATGTCAGAACAAAAAAGACAATTTGATCTTGCCATTATAGGTGCAGGTCCCGGTGGTTACGTCGCCGCAATACGTGCGGCTCACAGTGGCAAAAGTGTCGCTTTGATTGAAGATAAAGAGCTCGGTGGAATTTGTTTAAATTGGGGCTGTATACCGACTAAAACGCTTTTGGCTGGTGCAGATGTATTGCGCAAAGTGAAAATGGCCAAAGAATTCGGTGTCAATGTTGATCACTTTCATGTCGATTTTCCAGCGATGCTTCGTCGCAAAACACAAGTTGTGGAGAGGATTCGCAAAAGCTTAGAGGGATTATTACTATCACACAAAATACATATTTTACGCGGATTTGGACAATTTCGTTCTAAAAACGAAATTATCATCAAAGGCGATGAAACCTACGCGATTCAAGCTGAAAAAACAATTATTGCTACAGGCTCTCGTCCAAGAAATTTAAGCGCTTTTCCATTTGATTATCATAAAATTCATGACTCTTCGTCCATTATGGAATTAGCGACTTTACCAAATAAAATGGTGATAGTTGGTGGTGGTGTTATAGGCTGTGAATTCGCATCATTATTTAAAGAGCTGGGAGTAGATGTTGTAGTGCTCGAGGCTTTACCAATGATTTTATCACTAGAGGGTAAAAACGTTTCTGATGCGATGACATCTTCATTTAAAAAACGAGGTATTGCTGTTCATACAAATGTTGCTGTTAAATCAATTGATACCCACGGTGACGGTGTTGTTGTACATATGGGAGATGATTTGGCTCCGATTAGTGCCGACATTGCGTTAGTAGCTGTTGGCCGCCAGTTTAATAATGAAAACATCGGCCTTGAAAAAATTGGCGTTGCAATGCACCCTGCAGGGTTTATTGACGTTGATGATCATTTGCAAACAAATGTTCCTGGAATTTATGCAATTGGTGACATTACAGGAAAGATGCTTCTAGCCCATCTGGCGTCTCATCAAGGCATTATTGCTGCGCAAAATGCAATCGGTATTGATAGTGTTATACATTATAATGCTGTGCCATCAGTCATATTTACGCATCCAGAAGTGGGTACAGTGGGATTGACTCTAGAAAAAGCCCAAGAAAAAGGTTATGATGCAACGATTGGCAAATTCCCGTTCCAAGCTCTTGGTAAATCTCAAGCGTCTATGGAAACAGAAGGATTTGCACAAGTTGTTGTTGAAAAACGTTCAGGACAAATTCTAGGAGCACAAGTTGTAGGCCATGAAGCTGCGACTCTAATTGCTGAAATGGCTGTTGCTATACAAAACGAGTTGACGCTCGATTGTATCACAGAAACCATCCACGCACATCCTACAGTTTCTGAGGCGTGGCTTGAAGCGTCATTAATAGCTAGCGATACTCCTATTCATTTTCCTCCAAAAATTCGCAGGTCTTAATTTGAGCAGTGATCAACCCAAAGCGAGACGCTTAAATGTGTTGCCTGCCAATACAGAAGAGCAAAATCATGAAGCTGTTGTAAGAAAAGGGCGCTTCCCTTCATGGCTTCATCGTAAGCTTCCTAAAGGTAATGCATTATTACAAACAAGCAAAATTGTTAGCAAAAATCGGTTGCACACTGTTTGTGAAGAAGCTAAATGTCCAAATCTTTTGGAATGCTGGTCAGCTAAAACAGCGACTTTTTTAGCTATGGGTAAAGCCTGCACAAGAAATTGTGGGTTTTGTGATATTGACTTTGATAAAGCCCCCAATCCTTTAGATCCTAAAGAGCCTGAAAATATTGCAGAGTCTGTCAAGGAACTGGGTTTAAAACATGTTGTCATCACAATGGTTGCAAGAGATGATCGAGATGATGGCGGAAGCCATCATCTCGTTAAAATTATTGAAGCTGTAAAAGACCAATGTCCAGATGTAACAATCGAGGTTTTGACATCAGACTTTCAAGGCAAATGGGAAGATATCGATCGTGTGATTGATGCAAAGCCTGATATTTTTAATTACAATACGGAAACTGTAAGACGATTGACGCCAAGAGTTCGTCATAAAGCAACTTATGTGCGTACGCTTGAGTTGTTATCAAGAGTTAAAGAACGCAGCAATATTTTTGTGAAATCCGGTTTAATGGTTGGTCTTGGAGAAACTGAGGAAGAAGTTTTTGAAACATTGCGTGATTTAAAAAATGTGGGTTGCTCAATCGTTACTATAGGGCAGTATTTACAAGCAAATATTAGAAAACTTTTAGTCAAAGATTTTATAACTCCAGAACAATTTTTAAAATACGAACAATATGGAAAATCAATCGGTATTCAAGAAATGTACTGTGGACCTTTTGTTCGATCGAGTTATAATGCTGGTCAGTTTTTTCAAAAGTTAAGTCAGGAAGTTCATAGTGGATGAAGAGCAATATTATTTGGGTGATGAATTAGATAAAGAAATTTTAAAACACCGTGAATGCCATTTTGGTGGTCATTTTCCAACAATGATCGATTACTATGAATTAGAGGGTTTAGGTGTTGATGAAGAATTAACAATTGATCGGATTCATTATCTTGCTAAAGTTGAAGAAGAGTTGGGTTATAATTTAGCTGCAGAAATGCTTTTAGGCGCCGAAATGGAAGAGATAGCACGTTCCAGAATGGCATATAAACAACTCAGAGCAGTTTATGAAAATGATTTAATACCTCCTCAATTGCTAGCTGACTTAATACTTTCTGAAAATGAAGATCCTCAAGAAGAAATAGATGCGATTGTAGAGCAAGGTGAAATTATGATATCACCATTAAGAAATCTACTTGTTGCTGACGCGTTTTATTCTCCTTTATTTCCAGGTTATGGTCTAGCTCCAGGACGTGCTGCAATTTGTTTAGGTCGTTTAGGAGACAAAGACAGTATCATCCCATTATTTGAATCTTTAGGTAAAAGTAATTTTTTGATCGATGATGCAATACTCATCGCACTTGGACAATTAAAACCCTATTCTACAGAGTTTTTATTAAGGGTACTTCGCTCAAGACCTATTACTGAAGATAATGAGCGTAGCGCTATGGCGCTTGCTGCAATTAGCAATGATGATGCTGAGAGTGCAACAATGGCGTTACTTGAATTGAAAAGTTTTGATATGTCTGTTTACAAACGAATTGCAGCTTATTTAATTCCTCTTTGCCACTCTTTAAGTGATCCGAAAGATCGCCAAGATTTTTTAGAGCTGGCGAAAAATTCGCCTGCTGTTTTAGCTGACGAATTTAAACTCATTGAAAAACTGTGGAAAAAACCTAGTGCCAAGAGCTCTTAATCGCTTTTTCCATCAAATCAATTTTTTTCCATTTGCCTCTTGAGTAGCGCCATCCATACCAACAACAGGTAATCAAGCTATAGATTGCCATAATAAGATAGGCAATCCATACACTACTACCCCTAACGACTACAAAATAGTAGATAGGGGTTATTAAGAAGACCCAAATGGATATTGAGCCAGCTATAAAAATATACATTGTATCGCCAGCTGCGCTAAGTATTCCTGAAAAAACCCAAGAAATATTTTCAAATAATAGATAAAATAGCATGAATGCTAAACAAACCCTTAGTTGCTGAACAAATTCATGCTGCGTTAAATTGCCTTGGCCAAATGTAAAAATGAGAGGTGTTTCATAGGGTTCTGGGACTGGTAAAAATTGGTTGATGAGAGGTTCTGGATAAATCAACATTACTGTTGAAATCAGAACAAAACAAACTAAGTGAAATTTAACACCTGATCTAAATACTTTCGGAATATATTTTAATTTTTTAGCGCCTATAAAATTACCTGAAATGGCAGCAACACCTTTATAAATTCCTTCACCGATGAAAGAAAATAGTAAAAAGATACTGTGGCAAATTGATGCGATGGTAATAAAAGCAACGCCAGCTTCTGTCATTATGCGGTAATAAGCTGCCCAGCCAAGAACAACAAAAGTTTCTAATAAGGCTTGGGGAAAGCCAATGCGAAAGCATTTGCGAAATAATGCAGGTCTAAATTTCCAATCACCTGTTCCATAAAGAACACGGTTACTCTTTTTTAAAAAAAGATAACTTAAAAATATAATCTGAACTGATTGATTAATAACAGAGCTTAATGCTGCACCAATTATACCCATTGAAGGTATTATGCCTTCAATTCCAAATATAAATACCACATCCAAAATAATGTTTGAAATATTGGCGACAACGATCAAATAAATAATGACTTTTGTTTTACCTTGCCCAATAAAAAAAGCAGATAGTGCAGCGATTAAGGGCCAAGTAGCGCCTGAGTACATCATCCAAGCAAAATATCTGGATGTCATTTCTTCATTCAACGATCCTTTATAAATCATCTCTGTACCCCAATGTGCAATAGGTACAAAAAAGAAAATAGATAACAGAGAAAACCAAATCATTTGCCATACGGGTTGTCCCAATTTATGGCTTAGACCTGCACCATTAAATTGTGCGACAAAAACTTCAGCCATAGAGGCCAGAATGTAAAAACCAGTAGCAAATCCCCACATTAGGGTCCCGCCGTTAGAAACTGCATTGAGCGCATCCAGACTGTATCGCGCTAGAAATAGTCGATCCAAGAAAAACATTAACACGCTGGAGAAAGAGAAAAGAACAAGTGGAATAGATACCCCACAAAGTTCTTTTAATGATCCTTCAGGGTATTTTGTTAGAGCCATAAGTTTTACAATTGGTATAATTAAATAAAATGAAATGTCGTCTTCAAATAAATTTATATAGATGTGTTCCTATGATGAGATCTACATACTTATCTATTTTTCAAACAAGACACTTTTACTAACTAATGAACAATTTTATTACCAATACGCTGTTTTTGGAGAAGATACCCTACAATTTAAATCAAGATATGTGTTAGTGTGAGAAAAATCATAAAGAATTATAACGGAATGTAATTCCTTTAGTACTCAATAGAAAGTGAGTCCAAATCACGATGTCTTTTAGAACATTTTTTTCTTTTATAGCATTATTAATGCTAGTTGTTGGTTTAACAGGATGTAGTAGTCAATTGACTATTGTCAACGATGTTGATGAACAACAAGCCAACGAAATCGTTGTTTTCTTGGCCAGCAAAGGCATTATCGCTGAAAAAGTCGTTTCATCTTCTGGTAGCGAAACATCTGCAGTTACAGGACCTGTTGCTATCATGTATAATATTGCAGTTGACCCATCACAAGCAACCGATGCGATGTCAATTTTAAATCGTAATGGTTTACCAAGACCCAGTGGCACAACTTTATTAGATATTTTTGGACAACCAGGCCTTGTACCAACAGATTTAGAAGAACAAATTCGCTATCATGCTGGTTTATCTCAACAAATTGCATCAACCCTTCGTAAAATTGACGGAGTTCTTGATGCTGACGTTATTGTTTCTTACCCACCGGCCGACACTACCGGACCTATTACAGCCTCTGTATTGATTAAACATCAAGGTGTTATGGATAATCCTAACAGCCATTTAATCACTAAAATTCAACAGCTTGTAGCTAGTAGCGTCACAGGACTTAGAATTGAAAACGTGACCGTCGTGTCTGATCGGGCTCGCTATATGGATGTGACTTCTAGCGATGACTTATCACTGTCTATTGAAAATAAAGAACTCCTAAGCGTCTGGGGTATTACAGTTGCTAGTGATAGCACGGGACGTATGCGCACTATATTAGTCACTTTTAGTATTTTATTAATTTTCCTACTCGCTGCTTTAGGTTGGTTAGTTTGGAAACTCATGCCTGTTTTATCCAAAGATAATTGGAAAAATCTAGTGAGTTTAAAATCGATGACATTAGAACCCAAAACTGAAGAAGTGCCAGTTCAAGAAGTTCCCCCATTAGAAGAAGACATCGACGAAGACGAAGCCGAAGACGATGAGGATAAAAATCCTAATGGAACGTAAAACCGCGCTGATGATCAATGCGTTAGCTTTACAACATAATGGAAATAATGAAGCTTTAAAGTTTTTGCCCCAAGAGTGGCAAAAACGAATGCAATCTGCTGGTTCTCCTAAAAAAAATTTTAACTTTGAAAAATCATCTCTAGGATTTTCTTATCTAATTGATGAAATGCATTATTCTTGGTTATTAGATGGTATTCAAAGTTATTCAAGTAGGATTTTTCCTTTATTCGTTGCAAGTCTTGATCAAAAGCAAAAAGAGGGTCTGACTAGACTCATTCAATTTCAAACAAAATTACCAGTATTGCCGTCAGGAACTAAAAGTTATTTAAAAAAACTACTAGCTCACTCACTACATCTCGAAGATCATGTGCCTTTTAGTTTATTGCCAGAAAGCTCATTAGATGAGCTTTTAACAATGAATAAATCAGATCTAGTTGTTCTTATACAAAAACTGGGTTTACATGATTTAGCTAAAGAACTTTTAGTGATCGTTGATAAAAACCGTATTTCTCAAATTTATCACCTTTTAACTAAAGAAGAAGGCGAGTATTTGAGTTTTTGTATGCGCCAACCTAACGATGGCTCAAGAGATAAGACTCAGCTACTGAATTTTGCTAATGATCCTGTTCAATTTGCAAGACGAATCCAAGAAAGTGGTTTAAAGCGTTTAGGTCTTGCGTTATCAAGACAAGATAGTGAATGGCTATGGCACTTTACAAGACGGCTTGACAAAGGTCGGGGACAGCAAATTGAAAGATGGTCGGCTCAATTAGAAGATCCAACGTCTGCAAGAGCAATTGCACAACTTACTGCATTACTAAAAAGAAATAAAAATTAATTTAAGAGGTAAGGCGTGGCACTATTTACACTGATGAATAAACAGAATGTGGATTTAGCCCCTGGAAAAAAGTTAATTGCAGCCAAAGATTTCTCAACTATTTTAGACTCTAAAAATCTATTAGATCAATTGGCTGAAGATGCAAAGCAATACAAAGAGTCTGTAGTTAAAGAAATGGAATTATTATCTCAAACTGCACAGAATGCAGGTTTTGAAGAAGGTCTCAAAAAATGGGCTCAGCAAGTTTCTTATTTAGAAGAACAAACTAAGAAAGTAAAAGCGGAGTTAGAGGCCATGATTGTTCCAGCTGCGATGACTGCGGCTAAAAGAATAGTCGCTAGAGAAATGGAAAACGATCCTGCCGTCATAGTCGATATCGTTCGACAAGCTCTAAAATCTGTAGCTCATAATAAGTTAATTACCATCTACGTTTGCAAAAGTGATATGCAGCAGTTAGAAGCACAAAAAAGCAAATTGAAAGAGGGTATGGAAAAGTTAGAAAATCTCACATTGCGCGAAAGAGACAGCATCCCTCCTGGTGATTGTGTCATCGAGACCGAAGAGGGTATTGTGACTGTGCAATTAGAAAAACAGTGGCAAGCATTGGAGGCTGCACTAAAAAATTTACTTTAGGCATATTTTCATGAAATGTACGCAAATTAAGAAATTTTGGCTCATCATATTGATGGTCGCTTTTCCTTGTCTAGCACAGCCTTTATATGCGATATCTTCGATGCCGCAGCAAGTTACTAATCAAACGATAGTAGCGCCAGCTCCTGTCGTTACACCGACTATTCCAGATGCATTAAACCCGCTTTTACAAAATGCTGAGGGTCAAGCTCCCTCAATGATTACTCAAGCGGCAGCATTAACTTTTGTAGCTTTGCTACCTTATCTTGTGATTTTGCTTACAGCTTATATTAAGATTGCTGTTGTGTTATCGATTTTAAGGAATGCCTTGGGTATTCAGCAGTCACCACCTAACCAAGTCATTAACGGGCTTGCTCTGATTATGAGCTTGTATGTGATGTATCCGACTGGTATAGCGATGTATGAAGCTGCTAAAGGTGCCATGCAGCCAGCGCCAACTGAACTTGTATCAGGACAATCTGCAGCTTATTTGATTAATGTCGTTGACCATGCCAAAGAACCCTTAAGATCTTTTTTAGAAAGAAATACGCAAGCGAGTAATTTAAAAAGTTTTTACAAATTAGCTCAGAAAGTTTTACCAGCTCAGGTTAAGCAAGATTTAAAACCTACAGACTTTTTAGTACTGGTACCCTCTTACATTATTAGTCAGTTGAAAGCGGCTTATGAGATTGGCGTGCTGATTTATTTACCGTTTTTTGTCATCGACCTTGTCACATCAAATATCTTATTAGCGATGGGTATGATGATGTTATCTCCTTTAAGTATATCCTTGCCGCTGAAGCTTTTGCTATTGGTTATGCTTGATGGTTGGACAGTTTTAATCCAAGGCTTGGTCCTCACCTATAGGTAATTGATGAAAGCGCATATAATTCAACTCTCTTATCAAGCGTTACTGCTGATTTTGATACTATCTGGGCCACCCATTTTAATTAGTATGATTTTGGGTTTAGTTGTCGCTGTTTTTCAAGCTGCTACACAGATTCAAGAGCAGACATTATCTTTTGTGATCAAACTCATTGCAGTAATTTTAACAATAATTTTGATGGGAAGTTGGCTCGGTGGCGCCATCATGCAATTTGCTTCTAATATCTTTTTACACTTTTTTCAATGGAAGTCGTGAACTGAATACCTTGGACAATAAATGACACCAAACTATTTGGTGGCTATTGCTGCCAAGCCCTTATATTTCGTCTCGCTCTTTTTTTTGACATTAGCACGCATTATGCCAATCGTAGCTATGGCTCCTTTCTTTGGCGCCAAGGTTATGCCTGTACGTGCAAAAGTCGGTTTAAGTATTGCGCTTGCAGCTATATTTATGCCCTTTTTAATGCATATTACAAAGGTTGAGCTTACATTTGATTCAACACTTGTGGCTTTTGCTTTTAAAGAGATAATAATTGGATTTATCTTAGGTTTTTTAAGCACTGTTCCATTTTCGATTGCCCAAATGGCAGGTATTGTTATCGATCACCAAAGAGGCTCGTCGAGCTTAATGGTTAATGATCCAACGACGAGCTCTCAAGTATCATCAATTGGTCTTTTTTATAACTACATGATGATTGTTGTATTTTTTTCAATCGATGGGCCATTTCTGTTTTTAGATAGCGTAATGAAATCTTACCAGTCGATTCCACCCGATATTTTTCCGATGGCTAGTTTTTTTCAGTTAGACTCAGCGTTTTGGACAACAATTGTTGGGTTACTGACCTATCTAACATCATTGTCATGCCAGATGGCTGCGCCATCTTTATTGATGATTTTGATGTCCAACGTCTTTTTAGGGATCATGAATAGATTAGCACCACAAGTTCAGATTACTTTCTTGGGTATGAGCTTAAATGCTTATTTAGGGGATCTGGCGTTATGGGCAGCATGGCTTTTGATCATTGATCGGTTCGGCATTGAACCATTAGTCTGGTTGAAGTCTTTAACAAGTTTAATTCAAACAGTTGCCGTGCCTGCTTAAGAATGTCTATTTAAGAATATGAATTATATTTTTGAGTTCATTTGCAAAGTGAATGATTTCTTCTTCAGTATTATAAATACCAACAGATGCTCTTAAAGAATGGGTGATACCAAAATGGTTCATTGTTGGTTGTGAGCAATGATGACCAGATCGTATGGCGATGCCTTTAGTATCTAACAAAGTAGCAATATCTAAAGAATGAACCGTTGGAACAATAAAGCTCACAATGCCACTTTGAAATCTAGGGCGGCCTATTAGCTGCACTTCATTAATAGATTTGAGCTGATCTTTTAATAATAAAAAAAGGTTATGCTCATGGTCTACAATTTTTGAAAACCCAATTGAATTAATGTAATCGATAGCTGCACCTAATGCTAAAACTGATGCAATCATTGGTGTTCCAGCTTCGAATCTTGAAGGTATTGGAGCGTAAGTCGTTTTTTCAAAAGAGACTTGCTCTATCATATCACCGCCACCTTGATAAGGGGGGAGCTGATCAAGCAGTTCTGCTTTACCGTACAGAATACCAACACCTGTTGGTCCATAAATTTTATGGCCCGAAAATGCTAAAAAATCGACATCGAGATCTTGGACGTCTATTGGAATATGTGGTGCACTTTGAGCTGCATCGATAAAAACTTTAGCACCTTTGAGATGCGCTAGCTCAATCATTTCTTTTATCGGGTGTATAGTTCCAATCGAATTGCTAATATGCGCAAAAGATACAATTTGTGTTCTATTCGTTAGTAATTTTTTTAAGCTCTCTAAGCAATAATTACCATTAACATCTGCTGGTATAACTATAAGTTTTGCTTTTTGCTTATCAGCCATCATCTGCCACGGTACGATGTTGGAATGATGCTCTAATTGGCCGATGAGTATTTCATCATTTTCTTTAATAAAGGCTCTTCCAAAACAGTCAGCTACCAAGTTGATGCTTTCTGTAGTGCCTTTTGTAAAAATAATTTCGTTTGAAGACTTAGCATTTAAAAAGTGTTGCACCTTTTGACGAACTTGGTCGTAAGCGCGCGTTGCATTGGCTGCAAGATAATAAATCGCGCGATGAACGGTGCCACACTCTTCTTCGTAATATTTCTTTAACGTATCAATGACCACTTGCGGTTTTAAAGTTGTCGCGGCTGAATCCAAATATAAAAGAGGGTGCCCATGTATCAATTGCTTGATCATGGGAAAATCAGCGCGATGCTTCATATCAACCACAAGTCTTTTCACATACCTGAGCAATAGCAACAGCCATTGCGGCTTGCATTTGAGGTAATGGAAGTTGATCAACTATTTCGTCTGTGAAGCCCTTTATTAAAAGCTTTGAAGCAAGGCTTTTTGACAAACCTCTAGTTTGCAAATAGAAAAGCTCATTTTCACTAAGTTGTCCAAAAGTGGCTCCGTGAGATGCTTT
Organism: Parachlamydiales bacterium; assembly: GCA_016463375.1. Taxonomy (GTDB): domain Bacteria; phylum Chlamydiota; class Chlamydiia; order Chlamydiales; family JAEMRK01; genus JAEMRK01. The sequence goes on along the minus strand of JAEMRK010000002.1, from coordinate 46,197 downwards.
AACATCATCTGCTAAAATCTCAAGGTTTGGTTTGCTGTAAGCAATTGCTTGATTCGACAAGATGAGATTATTATTACGTTGGAAAGCGTCTGTTTTTTGAGCTTCTGAATGCACGTAAATTTTGCCTTCAAAGCTAGATCTGCTTTGATCAGTCAAAGCGCCTTTAAATAACTGTCTAGATTGACAATGAGGAGCTAGATGCTCAATCAATACGTGTGTATGTGTTTGGCACTGATCTTTGTTCATCCAAAGACCGTTGAGGTCACACTGTGCATTCTCTTCAAGTAATATAGCGTGATAACTTTGTCGGTGCGTTTTACTACCACTACTACCGCTAGTAGAAGTGAAGCGACTATTACGTTTGAGTTGCGCCCTAATGCTTTGGAATGACCAAGCATGAGCAGGAGGTGTTTCAATAAGAGATAAATGTAGCTGAGCATTTTCTTCCAAAGCGATGTCGATCAGCTGATTTGAAAAATATGAACGTTCATTTTCAGAAATTGTCATGCAGCTCAACTGTAGTTGTGCTTCTTTACCTGCAAAAAGTTGTATGCGTGGAGCAACGCATAAAGGAGCTTCTCCTTTTGTCACATAATTAAGAATAACAATAGGCTCTTCTACAATGACTTTTGGAGGACAATATAAAAATAAAGGTTCTGTTTGCAGAGCTCCATTTAAGCAAGCAAATGGGTCATTTTCATTTTTCAAAAGCATTGCTGTGCGATTTTGAATAAATGCACCATATGTTCTTAAAGCACTCGATAGTGGTGCAAAGTACAAAGATGAGGGCAATTTATCTGTTTGAGATAAAGAGGGTATAAATACACCATTTACAAAAACAAATTGCGCAGCAGCATTTTTTGGCATCGTTGGAATTTGTGGAAGAGATTTTGCAGGTTCTTCCATAACGAACAAATGATGGTACAGTTGTGATAGTGGTAGATATCGAAATGCATCATTACGGCGATCAGGAAATCCTTTTTCTAAAAATTTTAACCACCATTTTTCTTTTAGCAGAGCTAAAGGAGATTGGTTTTGTTGATATTGATAAAATTTTTCAAAAAGCTGACTAAACTCTTCTTCAGATGGTTTAGGCGACATGTAAGGCGTTTGTAACGGAGAGGATGTCACACTTCCTCCACAGCAAGTAAGTGGTCGTAACCTTTTTCTTCAAGTTCTAAAGCAAGTGATGCAGGTCCTGTTTGAACAATGCGACCATCAACCATAACGTGTACAAAGTGAGGAGGAATGTAGTCGAGTAGTCTTTGATAATGAGTAATCAATATCAATCCTTTGTTTACAGACATCCAGCGGTTAACACCGCGAGATACAATGCGAATCGCATCGATATCAAGCCCTGAGTCTGTTTCATCAAGTATTGCCATCATGGGGTTTAGAACAGCTAATTGCAGGACTTCGTTACGTTTTTTTTCACCACCAGAAAAGCCTTCATTAACATTGCGTTCGGTAAATTCTTTACGCATTTCAACTTCTAGCATTTTTGTCGTGAGGTATGTAGAAAACTGTTCAACAGACATTTCATCTTCATTGCGTGCTTTCAAAACGGCATTGTAAGCATATCGTAAAAATTCGCTATTGCTTACGCCGCTAATTTCTGGCGGATATTGAAAACTCATAAATAGCCCTAAACGCGCACGATCTTCTGGATCCATTTCGAGTAAAGACTGTCCGTCCATTAAAATATCGCCACTTGTAATTTCATAATCAGGGTGACCTGAAATGACTTTAGCAAGAGTCGATTTTCCTGCGCCATTAGGACCCATGATCGCGTGAATTTCACCGGCATTAACAGTGAGGTTCAATCCTTTAAGGATTGCCTTACCATCTTTAGTCATCGCGTGAAGATTTGTGATTTCAATCATAAAGTCCTTTAGTTATCCCACAGAGTTTTCAAGCTTCATCGCAAGCAATTTTTGCGCTTCAGCTGCAAATTCAAGGGGCAATTCTTTGATTACTTTTTTACAAAAACCGTTAACAATTAAATTGACAGCATCTTCTCTTGTAATTCCACGAGATTGGAAATAAAAGAGTTGTTCCTCGTTTATTTTTGAAGTAGATGCCTCATGTTCAACTTGAGATAATGAATTAGATACTTCGATGTAAGGGAAGGTGTTAGCAGAACATTGATTACCTACAAGCATTGAATCGCATTGCGTGTAATTACGAGCCCCTTCAGCGCCTTTTAATACTTTTACAAGTCCACGATAACTATTATGGGATTGATCAGCAGAAATACCCTTAGATACAATTGTCGATTTAGTGTTTTTACCCATATGGATCATTTTAGTGCCCGTGTCGGCTTGCATTTTTCCATTTGTTAGAGCCACACTGTAAAACTCTCCAACGCTATAATCACCTTGTAAAATACATGCTGGGTATTTCCAAGTGATTGCAGCACCAGCTTCTACTTGAGTCCAAGATATTTTAGAGTGATGTCCCAAGCATCGACCGCGCTTAGTCACAAAATTAAAAATGCCACCCTTACCAGTCTTAGGATCGCCTGCATACCAATTTTGTACTGTCGAATATTTAATTTCTGCATTATCCAAGGCGATTAATTCAACAACAGCTGCATGCAGCTGATTATTGTCATAAGATGGTGCAGTGCATCCTTCTAAATAACTGACATAAGAACTCTCTTCTGCGATAATAAGTGTTCTTTCAAATTGCCCAGTTTCTTTATCGTTCATTCTAAAATAAGTTGAAAGTTCCATGGGGGACTTTACACCTTTTGGAATGTATACAAATGAACCGTCAGTAAATACAGCTGAGTTGAGTGTTGCGTAGAAGTTATCACCAATTGGCACAACACTTCCTAAATATTTTTTAACAAGCTCGGGGTATAACTGGACAGCTTCAGATATGGAACAGAGGACAACACCAGCTTCTTTAAGCTTTTCTTTAAAAGTTGTTCCTATAGAAACTGAATCAAAAACAACATCTACAGCAACATTAGCCAGTCTTTTTTGCTCATCGAGTGGAATACCTAATTTTTCAAATGTAGCCAAAATCTCTGGATCAACTTCAGATAAACTATTAAGTTGTTGCTTTTGCTTAGGTGCAGAGTAGTAACTAATTTCTTGAAGATCAATTGGTGTATAATTTAAATGACCCCAATCAGGTTCCTTTTGTTCAAGAAGCCGACGATAAGCTTTTAATCTAAATTCTAAAAGAAATTCAGGTTCATTTTTTTTAGCAGATAAAGCGCGAATAGTGTCTTCATTTAGCCCTTTTGGCCATGTTTCAGTTTCTATTTGGGTGACAAAGCCATACTTATAATCACTCTTTTGGCTTAAAAGCTCATCAAGAGAATCTGCTTGGGCTGTTTGCTGGGCCATAAAAACCAAAGTGTTAGGGGGTTAAAATCTTGTTCGCTAACTATTGTAGCTTAAAATTTTGAATATCGCTTAAATTTATAACCTAGAGCGTATAAAGATGAATATGTTAGTGGTTTGAATAAAAAAAAACAAGCAGTGCATTTAGAGTTAAATTAAATTTTTATAATTTTAATTTAACTCATTTAAAACGTTATTGTGAGGTTAAATCTCTTGCTTAAACTCGAACTGAGTCTGCAAAAGGTTTTGCAACAAAGGAAGGCTCGTGCCATAGTTGCTGTTTTTTAGCATTTTCTAGATTTTCATAATATTATGTTTCGTATTTTAAGCATTATCTCTCTGGTATTAATAGCAACAAGCTGTTGTTCTGTTCCTTGTACATATGATTTGCAAGGAGCTGATGAATTCGTCATTGATTCTTACAAAATTCGACAAGGTAAGTTTTCCATCTTGGAGATGGAGGGCGTTGAAGTCGATCCTCTTCAAGAAGATGCAATGCTTGAGTATACAGATCGTATTGCTGAAGATGATGTGATGAAAATCACCGTTTTTCATCCCTCAAGAGATGATCTATCGAAAGTCGTTGATGATGTTAGCAAAAATGTCGGGTATCGTGTCATTCATGGGGAGGTCTTTTTGCCAGATCTTCCTCCCATTGAAATCGCGGGATTAACTCTTGGACAAGCAAGAAAAACTTTAAATGATGCTTATAATAAAGAGTTAAGCGGTGTAGAAGTATTTGTGGATTATAAAGAAAGGCTTGCCCGTGTTGTCGAACTTATTGGAAATGTTAAGTCGCCTTATGTCATAGTTGACGGACGTATTCGTCTTTACGAAGTTCTATGTAAAGCAGTTGTTAATACTGAAGCTAATTTCTTCATGAGTTATGTTGTACGTAACGGTAAAGCGCTATCTATTGATCTTTATAAGTTAATGCATGAAGGCGACATGACACAAAATATTGTCATGCAAGCTAATGATAAAATTTTCATTGCAGATCCTTATGATGCCACTGCAATGGTTATGGGTGAGGTAGGCAAGCCAAGTGTTTTACCTTTACGCAAGGGGTCATTGCCTTTACGTGAAGCTTTAGTAGCTGCAGGTGGCGTGCCATTTACAGGTGATAAGGGATGCATACAAGTTATTCGTGGCAATATTGTGAAACCTAAAATTTACGTATTGAATTGGAATCACATCATTCATTTACCCAATCATAGTTTGTTGTTAATGCCAGGCGATTTGGTTTATGTTAGCGAAAAACCAATCACAAAATGGAATAGATTTATCGACCAACTTTTGCCAAGCTTTTGTGGTGTAGCGACAGTTCAATCAACTCGTATTGCTGTGGGGATTTGATGAGCCAGGATATAGATGATGATGAAGTACTCATTTGTTTTTCGGACTTGATAAAGGTATTAAAATATTCTCTTAAGCCTTTACTGATATCTGCACTTTTGTGTGGAGGCTTTTTGTTTGTTTATTCTTTGAAAAAACCATGTTTTTACACAGCAAGTGCCAAATATAAAGAACAAGCAAGTCTTAGCCGAGGAATTGGTTCTGAAGTAAAATCATTATTAGCAAATATCGGAAATTCGGGAGAAGAATCAGCAGCAGTCAATACGATGCAATCCCTAGCAGTGCTAAAACCAGTTGTTAAAGAACTTAATTTACAAGCAACTTTGACAGAGCTGGGAATGGGATCGCGTATTAAAAAGTTTTTCGATAATCTTAAAATGGAGTTTGCTTTTTGGAAAAGTAAATTCGAAAAAAGAGATGCTCAAATTTATACTCCAGGAAGTTTAATACCTAATAAGCTATTAGTAAAAACTTATCCTAAAAATGCAATATGTCATTCTGTTGTTTATGATAGTTCTATATGCACAACTCTTTCGATTCACTTTACATCGGACACAACTTATACTTGTAAGTCCTCTTCCGTAAAATACGAAGGCCAAACTAATAAAGCATTAACGACTGATGATTGGTCTTTTGTCATTCAACCAACAGGTAATAGTTCATTAAAAGGTAAAAATTTTAAACTTGTATTATTGCCAGTTAGTGCAGTTGTGGATTCTTTAGCTAAGTCTGTTTTGATTAAAAGAGACAAAGAGATGAAGCAAATTTTGAAGCTTGAATTCACTCACACTGATCCTCAGCTTGCATCAAATGTTGTAAACAGTGTCATGCGCAATTACAAAAAATTTACAAAAAACAGACAGCAAAAGACAACTCAAAAACAAGTATGCTATCTTGAAAGCAGACAAAATGAAGCGATGTCAAAACTCGTTGGCATGCAAAATCAAACTATAAAATCTATTAAAGACATGTTAGAGCAAGGCGGTTTGATAGATGTAAATGAAGAGGTTAAATTTTTAGCTCAGTCGCAGCTTTCATTGACTAAGCGTCAAATGGAAATTGACTTACAAATGAAGCAACTAGAACAAAGCCAGATTCAACGTTTGCCACTCATCAATCAAGTGAACAATAACTCATTATTTGATGTAGTTATTAAAGAGATATTCAAGCTTAAGCAAGAAAGAGACTCATTAAATTTGTCTTTAAATGGTCAGTTTGAAGAACCCTCATTAACAACTTCAGAGGATTCTTTACGCAGTCTTCAAGAAATTCATTCGGCTCATGCTCAAACGGTCACATTACTAGATTCTATTGAAAGTGGTGTTGTTGACATGAATGAAAATAAATGGCAACAAGCGCCATCTCTTGTCAGGTCTTGGGTCGAAAAACTAACAGAAACTCAAAACAATGACTCTAACGTTTTACCAGATCAGAGTTCAACAATTTTGATTTATCAAAAATTTTTAGTTTCATACTTAGAGTCTTTAAAAAGTAGTTATGAATTTCAAGAAAAAATCACAGAAGAACGCTTTAAATGGAATTCTGCACCAAATTCAGAATACAGCGGATTATCGTTAGAAACGGCACAAAAAATTCTTAAAAATAATAATGCTCAAATTGAAGACGTCTCAATTAAGCAAAAACGCATAGCCTCGTTGCTAAATAATATAGAAAATCCAGATTTCAATTTGAGTTCATTAAATGCTTACATCAAAGAAGATGCAGCTTACGAAGGTTTGTTTAAACGTATACTTGAGCTACAACTTCAATTAACAGAGCAAAAGAATTATAGTCCAAAAGAACATGACCGCTCTAAAGAAACATTGTTAATGCTACGAGAATTTTTTAAACAACATTTGACTCAACAAAAAACAGCATTGAAAGACCAAGAGTTATTATTACGTGAAAAACATATTAACATTTGTAAAACACTTCTTGATCTCATTAATCAGCGTTTGTACATATGTGAAAATCGTTTTTTTTCAGAAATTGGTAATATCCATCAGTCTTTAGAATCAGAAAGATTTTTGATTGGTAATCAGTTTAAAGATCTAAATCATCGTATGCTTAATGTTCCAGAGCGTTGGTTTGAGCAAAAGCGCATTGATATGCAAGTTAAGATGAACTCAAAAGTCATTGAGGAACTAGCTAAAATTGTTGGAGCTAAAAATATATCCACTATTTTTGAACGTTCAGGTTCGTTTGTTTTAGAACCTGCATTGTATCCATCAATTCCTAATCCACCATATCTAGTTTTTAAAACTCTTGCCGGAATATTGTTGGGAGCTATGTTGTGCGCTGTAGCATTAATGGGTAAGGCTGTTTTGAAAGGATTTAAAGCAACTCCTGAAAATTTAAAAGCTCAGGGTTTAACTATTGCTGGAGTGCTTAAAAAAGGCGTTTCGACACTTCCAATTATTAGATCGATATCACAAAGTATTATCAATGATCGTTTAGTTTTCTTTTTTCAATTTAATACATTAAACATCATTCAACAATTGGCCTCGTTGGCATCTAAGCGTGGTCATAAAGTATTAATTATTGATTGCACTCACACAGTTACTGAAAATCAATCTTCTTTATTACAATATCTTTCTCAATCGAGTGATGAACGTCCAAAAGTTTCAAAAGGGATGTATTACGACGAAATAACAAGCTGTACAAGCGACGGATATCTTCCAGAGCTTTTGCAGAGTAGACGTTTTAACGAATGGAGTAATAGTTTAAGCGAATACCATTCAATTTATGTTGTAACGTCACTCAATCCGATACGTCCTGAATCAGCTGCGCTTTCAACAATTGCAGACCGTGTTATTGTAAATATTATCAATGAAAAATCAAATGATTTTAATATCTATAAAAATGCTAAAAATAAATTATCCGCTATTTTTTGCTATACTTAAGTTTAATTTCGCGCCATTTTTTGACTATTTGTGCAGCTAATGGCGCAGCTTCTTTTCCGTAATCACCATATCTAAGATATACAATAACTATCAGTTCTGGCTTAGCTGTAAATGGAGCTTTGACTTCATCTTCGAATGAAATAGCTGCAAAACCAATGTGATTGATCATTTTCTTGCCGTTTTCTTCGTCCATATCAATGCGTTCGACTTTTTCAGCTGTGCTCGTTTTTCCTAAAAAGCAAGGGGCAATTTCTTTATAGTCTTTTAAAGCTTCCGGATATGATCCAAAAGATCTAATCATTTGCCATCGCGCCGTACCTCTTGTACCAATAACGGCTTGTCGCATACCTTGAAGCATCATTTGACGAATCGATTGTGGTAAGGGAATTTTTCTAGCCAACTGGTCAGGAATATAATTAATTAGATTTTTCTCCCTCTCTTTTTCAGCAGCTGTAAAAAGTGGAAAATCAATACCGGCTAGTTCTAAAGGATCTTTAAAAGCGAAATTGTCTTTACTGTAAATAAGAGCAGATCCACGGATCGGCTCTTTACCAGCTGTTAAATGGACAATTTTTGGTTTAACAACATTACCGCCATTAGCAATGGCTGATACCATGACAGCTGTTTGTAATGGGGTACACGTTAAAGAATGATGACCAATTGCAAATGCATATAAACCCGTTTTATTAGTATGAAGATCATCTGGCAGATGCCCTGAAGACTCACCAGGTAAATCAATGCCAGTTTTAGATCCGTACCCTAAAGATTTAGCAGCATCGATTAGCTTTTGAGGGTCATCGATAACCTCACCTGCAAGAATTGAGAAATAAGGATTACTAGACGTTTCTAATGCTCCGACTAGATCAATTTGTCCAATATGCGCGTGAGCGCTTCTTGGCAAACGGCCCCCTTTATAAATTTGTGGAATTGGTTTTTTATCCGTTGTGTAACCAACATTCCATCCTTTTTTTCCTGGTGAGCGATGTAAATCATCGACAATTGTGAAAGGGGATTGAGCCTTCTCTCCATTAGATTCTTGCATTAAAGAAGCATAAGTTGTGACAAGTTTAAAAATAGAACCTTGAGATGCCACTTGTCTGTAAGCTTGTGATCGAACGTAACCATAGCCATTTTGAGGATAAAAAGCTGCGGCTAGATGCTTTTCAAGTTGGAAATTTTTTTCATTTTTTAAGCCACTGTAGCGTGTTAGGAGGGGACGGTTAAGTTGATCATAAGATCTTAAAGTTTGTAGGTAATCTGCTGCTTGTTGAAGTGATAATGCCGATAACATTTTGTTTAGATGATGATAGGCCCAATTCCAAGCCGTTTGTGCGTGAGCACCGCTTGATAGCTCTTGTTGCCATGTTTGAAAATGTCTTTGATAAAGACTTAACTCATCTTTGATAGTATTTTCATTTTTTCCTAAAAGAAACATTGTTAATAAATCAGAGCGATTTTCTTGCCAGAATGCACTAAATAATTCATTTTCTTTACGGTCTAAATAATCAATGAAGGGTTTTTTGTATAATTTACGAAGCTTTTCTTCTTCCCTTTTTTCTTTTAAGTATTCGTCTTGATGTTCTGTGCGCCATTTAGAAAAAGTGTGATCTCTATAAAGATCTTTTGCCATTTTTTTTACAATGTCTTCAATCATTGCAAGAGCTGATTCAGATTCTCTGTGCTGACTTAAAGTAAAGTTTTGAACAATGGGGTAAAGGTGAGAATAAAAAAGATGATGGTCTACAGCAACTCTTAGTAAATCTAAAAATAAAAAGCGATTGTAGGCAGTTTTTAAAGGTGTTAAAACTTCTTGTAGATGTCTATAAGCAAGTTTTCCGTCTTGGGTCGATGAATTAAATGAGTCTGGTAGTGTTTTTATTAATAGTTGTAGACCCTCGCGATCGAGTTCATCTTCAATTGTTTCTAAAGCTTTTTGAATGACAATGCTATCAAGAACTGTATTAAATTGAGCAAGCCTTAATCGTACTTGATTGTCTTTTGGTAAAATCGTAGCGAGATAACTATCCCAGGTGAGCGTTTGTAGTTCATTTGCGTATTCACCTTTAGCTAGAACAAAATTTTCTCTTTCTAAAGATTTTTTCCGGTCCCATAAATCACTTATATGTCCATCTGTCTCTAACCATTTTTTTATCGAGAGTTGTTTATCCTGAAAACCCTCAGTCGTCGCTATAAAGTCGTTAGGATCAAAGCGTGGATGAGATGCCATTGCCAAAACTTCGCCATTATTAGGATCTATTGCAACAATAGCTCCGCCTTTAATCCAGGGTTGTTTAACCGGTTCGTGAGTACCAGTTTCTCTATTGTAGACTGAACAGCGGTTATCTCTTAACCTTTCAGCAATTGTTAAAAGACGCTCGGCATATTCTTGAAGTTCTGAAGAAATTGTCAGTAAATAACGCTGACCTGATAATGGTTCTTTTGATCCTGGTAATTCTCTTAAAAAATTGCCTCGAATATCTGAGTAATAAGTTTTTTTCCCCCTATATCCTCTAAGCTGGGCATCATACATCGCTTCAACACCTGCTTTGCCCACGCAATCACTAATTGTATAAGCTCTTTCTTGAAGATCTTTTAGTCTCGCAATAGCTTCACTTGCCGTTTCCATGCCAATGGGCAATGTAAACGGCTCTCCAAGTTCTTTAGCTTTTACGATTTCTTCTAAGCATTGTATTTCCAAAAGAACAGCATCATATTGTGATCGACTGATAGGACCTATGTAACCAACAACGTCTCCTGCAGTTTTACCTTGTGGGTAAAACCTCCGAGGCATTCTTTCGACATGAATACCAAGCCAATCTTTTTCCAGCATTTTTAAACGGTAGTATTCTTTTTCGCTGATGTCTTCTTTAATGATGAATGGTGCGTTGTAAAGTAAAGCCGCTTTACTGTGGATGATATCTTCAATCCGCTCTGCGTTCATCGATAATTCTTTGGCCAAGACTTTAGACAGATTTGTGATATGCGCTTTGCGAGTCAAAGTTTTAACTCTGACGCCATTTTCGTTTTTTCGCCAAATAATAGCGGGTACTTCTCGGATTTGTGCGTATGAAATAGCTGCGTTGTACTGAACTTGATTGATGGCCAGAGGAATATTGAATCGATCTCTGATTGTCGCTCTTTCAGCACGTTCAATGATAACTCTTCTTTGAGGTTTACGAGAATCTTCAACGCGATCGTCATATTGAATGACTGTTAAATGCCAGATACGCACACTGTACAGCACCAAAACGATCATAATGAGATTTAGTAAGCGATTTGCTTTGGCTGGAATATCCAATACGGGTATGGGCGCAGAACGTGATCTGTGAGATAAGCGCGACATGATTTACTTAAAGGGTAGTTTTAAGCGTAAACATAATCCAGATGAAGTTGGATGGCAAGCTTTCGTTAGGCTCATTGATTTGGTGATTGAAAATATTAGTTAATCCTTAATTTCGGAATGTTTATGAGTGGAAAAATAGGTCAATTAAGTTCGGTACAAGACACTACAGCAACAATCTCTTTATCAAATGAATTAGAATCAGCTATCCAATGTATTGACAATTTTGTCTCAAACCAACGCCATAAGATAGTTCCCCATAATTATAAAACCGTTATTCGAATACCAGTTATTAGTCATATAAATAGTTTTTTTAATAATTTTTTTTCATACACCTTGAATGGGATAAATTTAAAAAACAATGAGTCATCTATTTTAGAAAACGTAAAATTAATTAATAAAAACAGCTCTCATCAGATAGTCATTGATCACTTGGATTTATTGAATGAATACAACAATTTAGTTTCCCCAAATTTTTTGTCATCAATACAACGTATTAAAAGGTTTATCGCTCACATATTTTTTAGGTTAACCCACACAGTTTATACTAAAGATCTCTCTAAAAATTTAATCCACATCAGCCGTACCGTTAGTGTCAAATTTAATGATCTCGCTGAAAAATTTGAATATTCCAATTACAGCCAAGATCAAATTAGACAATTGTGTAAAAATTATTATTCAACTCGTCAACATGATTTACAACATGATCATTTTCGTTATCAACACCCATTAGTCCAAAGTAAGATTCAACAAACCTATGAACACAATTGTGATGAAAATCTAGCTTTAGAAAGAGATTACCAAAGAGACATCACTTTATTTAGCTATGCAATGAACGATCATTTGGTTGAAAAGTCAGATGTCAAATTCTTAAGAGAATACTATGAATTTTTAAAATTAGATCCTGGATTATTTAAGCAAGAGCGAATGTGGCGTGATAAGACGCTTATTTTAATTCTGCAGCAAGCATTAGCTATATGTTTTGAGGCTAAAAAAATTGTTGAGAAAGGGCAGACAATTCGTCAATGCATTGATAAAATTGCCAATGAAGTTAAATGGTCTGTAAATGAGTCTTTTCATGCAAAATATTGTCAGACCAAAAAACAAACTATTAATTTTTTTGCAACTCAATATACCGATAAAATGTTTCGCATGTTAGTAGCTTCTACGGCACAAGCAATGGGCAATCTTTTGGTTAAATCTGAGTCATTAACTCCGCTTGAAATAAAACTACAAATTCTTATGACCAAAGATTTTCAACAAGTTATCGATGCCATTAACCAAAGCTATTTAAAAGGAAAAAATTTGGATGATCTTCCAAAGATCTTTAATCGGTGCCGGTTTAATGCATCAATAATTGCCAAACGGCGAGATTACACGCCCAAGTTTTTAAAAAGGCATCGCATACACCAATTATTAAATCGACTGGTGATACCAGAAACAATTGCTTTGAGGGCCTTAAATGGACTTTCCTAATTATATAAAATAATTTAACGTGCTGACAATCATATTACTGATAGGAGCATGGCCATGAATGCATTTCAACCCTTGAGATATCGTTGGGCAGTTTTTTTTATTGTAGTCACTGCATTATTCATTCCAACCTTTGTTAAGGCGCAATCGGGAAATAGCTATGGTGTAGCAGTGCGTTTAACAAGCCCTGAAACTCAAAGAGTACCAGCTGGTGGCACAGCTTATTTTTCAATAACTGTGCACAATCAACAATCAGAAGGCGAAAACTTTGTTGGACGAATAACAACTGATGATTACTCAGCAATACCTCTTCCTGACGAACTCAATTTCTATTTAGGAATAAGCGCAGCTCAAGAACAACAAATTGCTCTTTATGTGCCTTCAGACACAGCAGTTGGAACTTACACTTATGCCTATTTCGTAGAAGGACGAGATAATTCAGTTCTTCGTGATCAAGTCAGTTTTTCTGTTGAGGTTATTCCCGGACGCTCACTTTAAAATTCACTGTTGAGTTCTGCAGCTTCTTTTAACAATACAAAAGCATCAAGTTGCTGATTTAGTGTTAAAAGAAGAGAGGCCATATTTACTAACAATATGGCCTCTTCTTTTTTAGTCGCAAAAAACAGTTTTTTTGCTGTTTGTATTGCAAAAATTAAATCTTCTTTTTCTCTAAAACTGGCGTGCTTCAACGCTTGTTTAATTTTTTCGTTATAAAAGAAAAAGTTAAAGGGATCAAAGCTATCAAATTTTAAAAGAAGATTTAACTCACCAAGTGTTGGCTGTTCTTTTTTTTCTAAAAAATCAAGCATTGAGTTGTGATTTTGCAAACTCCAATGATCAAAATCTTCGTATGTTTTAGATGCTGATGCAACGCTAAAAGATGGCCCCCACTGCAATAAAGCAATACTAAATAATTCATCAAAGTGCTGGGGCAGGCAAACAAAACCATGTTGGTCCAAACAACGCATTTTTAATAATTCGAAATTGACTGTGAAGGAAACCGTTGTGTGAAAGGTGATAGGTGGTTGCTTTTTCCAATCCATTTGTTTGTGGTTGAATTGGGCTTTATCACCAGTTAGCATTAGAATATTGCTGTTACAGATTTTTTTTAAATTCTCTAATGTTTGAAATCCAGCTGTAGGATATGTTATGTAACTTGAATTAGGGATTAGTTCCATAAGGCGTTCAATTTCAAATGGCGGGCAGATCATCTGATCAAAAATTAATTGATAAGGTAATTCTTTTTCCAACAGAGGATTTTCACTAGCTGTATCAGCTTCTACGTCAAGTTCGCCTTGGTATACTCTATGGTCTTTAACTAAATAAATATCTTGGGGTATGGAATCGAAATAGTAGTTAGCAAAAACAATTAGTGGGTTATTTTTTAATAGTATTTGCTCGTTGTTTAAAGTGAGTAAAATATCATCTTGTGTGGGGTCAAATAGAGCAAAATCTAAAATGCCTTGATCTATAAATGGTTTAAAAGCTTTGTGGTTTTGCCAAAACTGGCAGTTTTTTTCTGAAATATCACTAATAATGTACTTAATAGAAAAATCTTTTAACAGTCCTTGAGTTACCCATTTCGAGATTTCTTGAAGCAAATAAAAACTAAGCTTACCAAGACCGCTTCCTAACTCCAAAAAAATCAGAGGCTCACTGGAGTTTAAAATATTTTTATTCTCTAACAAATACATTAAGGCGATTTGTGCGTACTTTTGAGCAATTTTAGGATGGTTTGTCAGGTAAAAAGGGACTCCACCTTCTGTCCAAGCCTTAGTACCCAAATTTTGATATCCCGCTTTTTGCCATTGCCAAATGACCGATTCGCTTAATGGTGTTCTTAAAGAATGCATTTTTTCTCCTATTCATGAATAACAAGACTTTACCGAAATTCGGCGTTTGAGTAGCATACTTTTTCTTCATTGCGCCTGTAGTTCAATGGTAGAACAGTAGCCTTCCAAGCTACTTGTGTCAGTTCGATTCTGATCAGGCGCTAATTTTCTTGTCCTTTCCTTGTTTTAATTCATTTTATCCCATATAATCTCGGTCGTTAAATTCCTTTTATTTCATTAAGAGCATGGGCCTTTAATGAAAAAAAGAATGTATAACCAAGACCGAAATCTTTCGTTATCGAAAGATGCCGTCGTCAAACCAAAAAAGGGACAAGGCTTGGCTGAGACTACAATTAAAGAGTTATTAGAAGCCGGTGCGCATTTTGGTCACCAAAAGCGTCGCTGGAATCCAAAAATGAAACGTTACATCTTTGAAGAACGTAACGGTTTATACATCATCGATTTGGCTAAAACACTACAACAAATTCGTATGTGTTTAAGCGTTGTAAAAGATGTTGTCGGTTCATACAAATCAATCTTGTTTGTTGGAACAAAAAAACAAGCTAAAGGCGTTATTCGTGAATGCGCAGAACAATGTGATGAATTCTACGTTTCTGAACGCTGGCTTGGGGGTATGTTAACAAACCTTCAAACAATTCGTAATTCGATTAAGACACTAGAGCGTATTGAAAAACGTATTGCTTCTGGTGGTGATGGCCTCACTAAAAAAGAAATGTCTTTGTTGACTAAAGAGCAAATCAAGCTTAACCGTAACTTGTCAGGTATCCGCCCAATGCGCAAACCTCCAGGACTGTTAATCGTTGTTGATCCTAGTCGTGAGCACATTGCTGTTGCAGAAGCCAAGAAATTAGGTATTCCTATCATGGCTTTAGTCGATACTAACTGTGATCCAGATCCTATCGACTACGTTATTCCATGTAACGATGACGCCTTGAAAAGTGTTAAACTTATTCTTCAATCTCTAACTACAGCTATTATTGAGCAAAAGTCAACAATGCGTATTGTAGCTAATAAAGGTGACGAAGATGGAAGTGGTAAAGATTCACTTATCAACGAAATCGTAGAAGATAACAAGGAGCTCGTATGACGCAAGTTACTGCAGCAATGGTCAAAGAGTTGCGTGTGCGTACTGGTGTAGGCATGGGCAAATGTAAAGAAGCTCTTGAAGAAGCAAAAGGTGATATGGAGTTGGCTATTTCCAATCTTCGTAAAGCCGGTATTGCTCAAGCAGTAAAGAAAGAAGGCCGCGAAACTAAAGAGGGTGCTATTGGCACTGCTGAGACAGATAAAGCAATTGCTATTGTCGAAATTAATGCTGAAACAGACTTCGTTGTTAAAAACGAAAAATTCCAGCATTTTCTTCGTGAAATGGCAACAGAAATTGCTAATACAAATCCTCAGTCTATCGATAGTTTCTTGAGTCAAAAAGCGTCTCAAGACACCTCTTTGACAATCGATCAGTATCGTGCAACTATAGTACACAGCTTAGGCGAAAATCTCAAAATTCAACGTTTTGCGATCATCCCCAAAACTGATGATAATTCCGTTGCAGTCTATCTACACATGGGTGGTAAAATAGCATCTGTTGTAGAGATTACTGGTGCAACTGGTGAAGAAGCTCTTTGCAAAGATATTGCAATGCATGCTGCTGCTGAAGCTCCACAGTATTTAGTCGAATCTGAAGTTCCAGCAGAAGTCAAAGCACAAGAAGAAGACATTGGTCGCGCTCAAGTGCAAGGCAAGCCAGAAAACGTAATCGAAAAAATCGTACAGGGCAAACTTAATGCCTTTTACGACCAAGTCTGCTTGGCACGTCAGAAGTTTATTAAGGATCCTTCCTTATCAATTACTCAACTCGTTGAAAAACGGGGTAAAGAAGTCGGTAAGACACTTACTCTAAAGCGATTTATTCGCTGGCAAGTAGGCGAAGCGGTTTAAAATATAAGGGGGCTTTTAAGCCCCCTTTTTTTGTATCAAAATGCAATAAGGAGTAAAGATTGAAGTACCGTCGAGTGTTGTTGAAATTGTCTGGTGAAGCTTTAATGGGCGCCCAAAAATTTGGAATGGATCAAGGAATTTGTAAGGATGTCGCTTGTGCGATCGCTACTTTATCCAATCAAGGTATTCAAGTGGGTATTGTTGTTGGTGGTGGAAATATTTTCCGTGGTTTTCAAGGCTCATTAGCTGGCATGGAGCGTATTCCCGCAGACCAAATTGGTATGATAGGTACAATGATCAACGGATTGACGCTACAACAAGCGATTCTTTCTAACGGTGGCAAAGCACGTGTTTTAAATGCCCTCAATTGCCCAGGAATTACAGAAAGTTACCAATGGGAAAAAGCCATTGATTATTTACAAAATGGTGAAGTTGTCATCATGGTTGGCGGCACAGGTCTACCTTATTTTTCGACAGATACAGCTGCTGCTTTAAGAGCCGTCGAAATCAAAGCAGATATTTTATTGAAGGCGACTAAAGTTGATGGCGTATACGATAAAGATCCTGTAAAGCATAATGATGCTAAAAAATTTGAAAAATTAACACATCAAGAAATGTTACAAAGTCGGTTAGCAGTCATGGATGCACCAGCTGCAGCCTTGTGTATGGACAATAAACTACCGATTCTTGTTTTTGATGTATTTGCTGAGGATAGCTTGAAAAAAGCGGTATTTTCTCAAGATATAGGAACACTTATTGTTCCATCTCAAAGCTAATTAGGAGAAGAGTATGAGCGTATTAGATGATGCCAAACAAAAAATGCAGACTACAATCGAGCATTTGAAAACTGATTTGAAAGGGATTCGTAGCGGACGTGCTAATCCAGCAATGCTAGATGGCATTGAAGCTGAGATTTACGGTGCTAAAGTTAAATTAAAAAATATCGCTAATATTTCTGCGCCAGAACCTCGCGCATTAGTGGTCACTCCTTTTGATCCGAGCAATATACCAGCTGTTAGTAAAGCGATTGAAAAATCCAATCTTGGATTACAACCTGTTAACGACAAAACATTGATTCGTATCACTATTCCTCCAATGGATTCTAAACTTCGTCAAGAGATGGTCAAACAGACTAAGAAGAAAGGCGAAGAGAGCAAAGTGAACATTCGCAATACAAGACGTGATTGCAACGAGCTGATCAAAAAACAAAAAGCTGCTGGCGATATTCCAGAAGATCTAATGAAAAAACAAGAAAAGCAAATTCAAGAACTGACAGATAAATTTTGCAAAGAAATTGAAGACGTTGTTGTTCAAAAAGAAAAAGATATTCTCGAAGTTTAAAAATTCATGGCCGCTATTCTAGCGGCCATATCCCTTGTTACATCAACTAGATCTTTTTATTCTAAATGTGATCATAGCCAATGAAATAACGGTTAGTGCAAGTGATATACCTATGCCTGCAAAACAAACTGGCGATACTGATAACGATGCTATTTTTGTAACATTCAAGATTTTGCAAGTGATTAGGGTCCCTATAGAGCCAAACCATAGAGCAGAAGCAATTAGCGAGATCACTGTAGTTGGTTTTGACTTGAATTTGACTCGACTAGAGATTTCTGCCGAGCTGTATGAAGGTGGATTATAGTTGTTTGATGATGGTGGGTAATAGTTGTTGGTATAAGAGTCCATAAATTCCTAATTAATGTTTTTTGTAGCAAATAATAGTTGATTTTCTTTTAATAATTTTTATATCGAATATAACTATTCCCAATACAGCCCCGATAAGTGGCCACAGTCTAATAAGAATAACAATTAATTACATTGAAAGTTTTTGTATTAAAGTCTTTTGATTAAATTGATTTAATGTGAAAAATTCGATATGAATGCCAAAATGAAAGATATTAATAGGTAGTTGGCACTGGAAGTTTTCTTTTATAATCTTTCCTGAAATCACACTAGTTTCTTTGGTGTTTATAAATATTTCTATAACTGTGCCTATTGGTTTTAGTGTCGATTGAAAACAGACTTCGCAAGGCTTACAGGCGTAGTAACTAATTTTTAAATCGATAATATTTTTTGAAAATTCCATGTGCTCGATTGTAACTTGGCCACCTTTAATTTTATTAGTATCATCAACTGTTTTAATTGTTATACATTTGACAACTTCTGGTTCTGGAGGAGCCTTTAAATAAGATATTAATTCGGATAATGGTAATAAAGAATCGGCTTTAAAAAACATTGATAGTCCACTATAAGTGTGAAAGTTAACTTAATTTTTAAACTAATATCTAGATCATTTTTTTTTAGCTAAATAATCAGCTTTCTAATATGTATAGGGGACTATTTTGAAGATAGCTGTTTTTTTTGCATTTTAAGATTGTCCAAAAATCGCTCGCTTAGTATAAGATAGGGCTTCTTAACGATTGTTATTGTTACTAGTTAAGACACTGTACTGGCCCCATCGTCTAGCCAGGTCTAGGACACCGGATTTTCATTCCGACGACACGGGTTCGAATCCCGTTGGGGTCAAAAGTTTTTTGGGTTTTTAGCTCAGTTGGTTAGAGCACCTCACTTTTAATGAGGGGGTCGTTGGTTCGAGTCCAACAAGACCCAAACTTTTTCAGCCTGGTTTTTCAAAACCAGGCTTTTTTTTGCCTTATTGCGGTGCAGCCCCTGGATCCTGTATGAAAATGCGACAGCGATCGTGGGAGCTGTATTCTTCTCTCACTTTGTCTAAAATCGTTTCATCAATCGGACATTGTTCTAAATTCCAAACCTGAGTGGCATAGTCATTGATGGCTCGATCAGAGGAAAAATATCCCATTTTTGCGATATTATGGATTGCGCATTTTGCCCAGTTCATTGGATCTCGATAAAGCTCTTCGACTTTAGCTTGGGTTGCAACATAACTTGCATAATCATGTAAAACAAAAAAACGATCGGCTACGAAACCAGAATGATTATCTATTAACCTGGTAAAGATAGAAGCGAGTACTTCATGTTCTTTTTGATTTAGTGCAAATGTACGATCCGTAAAGCAGTCTAATATACGTTTCAGTTTTGGATTATTTGCATAGATATCGTACGGATGATAGCCATTGATTTGTAATGATAAAATTTCTGATGCCGATGCTCCAAATTTAAAAGGCCACCATTCGTCTGTCACAGCTTGACGCATCTCAATATTAGCGCCATCTTCAGTTCCGATTGTTAAAGCTCCGTTCATAGCAAGCTTCATATTACCAGTACCTGATGCTTCGTAGCCGGCAGTGGAAATTTGCTCGGATAGCTCAGCAGCTGGTACAATCATTTCGGCTTTCGACACATTGTAGTTTTCTAACAAGACAACATTTAATTTAGAACCGACGACTTTATCTTTATTAATAGTGCGAGCAATGCAACTTATTGCTTGTAAAAGTTGCTTGGCAACGTCATAGCCAGAAGCTGCTTTGCCGCTAAAAATAAAAGTGCGAGGGACATGGTTGCTTAGTGGATTATCTTTAAAATCTAGGTAGAGTTCTACGATATACAAAAGCAGCAAGAGCTGCCTTTTGTATTCATGTATTCTTTTTATTTGCACATCGAATAATGAATCGATGTTCAATTGGATACCAGTTTCTAAAAGTTCACCATGTGGGCCGCGTATTTTATAAGCTGTTTGGAGAAAATTTATTAAATCTTTTTTATTTTCTCTTTTAATTGCTAAGAATTCTTTCTGAGATTCTGGATCATCGGCAAAAGCTGAAAGGCCATTCATTTGATCAAATTTTGAGATCCACTCAACACCGATTCGTTTGCTGATAAAAGCGGCCAGCCGGGGATTGGATAACAATAACCAACGTCTTTGTGTCACACCATTAGTGATAGCTAAAAACTTATCGGGAAAAAATTCATAATAATCTTTAAAGACGAAGTTTTTTAAAATTTCTGTGTGTAATTTGGCAACACCGTTAACTTTATGGCAGCCATATAGACAAAGGGAGGCCATGCGAACTTGCCCTTCTTCAATGATGGACATGCGTTGAACGCGAGCTTCATCGCCTGGATACCTAGCTCGTATCGAGGTGCAAAATTCATAGTTGAGTTTTTCAATGATTTGAAATTGTCTTGGCAAAAGAATTGATAAGCGGTTGGCATTCCATTGCTCTAAAGCTTCTCGCAAAATCGTATGATTTGTGAAATTGACGCAGCTTTTTGTGATTTCGACTGCTTGATTCCACGGCAGATCATGCCGATGAGTTAATTGTCTAATTAACTCAGCAATGACTAGCGATGGATGGGTGTCATTGATCTGGATTTGGACTTTATCGGCAAATTGAGAAAAGTCTTTATGAACTTCTTTAAAACGCTGAATGATATCTTTGATGGATACGCTAACGAGTAAAAATTCTTGTTTAAGTCGTATCCTTTTACCAGTGTCATGGTAATCGCTTGGGTAAAGAACGTCGGTTAATGTGGTATTTTCAGCGGCTTGGTCGATCTGTCCAGCATTGTATCTTTGTAACTCAAAATTTCGAGGAGATTCTTTAGTCGACCATAAGCGCAATGTGAGCACGCCAAAACGACTACGTGCATTGTATCCTAAAATGGGAGTGTCATATGGGAGAGCTCGTACTAGGTCATAATCAACAATATCAAATAAAGAATCACCGTGTGAATTAATAACAGGAATTGTTGTGCCAGCAAATTTGACTTCATGGGCGCAGTGGTCCTGCCTTTCTTCCCAAGGATTAGTATATAAGAGCCAACAATCAGGGCGTTCTGTTTGAACGCCATCCCAAAGTTCTTGTTCGAATATACCGTATTGATATCTCAAGCCATAGGCAACAGCGGGGTAGTGATGGGTAGCTAGTGAGTCCAAGAAGCATGATCCTAAACGGCCAAGGCCGCCATTGCCAAGACCTGGATCTGATTCTAAAATCAAAAGTTCTTCTAATGTGCGACCAAGTTTTTTCAAGACGCAGTGCACAAGGGGCATAATGCCAATGTTTGTAATGTTATTATGTAAAAACTTTCCTGGAAGATATTCCATGGAAAGAAAATAAAGTTGCTTAGCTTTTTTATTTTCTATGGTCTGATTGTAAGCAGACCAATTAATCATAATTTCTTCTTTTAAAGAGTAGACCAAAGCTTTGTAGATATCGACTGGTTGCGCAGTTGCTGCCACTTTACCAGTTGTTGTGATGAGATAATGCTTAACCTTATCACACAAAATATCGGCTTTATAATCAGTAAAAGGGTCCACGTATGGGGCTCCAAAAAAAACATTTAGAAATATCAAACTATATTAATTTTTATATAAAGAAAAGTAGCGCGGTTGCTTATATTTAAAATTTATTTTAAACAAGGGTAAAGAGAACTTTTGGATTTTTTATGAAAAAATATGATTTAGTTGTTATTGGTTCAGGACCTGGCGGTGAAAAGGCAGCGACTAAAGCAGCCCATTTTGGTTATAAAGTAGCCGTTATTGAAAAAGCTAAGACATTTGGCGGCGCTGGCGTCAACACGGGAACTCTGCCATCAAAAACACTAAAAGAAGCAGCTCTGTATTTTTCTGGAAAGTACGATAAAGGTTTATATGGTGTTGATAGACAACTTCAACATCATGCTTCTGTTGAAGAATTCATGTACCGCAAAAACTTCATTGTTAATACACAAAGTGATTCAGTTTTTCAAAATTTAGTACGCCATAAAGTGGAAGTGTTTTGGGGAGAAGGAACTTTTATTGACCAGCACACGCTTGAGGTGAAAGGGGATTTTGGTTCTGAAACACTTGTTGCCGATAAAATTATTATTGCAACGGGATCATATCCAGTACATTTTCCAAATATTCCCTTCGATAACCAAAGAGTACATGACTCAGATTCGATTTTGGAAATTACAAGATTTCCAGCATCGATTTGTGTTGTAGGAGCTGGTGTCATTGGTTGTGAATACGCAACGATATTTGCTGCTATGGGTGCAAAAGTTTATTTAGTGAATCGTACAGAACAAATTATGCCATTCATCGATAAAGAAGTTACCGATGAATTGGTTGACCAGATGAAGCGCGATGGTATTGAACTAATTTTTAATACCTCTTTAAAAGAGTTGCATAGTCCCAAAACGGATCGTGAATTTTTAAGGGTCGGCTTAGAAGATGATGTATGGTTACATGTGGATATGTTTTTGTTAGCAGCTGGCAGAAATGGGAATACTAAATCGTTAGGACTTGAAAAAGTTGGTATTCCTGTTGATAAGCGAGAACTTTTAACAGTAAATGCCCATTTTCAAACAGCTGTTCCTCATATTTATGCAGTAGGTGATGTCATTGGTTTTCCATCACTTGCCAATACAAGTATGGATCAAGGACGCTTGGCCGTAGCACATATGTTTAGCACAGGTGATTTAGATCATTTGTATACAGCGCTACCTTTTGGTGTTTACACAATACCGGAAGTATCAACAGTTGGTATCAGCGAAGAAGAGGCTCAAAAACAAGGGATTAATTACGGTATTGGCAAAGCTTATCACTCTAAAATGTCACGTGGAAAAATTTTAGGAGCTGAGCACGGCTTTTTAAAAATGGTCTATCGCAAAGATGATTTGGTCATTATCGGTGTTCATATTATTGGGCACATGGCGTGCGAGCTCATCCATTATGGCATGACCCTTGTTGAAGATAAAAAAACGGTACGCGATGTGATTGCAGTCGTGTTTAATTACCCAACGCTACACGATTTATACAAATATGCAGCCTACGATGCATTAAACGGCGTTTAAAAAATGGCTGAAAAGCCGTAGTAAAAGGCGATGGCTAAAATAGCACCTATGGGCACTGTGACAACCCAAGAAACTATGATATCGCGGATCATATGTAAGTTTAAAGCATCAATACCGCGAGCGAGTCCAACTCCTAAAACAGCACCAACTAAAGTATGTGTGGTCGAAATAGGCAAACCTAATTTCGACGCGACTAATATTGTGATAGCAGCACCAAATTCTGCAGAAAATCCACGCGTTGGAGTCAGCTCTGTAATCTTTTTTCCAATTGTATCGATCACGCGCCATCCCCAAGTTGCAAGACCAATGACGATACCAGCACCTCCTAACATCAAAATCCAAGTAGGGACTTGTTCTTGCAGTGGAACTGCACCGGTTTTGATAATACGAACTATTGATGCTAAAGGTCCAATTGCGTTAGCCACATCATTGGCACCGTGAGAAAAAGCCATGCAGCCAGCACTGAGTGTCTGTAAAAAGATAAACAACGATTCCACAGCAATGGATGAGTGTTGATATTTAGCAAATAAGCGCTTGCCTTGTCGTCTAAGAAAAAAAGTGGCAATCAGGGTACATACTGCCCCAATTAAAATAGATAATCCAAAAGCGCGCGTGAAATTTAAATTAAGATGGAGATGGGATAATCCATCAAATAATATGACTAAAGATAGCATAAAAAAAACGGCAAATACCATCCATGGCGCAAAGCGTAATGCATGAGTCATAGGGTCTTTTTTATATAAAATGCGTTTTCTGACAAAACTAAAAATCAGGTAAGCAAATACACCGCCAAGTAAAGGTGATAAAACCCAACTTAAAACTATCTTGCCAAACTCACCCCACTGGATGGATCCTGGTCCTTTGGCAACTAATCCAAAACCAATTAAAGCACCAACTATTGAGTGTGTTGTTGAGACGGGCAGTCCGTAGTAAGAAGCGACTTGTAGCCAAACACCTGCTGCTAAAAGCGATGCTAGCATTCCAAAAACAAGTTGCCGTGGATCATCTACAAATAACTGAGTATTAACAATTCCACTCTCAATCGTTTGTGAAACTTCAGAACCCACAAAGAATGCACCACAAAATTCTAAAACGGCTGCTAACAAAAGAGCTTTTCTTAAAGTTAATGCGCCAGAGCCAACAGATGTACCCATTGCATTGGCTACATCGTTGGCACCCATGTTCCAAGCCATGTAAAAAGCCAAAACGATGGCAGTAACTAACAAAATTGAATCAGTGCTCAAAATCTTCTCCTCTATTTTAGTTTACATCAAGTGTCATGCGAATGCGATTAGCAAGTTGTTCTGAGAGATTTGACAATGCACTAATAGCTGAAAAAACCTTGAGCCAGAGTTGAAATAAGGTGTGGCTGAGTTCGTTTTCACTTTGAAAAAGTTTTTTTAAAAGAGGGACTTGCAAAACATCTGCTTCGTGTTCTAAAAAAGCTACCTCCCTAACCATTTGCCTGACTTTTTCAGCCTCGGCTCCACCAAATGAACTTTCCATTAATTCGTGTAATTCTGAAATAATGTGACGCGCTCTATAAAAGCACTCAATATTTTTTTCTAAAAAAAATTTAAAATCTTGATGAAAAGATTGTGGTAAAGTAGCAGGCCTTAATGTGAGTAATACGCCAATGTCTTCGGCGGCATCTGCTATGCTGTCTTGAATTTGTAAAATATCTAAAACGTCCGATCGATCAATGAGAAAGAAGAACCCTTTACCCAAATTATTGCGGATATCGTTTTTTGTCAGATCAGCTTGATGTTCAAGATCTGATATTTCTTCTGAGAGTTTCTCGATGCGAGCTTGGTCATTTTCGAGAACAGCTTCGAAAATTTCATTGATTTTGGCTACACATTGAGTGACTCTTTCCATGTGATTTTGCAATGGAGTAAAAGGGGACTTGCCAAATAGTTTAACTAAAGTGCGCATAATGATGTTCGTTTTCAGCTGATTGAGATGCAAATCAACATAAACTGCTTAATCTTTTTTTGGAGCATTAAAAAGGATCGACTCAAAAAATATTAAATATTTTCTGTAACACCTAAATGTTCAAGTAAACGATCTAAGTCATCAAGTGAGTAATAATCAATACACAAACGGCCACCTTCTTTTTTTTCTTCGATATCGACTTTAGTACCAAGAAGATTTTGAAGTGTATTGATAATATGAGAAAGGTGTTCCCGTGACTTCATGCCACTTGAAACTCTTTTAGTTATTTTTTGCGCTTTGTTTTCGGTTTGTCGAACAGTTAAGCTGCCAGTTATAATATCGTGATAAAGGTGGCCTCTTTCTTGTTCATTTTCTATGGATAATAAAACTTTAGCATGTCCCATTGTGATAACACCCAGTGCAACACTGTCTCTAATAGAGGTCGGTAGAGTTAATAGTCGCAGATAATTAGCAACAGTTGAGCGCTTCTTTCCAATTTTTTCTGCAAGTTCCTCTTGTTTAAGATGGAATTTATGCATCAATGCTTTTAAAGCTTCTGCAGTTTCTATAGGATTGAGATCGACTCGTTGCAAATTCTCCATCAAAGCTGCGTGGGCTGAAAAATCATCATCAGCTTCATGGACAACTACAGGAATTAATTTTAAACCAGCAATCTGAGCTGCTCGCCACCGTCGTTCACCGGCAATTAATTCATAAGAGTCAGTACCTAACTGTCTTACGACGGGAGGGTGTAATAATCCTAAAGACAAAATCGATTGAGCGAGTTCATCAATTTCTGCTTTTAAAAAAACTCGTCTTGGTTGAAAGGGATTTGTAACAATTTGATCTATGGGGATTTCAATTAAAATATCGGTCATATTAAGTAAA
Source organism: Parachlamydiales bacterium (assembly GCA_016463375.1). Taxonomy (GTDB): domain Bacteria; phylum Chlamydiota; class Chlamydiia; order Chlamydiales; family JAEMRK01; genus JAEMRK01. The sequence continues at coordinate 20,393 of JAEMRK010000002.1, read as the reverse complement.
AAGTCTTGGGTTTTGCCTTTGCAACATAAAATGCAAGAAGGTATAGTAATTAACTCCGTATCGTCAAGTTTTTAACTCCTAAGTTTTTATGAACGATAAAAAAATTATTTCGCTTCCGAACGACTGCAATTGTGACGTCGTAGTAGAGACAAACCCGATTTCTGATGATTTATCAGAGGAAATGGACATGGCTGCTTTCCTGAAAAAATGGAAAAACGCCATATTTTATATCACCATGGGAATCATTATTGCGGCCCTTGCACTGTACCGCTTTGTTATTCATGATGGGCAAGAAAAAGAAATGGCATCATATAATGCAGCTGTTGATTTTCATGCAATTCAGAGCCAACCGAATGAAGAAGTCTTTCAAAGGTTAATTAAAACATTAAGAGCTAACCCAGAATTGCAAACGCGCTATGAAGGCCAATTGGCCCAAAAAATGCTAAATACTCATGACACAGATCAAGCTTTGGGTTTAGCCAAAGATGCTTTAATCCACCAAAAAAAATTTTCTCCAGAGCTCTATCCAGACTTCGCATCAAATAGTTTGATGATTATGGATGCTAAACGCACTGGAAATTACAGCGGTGCATTGAAAGATGCCTTAGACTTAAAGCAAAAATTAGAAATGGGCTCTAAAGGCACAGCTCTTTACTTAACACACCTTTTTAGAATCGCTGCTTTGGCACAAGAAGTTAACGATAAAACCTTAGAGTTAGCAACTTGGCAAGAAATGCAGCAAGTTATCGAAGAAACAAAAAATGAAGAGACTCAACAATGGTTAGCCCTTTTTCAACAAGGGGATTTAACGCTTAATGATTATATTGCTGAACGTCAATCTTTAATAAAATAAACTTTGTTAACTAATTATTAGAAAATTAAGTTGTTCTATTGTAAAAAATAAATAAGGATTAAAGAGCTATTTTTTTGTCCTTAGAGCAACAATTCAAGCAATACGACAATGGACTAGTTTTAAGTCCTAATCGAAACGACTGCCTAATTATGGCAGATGGAGACATTAAAAGTGAGTTGTCACCCCTATGCCCTGAATTTGGATGTTGCCGAGGAGAATGAGTTAATGACAGTTAATTCTCTTCACTTACATACAAACAAATCAGCACATTGCACTTCAAGTATTATAAAAGATGAGGAAGTGATTGTAGTTGAGGGTTCTATAACTATTTCTTTTTAAAAAACACTTCTTTTGTAAATTATTTTTACAATTATTGATGGCCTTTAATTCTTTTTTTTGTAATCTGCGATAATAGATGACAATTAATTAATTACCCTTAGTTTGGGTAAATAGGGAATTTTATGGCCGCTGATATGAAACGGGTCGTTGCAATTGTATTAGGAGGAGGAGAGGGAAGACGCCTTTTTCCTTTAACTGCTACACGTTGCAAACCAGCAGTCCCTTTTGCCAGATACCGATTAATTGACATTCCTATTTCTAATTCTTTAAATTCTAATATTCGTAAAATATTTATAATATCACAGTTTTTATCATTTAGTTTGCATCAACACTTACTAAAGACTTATCAACTCGATGCATTTTCATCTGGTTTTATTGAAGTATTAGCCCCTGAACAAAAACCAACTAAGAATGTATGGTTTCAAGGAACAGCTGATGCAATACGTCAGAACTTAGAGTATTTTATTGAGACACCTGCCGATTATTTTTTGATACTCGCAGGAGATCAGCTTTATAATATCGAATTTGAAAAGATGGTTCAACGAGCTATCGATAGCGGCGCTGATTTGACTGTTGCGGCAATTCCGATTGATCGGTCATCAGCAAAACGAATGGGTATTTTTAAAGTTGATGATCAAGGGCAAGTGCTAGATTTCATTGAAAAGCCTGAAAATGATGACGTGTTAAAAGGCTTTGAACTTAATGATGAGTCAATGACAAAGCTTGGTCTACCCGCTAATAAGGGCAATAACCTTTTAGCTTCGATGGGTTTATACGTGTTTAAACGTAATGCATTATTTAAGCTTTTACAAGAAGATTTAAGAGATGATTTTGGTAAACACCTCATACCAACGCAAGTTAAAGAGGGCAAAGTCTCGTTATTTTTATATAACGGCTATTGGGAAGACATCGGAACTATCGATTCATTTTATCGCGCTAACCTGGATTTAACCGGGTTAAATCCAGGTTTCAATTGTTATGATGAATCTCATATTATTTATACGGCTCCAAATAATTTGCCAGGTCCTAAAATCAGCTGCGATAAAATGCACCGTACCATAGTATGTGAAGGCTCGATCGTGGAAGCCGAAGAGATATCTCACAGTATTTTAGGTGCCAGGTCTCTGATTCAAAAAGGGACTATTGTTAGAGATTCTGTGATTATGGGTAACGACTTTTACACACCGCCAGCTCATGAACATCAAAGTCTTCCGTCCAATTTAACGATTGGCGAAGATTGTGTGATCATTAAAACCATTATAGATAAAAATGTGAGCTTGGGCAAAGGTGTGCGTTTAATTAATCAGCAGAACTTAACTCATTACGATGGTCCGGGTGTCTATATCCGTGAAGGAATCATTGTAGTTGCAAAAGGAGCCACGCTTCCCGACGGCTTTACTCTTTAATTAGGATTTTATGGCAGTTTGGGTCATTGGTGATCTCCATCTATCTTTTGGTGTACCAGGAAAAAAAATGGACGTGTTTGGTCCTAACTGGGAAAACCATCCAGAAAGAATAGCTAAATTTTGGAAAGAAAACGTTACAGATGATGATTTGGTTTTATTACCAGGTGATATTTCTTGGGCGATGAAACCAGAACAAGCACTAATTGATTTACAGTGGATCGCAGCACTTCCTGGTCATAAAATTATGGTAAGAGGTAACCACGATTATTGGTGGTCTTCTTTTTCAAAAGTTCAAAAAGTATTACCCCCATCGATACAAGCAGTTCATCATACTGCTGTCACATGGAATAATTATAGCATTTGTGGAACGAGATTATGGGACACTTCTGAATATTCGTTTCACGATGTGATAGATTTTAAGCCACGACCTGATAAAATATCTAAACCGCCCATGTCCAAAGAAGATTTTGAAAAAAAAGTGATAGAAGATCAAAAGATTTTTGATCGAGAAATTAGTCGTTTAGAAATTGCACTACAGGCATTGGATCAAAAAGCGGAAAAGAGAATTGTGATGACGCACTATCCACCGATTGGTTTGGATATGAAAGAGTCTCAAGCTTCAAAACTAATGGAAAAATACCATGTCGATGTCTGTGTATTTGGCCATCTTCATAGTGTTTTTCCAAATAAAGCGCCATTTGGTGAAAAAAATGGCATTAAATATTACTTAACTTCGTGCGATTACTTAGATTGTAAGTTACTACGAATTTTGTAGATACTCCATTAGACCTTTGACTAAGTCATCACTTTTATCGACTGGTGTATCAAAAGGGATACACTGTCTATCTTTTAGCATGGAGACGATGGTTTTTTCTTTATCGTCAAAATCTAATCGAGAATAGTAGTTACCGCATAATGTTAAAACTTCTTGCAGATCACTTTCGGTCTCAACAAGTGGGAAAGTTTCAATGGCAAGTCCTACAAAAAGTTGAGGATCTCCCCAGCCCGCTAAGAATTCTAAAACCTGAAGATTAAATTCAAGATCCCGCTCATTTGTCACAACTTCAATTAAATCACGAAGCACCACATCTGCTTGGCGATAATCAAAGCTTGCCAAAACACGAATTCTTAAGAATTGAAACCATTTTTGGTCTGTCAGAATCGATTCAAAACTATCGAGTAATTCTTGGGCGTAATCAATTTGATCTTCGTCAACTTGCTCTGCTATGTAATCATAAATAAAGCTTTCAAGGTGATTGGCGCATTGTGATTCGATGGCTTGCATTAGTTTAGAGGGATCTTCACCACTGTCTTTTGCAGTTTCAACCATAGTTTGTAACTGGGTGATTAGATCTTGAATAACAAGTCCATTTTCCGAACCTTCATCGTAAAGATGAATTTGGTGGTCGAGTTCATCGCAAAAAATGGAAAGACATGGCTTATGAGTCAATATTTTGCGCCAAATTTCGAAGACAAGCAGATAAATATTATCTTGCTCTTGGGGCGTGAAAGCACCATCTGCAATAAAGCATTCACACAACTCTTCGGGAGAATCAAACATCTCTCCGTAAGTTATGTAAACTTTTTTATTAAGTGTTGGTAAAAAGCGCTGCAGCTGATTAAAGAGCTCTTCAATAGACAACTCTCTAAAGTTAGTTGTCTGCCATTCCTGTTGTCCCTCTTGGGGGAAACCAGGTAAGTGCATCCTTAATGTGTTGTAAAGAGCTTTACGTTCCATCTCCATCAAAAAACACCGTTTTTTTAAAACTATTCTAAAAATTTTCTCTGTTTGCAAAATTCTCTTCAAAGGAAATTTACAGCTAACATAATTTAGATGCTAACGCACTAACCTTATGATAAACTGCGCCTTCCGCATTAAAGAGGATTTTATGCTAAGACTTAAGCCTATTCTTGTCTCGATCGCATTAGCCATATCCATATCAGATCCAGCATTTGCTACTTCTTCGTCCCTGATCGAGCGGGCGCAAAGAGAGCATCAATCAATCGGATTATCGCCACGTCAGCCCCACTGGAAACCAAGTATTGTCTCTTTTCATCCCAATGGTCAGATGCAAACTTTAGTGTTTTATGATTCTGCAAAAGGTGCAGAAGAAAGCCCGGTTCGTCAAATTGTTTTTTATGCAGACGGCAATGTAAAAAGTGAATGCGATTTAAAAAAAACGTCAACGGGTTACGGACCTGATGGTCTTTATATTACGTATGGGCCCAATGGAAATTTAAGCAAAATCTCTATTTATAAAGATGGTGTACTCGATGGAGAATCAAAAAGTTTTTATGATAACGGTCAGTTACACACTTTAATAACTTATGTCAATGGAGTTAAAGAGGGCCATAAGCAGATCTATTATAATAATGGCGATAAAGAAAAAGAAGCAAAATATCACAATGACCAATTAGAAGGTGAGTGCATAGGCTATTATCCTGATAAAACAAAGGCGAGCTATGCCGTTTATCATAAAGGGTTAATAGTTGGAAAAGCTCTTAAATGGGATGAAAAAGGGGCCCTTTTAGAAACATTAAATTATTGTAATGGGTTGCTCCAAAATGATGGAAATAAGCCAGCTTATGTTCTTTATCATCCATCAAGCTCGGTTGCTAAAGAAAAAAGCCATTTTCTTGCAGGCATATTACACGGCGTAAAGAAGAAATTTTACGAGAACGGTAAAGAGAGCTACAGCTGTTTATATGAACGGGGGCACAAGCAGGGTAATGAAATTTTTTATGCTCCTTCTGGTAAAGTCTTAGGAGAATTTGCTTGGGTCTTTGGCACACCTCAAGGCAGTCATGTCCGTCGTAGTGAATCGGGTCAAGTTTTGTATTCTGCGCACTACGATAGTCTAGGAAATCTAACAGCTCCTATCGAAGAGTTTGATGAACAAGGAACTAAAAGATTGAGCTACTGGCTCTGCGAAAATGGTTACGACAAAGAATACAAAGAATGGGATCAAAATGGATCGATTGTCCATCATTACAACTACAATCAAGGTGTATTTGATGGTGTGCAAAAAGAGTATTACCCCAGCCAAAAATTACACACTCAAGCCCATTATACAAAAGGTTTACAAAATGGCTTATATGAAGAGTGGAATCTCGATGGTGTCTTATTAGTTCAATGCAACTTCATTAATGGTCAAAAAGATGGCCGTCAACGTGTCTGGTTTAATAACAAAAAAATAGCTAAAGATGCCACTTTTGTGAATGGCAAAATTAACGGATCGTTAAAAGAATGGCATGAAAATGGACAACTTGCCAAAGAAGAAAATTATGTGAATGGTCAAGAACACGGCCCTTTTCGTTCATGGAACGAAAAGGGGGACCTTGTTTTTGAAATGAGCTTCGATCAAGGTTTAATTCATGGTGTGGTGCAAGAGTGGTTTGATCCAAACCATATCAGAAGCAAGGTGGTTTATAACCATGGAAAGAAAGAAGGCTTGAGCCAGCATTACTTAATTAATGGCCAGCTGTGTAGCCAAGCGTTATACAAAGATGATCTTCTTAACGGGTTATTTGAACAATGGTATGAAAGTGGTCAGTTACAATCAAGGGGGAACTACGTCATGGGAGTGCCCGTTGCTGAACATGTTGAATACTTTTGTTTAAAACAAGGTGAGACAGATCCTAAGCTTTGCAAAAAGTTATCATATGTTGATGGAAAGATGGATGGAGAACAAAAAACATTTCATCCCAACGGCGCAACTGAGGCTTTAATAACTTATTCAAACGGTGAACTAGAGGGCCCAAAATCGTTGTGGGACAGTGAAGGCAACTTACAAGAAGAAGCTTATTATTCACATAACTTGCTGCAAGGTCGCTCTTTCATGAAAAACAAAGATGGCTCTGAAGTTGTAACCCATTACAAAGATGGACTCAAAGAAGGGTTGCATCAAGTTTTTTATCCAATCGATGCTACATTTGGTAAAATCAAAGCTAAAGAAGCACATTTCGTAGCCGATGAGCTTGATGGTGAATTTTGTGAATATAATCGTTACGGCATTAAGGTTTTAAATAGCCTTTATAATCATGGATTAAAAGAGGGTATTACAACTCTTTATGGTCCTAATGGTAAAGTCATGATGAATATCCCTTATAAAAACGACAAACGCGAAGGTCTTGTTGTTCAATATTTTTCCAATGGAAAAATATTTAAGGAAGCTCACTTTAGCAATGATCAAAAAGAAGGCGTTGAAAAAACTTTTCATCCAGATGGCTCTGTGGCATCTATTGCCAGATTTCATTGTGATAAACTGCAAGGATTAACTCAGCAGTGGAATGAAAAAGGTTTACTAGTATTTGAGGGCGAATATCAAGACGGAATGAAAAATGGTAAGTTCAACAAATATGATAACAATGGTAAACCTAAATCGCTGTTAATGTATAAAAATGATCAGCTTGTCAAAAGATAGCTCGCATGAACTGTTGGAAATGTAGAGCTCTACTAGAAACTGAAAAAATTTCTTTTAGAGCTGTCTGTGATCAGTGTGGTAGCTATTTACATTGCTGTAAAGGCTGCCGCTTTCATGCTCCCGGTCGAAATAATGAGTGCATGATCCCGGGAACTGATTTAATTGTTGATCGCGAGGCTGGTAATTTTTGTGAGGACTTTTTAATTAAGCAAGATTTACAAAAAAACGAACAAGTAGATCCTTTAAGCCGAGCTAGAAAGTTATTTGGTGAAGATATCGAAATACCAAAAAGATCATTTGATGATCTTTTTGGCGACTAATTCGTAACTAATTCTTATTTGATTGATTTTCTTTGGACCAAAAATAAACTGATTAATATGACGCAGACAGCACTTACAAAAGCCATCATCCCTGCAGGCATCATTTTATAAGTGAGTGAGAAGCGGTAGATGAAAAAAATCAACATAAATGCTGCTAGCACAAGAGATGCAAAAGCTGCTTGTTTAGGCTTTGAAGAAATCATTGAGCCTGCAAAAACAGTGAGAGTTCCAAAGATCAATCCACATGCAAGTGACAGTGAACTTTTGGCCATTGCGTATCCCATAATACCACCTACTAGAAGAAGCAAACCATAAACGATAACAATAATACTTAAGTGTCGTTGTTTAATCATAAGTTATTTCCTGTTCGATAATCTTTCAAAAACGGTTTGTTCTATTTCTTTGGGAAGGAATTCTAAAAGGTGCCTTCCATGTCCACCAATTTCTCTAATCAATGAGGAGCTAATATGAGCCAAACCCTCTCCTGCCATTAAAAATATCGTTTCAATATCGCCCATTTTTCGATTAGTTAGAGCCATACGAAATTCATATTCGACATCAGAAAATGCTCTTAATCCTCGTATAATATAGTGAGCTCTTGTTGATTCAATGCAATCAATCAAGAGTCCGTCGAAACTTACGACTTCAATATTTTTATGTTTTGATGTGAGTTTTTTTAAAAGTTCAAGACGTTCATGAACTGAAAATAAAGGTGTACGGTTTTTATAATGATCAGCAACCGCGATAATGAGTTGGTCTGCGACATTAAGTGATCGTTCGATAATATCTAGGTGACCAAGTGTTGGGGGATCAAATGTTCCTGGAAATACAGCAATTTTCAATGGAGTTCTCAGTTCATTAAAAAAAAGCTATTATGCATATGTGTGGAAAATTGGCTACGGAGAAATCGTAACTTTAATTTTGATATAGTTGGAGATAAGAACTGGCAAAACGACGTTCGTTTTTAAAGGAGAGATTCTCAAGATCAATTAGAGGGCCAGTAGTTCCTGTCTCAAAAAATACAGAACCGCCTGGTTGCAATAGCTTTTTAGCATCAATAATGCGCATAGCTTTTTCGCCAAGGGGTATCATGGTGTCTTTCCATAAGCCTTTTTTAGCATAAGGGGGATCAATATAAATGAGAGAAAAAGTTAATCCCTTTTTAGCGAAGCGCTCTAAAAATTGAATGGCATCACCACCGTGAAGAACACACTCATCCATGACTTTTAACTTTTCTATATTTTGTTTCAGACAGCGAAAAGCGATGGGGTCTTGTTCAATAAAAGTAGACGATTTAGCACCACGGCTTAGTGCTTCCAATCCCATGGCGCCAGACCCTGCAAAAAGATCTAAGAAAAGAGCTTCTTCGATATCTTGTTGACAGATGTTAAAAACGGCAGCTCTAACTTGTGACAAAGTTGGTCTGACAACCTTTGTCTTAGGAGATATTAAAGCTTGATTGCGAAAACGACCGGCTATAATGCGCATAATTTTAAATTTTAACGATTAAACAAGTAATATCATCTGTAGATTGAGCATTTCTTGCCAGATGAATTAATTGTTTAGCCATTTGATCAATTGGTATTGGCCCAAAACTTGCTATCATTTGCCCTGTTTGACAAGTGGAAATTTCATTTTTTTTATTTATAGTATGAAACAGACCATCACTTGCAAGTAATAGATAACCTTTTTTTAAAGGATAGGATGTGATTGCGGGTGTTTTATTAATCAAATAAGGCTTGTGCCCATGTATGTTGGGTTTACCTAAAAGATTGAGATCTCCAAAGCTTCCACTAATATTAATCCCTTTACCAGTTGGTTGACCATTTTCTTGATAACTAAAGATGCGGTTTTCATAAACAATACCGCCTAACTTCTTAACTTTTTTAGCTTCTTTCTTGGTGATGTCCATGTCAGCTGTAAGCTGAAGAGTTTCTCCATCAGCCGATATCCAAATAGCTCTTGAGTCTCCTAGATGGGCGATGACTAACTGTTTGTTAAAAAAAAGGGCGACTGTAGCTGTAGAGCCACAGTCTAAAAAGTTTTTAGACTCGATCTCTTTTTCTAGTTTTAAAAAGACTCTACGCAGTGCTCGATCAGTGACTTCAATTGTCAAAATATGAGAGCGGTTGAGTTCTTCAATGATGTATTTAGGCAGTGTTTGTCTTAAGAACTCAGCAATAGTTGGCCCACCATGTCCATCGAAAATTCCACATAATCCTATGTCCAAATCATTTTTTAAAGTGAGAGTCTGGCAGATATAGCGATCTTCGTTGATACTGATGGGTGATGACTTTTCACCTTTTGAATAAGCAACACTGACTAAATGATCATTTACAGTGTAAGAGTTAACTTCGATCCGCTGATCGAGTGAATCTAAATAAGAGAGATTAGAGTAAATGCTTAAGGGCTTTTGCTTACTTTGCTGTTTAAATGCTGCCAATAACTGCTTTTCATGCCTTTTTCCAATTGATGGGGCTATTTTTTGCAGACATTTGGCTGCACTAAAAAATAATATCCCACTAATAAGACTTGCGACATCGCACCAAAGAATGACATTTCTTATTGAATGATCAACTCTGTTGAAAGTTGCAACGACAAACACACAGAATAAAATCAGTGTCAATAAGAAGAAAAGGGAACATAAATAGTATAATCTATTTTTCAGCATGTGATTTTAATAACAGACCGATCGAGCCTATGGCAAGGAAGAATTGCCTCTTTATTTTAATTAAAGATTTGAATTTGATAGGGACAGGTCATTTTTTTTTGAGGATTATATGAATTATTTTCGCGTCATAGGTTTTTTTGGCTGCTTGTTAACAACTGCTCTGTTTTCAGACGTAACCATCTCTATGTACTCAACTAGTGGCAATCAAATGATTGGCACTATCAAAGCATCAGACACTGCCTTTGGTTTAATGTTAACACCTAATTTAAGCCACTTGCCTCCAGGTGTTCATGGTTTTCATGTTCATGATAAGCCTACATGTGGAGAAGAGGGGATGGCAGCTGGCGGTCATTTAGATCCAGCTCATACTGAAAAGCATTTAGGACCCTATAATGACGATGGTCATTTAGGTGATTTACCAGTCATTATTGTCGATCAAAATGGAAATGCCACAATGCCAGTATTAGCGCCTCGTCTTAATGTCGCAGATATATTAGGACATTCTTTGATGATTCATGAAGGTGGAGATAATTACTCAGACCAACCAGCTAATGGTGGAGGCGGTAAAAGAATAGCTTGCGGCGTCATTCAAAGTGAGGAGTGATTTAGCTGCTTGCTAACTTACACTATTACGCGCTATTCTAAAGCTTTGTACTGTTATTCAAGATAGTTAGGATTAGTTTTATGCCAATTATGCTTGTTTTTCTCGGCGCGTTTATGGGCGCAGTCTTTAACTTTCTAATGCGTAAAAATATAGATGGTGGTGGTTCAACACGCGCTTTTTTGATGTTAGAATTAATTGTCGCTGTTATGGCTGTAATTATTTTAAATCCAGTGCGTGCCCACTACTATGTTTGGTCTAACGAAATTGCAGGAGTTGGTTTAATTGCAGGTTTGTTTTTTGGAACGCTAATGTGGGCACAAGGCAAAGCTGTTCAAAAAGGACCACCTGGTTTAATTTTTGCGATTGTAAATTCGGCCGCTGTTTTTCCAGCAGTCATTATGGCCGGACTTTTCGGTCATGATTTTGGGTATGTTTACACATTATGGCACGGTGTTGGATCACTCCTTGTTATCGGCGGCCTTTTTTGGGCTGGTTGCGGGGCTTGTAGGGCTAAAGGATTTTCTTGGATTCCCTTTTCACTGATCGCCTTTTTTTCACATATATTGATGTTAACATTCATACAGTGGAGAACATTGCATCTAAGGCCCGATCTTCCACCATCTGAACTTTTATTGAGTTTGCCAGTTGAAGAAGCTGCCTCGCAATGGTTTTTACCAATGGTCTTTTTTGGTGCGGCGGCAATGCAAATCATCTTTTATTTGGTTAAAGAAAATCGCGCGCCGACTCATAGAGAAGTAAGGTTTGGTTTTGTTGGAGGCATAGCGAGTGCTTGTGCTATATTTTTTCTCACAAGGGCCACAGAAGAAGCAACGGGTGTTCAAAATGCATTTTTATTCCCATTATCATGTGTCACAGTGATAGTGCTGTGTAATTTATGGGGACAATTTTTGTATCAAGAAAGGGTTAACTGGTGGGCAACACTAGCTTGCGTCATTGGAGTTTTTGTAGCGACCGTTAATTGGGCAGCGCTTTAATGAAACGGATTGTAAGCTCCATAAAGCTTAATTAATTCTGAAGCTTCTTTGGGATACGAGCGGCGTAATTGCTCATAGATACTCAATCCTTTAGCATTGTATCCTTGTTGGAAGTACAAAACACCGAGTTGATATAGAGTATCAACATCACTTGGATTTAATCTTAATACAGTTTCGTGTTCTTTCATCTCTTCATGCGGCATTTGCAATGTGCTATAGTGACTTGCAAGCTGAGCATGTATAAAAGGATCTTCTGGTGCTAAATCTTGTAATATTGTGAATTCTTCAATGGCTCTGTTAGCAGCCGCTTGAAATTTAGGCTCAACACTTTCTGAATATTTACCAGGTGGTTGCCACGCTTGTTGTGGCTCTTGATTACTTTCTTTATACAGTGTCGCTAACATGACATAAATACTACCCAATGATGCATGAACATGTATGTTTGTAGGTTCAGTCGTAATGAGCTTTAAGTGTTCATTAATGCTGCTGTAGAGCAGCAATTCTTGCATTTGTTGCACATCTTCCCAGTGCCACCAGGCACTAATCTTTTCAATAACGGGTTTAAAAGCTTGCAACCAGAAGGGAAGGGGGTAGAAAGTTGATTCGCGGTTGCGTAGTGCTGCTGCAAATTGGCAAGCTGCACTTGCCAGATTTAAACTGGCTTGCATAGAATGCTCTTGGTAATTAATTAATCCCTTACAATTGATTATGAATTTTTCTAATAAAAGATTCAATTGTTCTGGAATGCGAGCTGTAATATACAATCGCAATACAAAGTAAGAAAAAACAGTTAAAAACAAAAGCCCCAAACTAAATGCTAATAAAGAGGATTTAGCTAGGAAAGTAAATCCCAATAAAAGTGTTATTATTTGTATAAAAAATAGAATAAAAAATGCGAAATTAAAAAAGACTTGTTTGCGAATAATTTGGACAAAATGACGATAAGAGCCTGAGCAGATGTGATCGTACTGTGTGGTAAAAGGTGAAGCGCTTTGGTAAGCAGCTTGTTCGCTAGACATTTTATACCACTCTTTATTAAGCCCCCGACATTCTTTTTTTTACAGTTTTTGAAAGATTTGTTCAAGGTTTTTTAGAAAAAATGAATAAATTTTGAATTATTTCATAAACAAATGAAATTTCACAAAATCATTGGTGCTCAAAAAAATAAAAAAAATATGTCGTTTTAGTTTTTTACTTTTTACATTTTTTAAATTAATTACTATTAATTATTGTGGATATTAAGTCAAAATCCACCTCTATATTTGGTGGTGTTTATGGTGAGCTCGTCGAATTTGGGTGGAGTGGAATTCCTTTTTAGTTATATTATCTTTGGTAATGTAGACAAAAAATTACACCTTATTCTCAAGGATCGATCATCTTTAAGAGCTGACAACTGCCATTTTTTGACTGCATTCAATTAGAATAGTCAGAGGATAGCATGAATCAAAAAAAAACCATTTTACTTATTGAAGATGAAGAAGACACGGCTGCTATTATCAAATTACAAGCAGAGATTTCTGGCTATCGCTTGTTAATAGAGTATGACGGTATCAGTGGTTATCGCTCGATTGAAAAAGAGAAGCCCGATCTAGTTATTTTAGATATCATGTTACCAGGATTAAATGGCCTTGACGTCTGTCGTAAAATGAAGAGCCATCCCGAGTTCAAATCCATACCAGTCATTATCATTTCTGCTAAAGCCGAAGAGCTCGATGTCGTACTTGGCCTAGAGCTAGGAGCTGATGATTATGTAGCTAAGCCTTTTTCAACGAAAGTATTATTCTCTAGAGTGAAAGCGGTTCTTCGTCGCGGTCGTGAACCAGACAAAGTTCCAAGAATCATGACGTTTGGTGATTTTACATTAGAAGTTGATCGCTATCTACTTCGCAAAAAAGAAAAGTACATCCCAATAACGTTATCAGAATTTGGTATATTAAGACGATTACTCACCAATCGTGGACGTGTTTTAACAAGAAGTCAGCTTTTAGATGATGTTCAAAATGATGATGCCTTTATTGTCGATCGCAATATCGATGTGCACATTGCATCTCTTCGTAAAAAGCTAGGTCCTCATTTTAATTGGATCGAGACTGTAAGAGGTGTTGGTTATCGGTTTAAAGACGAATTAAATTAAGCTTCTACAATCAAAAACGCAGGTGTTGCTTGCCCTAGAACTTCTGTTCTTAAAGCATTAGCGCGATCTGTTCTTTCCCAAGTAAACTCTTCTTCTTCGCGACCGAAATGGCCACCAAATGCTGTCGCTTTATAAATTGGACGCTTTAAATTTAATGTTTGAATGATACCTTTTGGTGTCATATTAAAGAGCCTTGTTAATCCACGAGCAATGGCTGCTTCTTCAATAATTGATGTTCCAAAAGTTTCAACTTTGATTGAGATTGGATGGGGCACTGCAATGGCGTAGGCAAGTTGCACTTCGCAACGAGAACAAAGTCCCGCAGCAACGATGTTTTTTGCCATGTAGCGTGCCATGTAAGCACCTGATCTGTCTACTTTGGATGGATCCTTACCAGAGAAAGCACCACCGCCGTGACGACCCATACCACCATAACTATCAACAATGATTTTTCTTCCCGTTAAACCACAGTCAGCTTGAGGACCACCAATGACAAAACGACCAGTTGGATTGATGTAAAAGATTGTATGACGATCAACTAAGTTTTTAGGAAGTATTGAACGAGCCATTTCTTCTAAGTCGAGGCAAACGGTTGCATAGTCAACATTGGCGTCGTGTTGAGCAGATATAACAACAGTATGTATGCGAATGGGAGCTAAATTCTTGTCGTATTCAACTGTAACTTGAGCTTTACCATCAGGACGAAGGTAAGCAAGTTTTCCGAAGAGTCGTTGGTTAAGTAATTCTTTTGTTAATTTATGAGATAGTTGAATAGGAAGAGGCATGTATTCTTTTGTTTCTGTACATGCATAACCAAACATCATTCCTTGATCGCCAGCACCTTGTTCGCGATAAAGACCTTGGCCTTCTGATACGCCGCGGGCAATATCAGGGGATTGTCGATTTAAAGTAAGTAGGACCTGGCAATTTTGCCAGTGAAACGCATCTTCTTGTCTATCGTATCCAATTTTTTTAATTGTTTCTCGAACAATTTTTTCATAATCAATAGTTGCATTAATACTAATTTCGCCAGCTACTACGACCAAATTACTACTAACTAAAGTTTCACAAGCAACTCTGGCATTAGGATCTTTTGCCAAACAAGCATCTAGTATAGCGTCGGAAATTTGATCTGCCACTTTATCGGGATGACCGATGGCGACTGATTCTGATGTAAATAAACTAGTTGTCATGGGAGTTAATTAATTAAACTAAGAAAAGATAAGATAGTAATTAGTTAGAGAATTATAAGCTAGAAAAAAGGGGTGCTTAAACACCCCTATGATAAACAAACATTAAAATTAGATTAGTTTTCGCTAGAAAGCATTTGACGAATTTCGTCTTCAGTAACACCTAATTTCTTTTGTAATTGTCCAACTAATTCGTCTTCTTTACCTTCTACAAAAATAAGGTCATCATCTGTTAGTTGTGCGTATTTTTGTTTTAATGTTCCTTTAAGGACATTCCAATTACCTTTAATAGACATTTTAGCACTTGTCATAACTGTTTGCTCCTTAAGTTTATCTTGTAATTCTTCTATACGAGATGAGCTGCATTTAGTTTCACACGCATCTTTAATAGCTTGAGCTTTGACTCTACTTTCTTCTGTAATACAGATGTCAATACCGCCGAGACGTTCCATTGATTCTAGAACGTTATCAGAATTATCTTTAGAGTCTGAAGATACACAAATTAAAATGTTTCCATTATTAATTTTGCCTTCATATTGTTTAGCAACAATTTCAGGAATACCGAGGCCAACTAAGGCACCGAGTAATCCACCCACTGCCATACCAAGGGCACTGCCACTTAGAGCTGCCATGATTGGGCCTGCTGCTACGAATGGGCCGACGCCTGGAATGGCTAATGCGCCAATTCCTGCGAGTAATCCAAGAACGCCACCAATAATGCCACCTGACCCGACACCGACTGAATAACCTTCTGGAGCTTTAGTTTCTTTTTCGTGAACGAGGTCTCTTTTAGAGCCTTTATCTGGAAAAAGGATGGAGATATCATTACTAGAGATACCTTTAGATTTCAAATCATCGATAATTGATTCGGCTTGTGGGGTATCGTTAGCTAAGCAAAATATAGCTTTGGTCATAATTGACCTCCTAAGAACTTGTGTATGTATTTTTAGTGCGCTGTATCAATAAAGTTTTCGACGTTTAAAGCGCCGGCAATTTGGCGAGCTTTAGCAACGACAATTTGTTTTTCTTGTTTTGATTCAACCGGGCCACGAAGTGTGACATGTCCATTCACCGTAATAATTTTAATATTTTTAGCATTCACTGATAACATTGAGTCGTCGATAAGTGCTTGGCGAATTTTTTGAGTAATTTTAAGATCTGCAGTGTCCTCAGATTGGTCAAGTGGTGTTAACTTAGAACAATCGGGAGCATTTTGTTTTTCACAATGCTGTACAACTTGTGATTTAGCAAGAGTATGATCGCCACCTGGATGATGGGGAATATAATCAGAAGCAAAACCTGAAATTGTAGAAAGTGATGTTGCGAGAATTGTGGCAAAAATTACGTTAGTTTTCATTTTTTACCTCCTTGATAGAATGAACTTTTCAGTTTTTCTAAATTAATTTGAGATTCAGTAAGAAACACTTACATAGTTAACAAATTAAGTTCCAAGGTTAACATATGCATTATTTAGAGGCCACCCCTAAAGGCTAGAAATGATTGCCAAAATGCTCAATATTTTTAATTGGAAGTCCAAGAAATGCTTTTCCTAGGTGAGAGAATTTCTTGATATCATCAGAAATAAAATATTTTTGCGTACCTAAAATAGTTCTCAATGTAAGTAATTTATTTTCTTCTAACACCGATTTTAGCTTGTTAGCACAAGCGTTTGCAGAATTGACAAGTTGGATTTTATCACCAGCAATTTGTTGTATTGCGTTTTGCAAAAGGGGAAAATGTGTGCAACCAAGCACAATCGTATCGATTGTGCTGTGTTTAAGAAATTGTAGGTACTCATTGAGTGCCATATTAGTGATGGGATGATCAACCATATTTTCTTCAACGAGGTGAACGAGTAATGGGCAGATTTGCCCATGATAATTAACATTAGGAATTAGTTTAAGAAGCGCTTGATGATAAACTTGCGAATCAATGGTACCTCTTGTACCTAGCACCGCAATATTTCCATTAGTGCTTATTTTAGCCGCCTCTTCAGCACCAGGCTCAATAACTCCAATGATTGGTATGTTGAAAATTTGCTGCAATCGATCAAGTGAATAGGCAGTTGCAGTATTACAAGCAACAACGAGTGCTTTAATATTTTTATCGAGTAAGAAAATGGCATTTTCGATCGAATATCTTAAAATAGTATCAGGACTTTTATTACCGTAGGGAAGTCTTGCTGTGTCGCCTAGATAGTAAATGTTTTCATTAGGAAGTAAATCCATAACTTGACGCATGACGGTTAAGCCGCCAAATCCGGAGTCGAATATGCCGATGCCTAGATCTCTTTTAAAATTCATTGGGATTTTACTCGATAATGAGTTCTTGTCCGACAATAATGCGATCTTGTTTAAGTTGATTGCGATTTTTGAGGGCTTGAATAGTCGTTTTGTGAGCTTTAGCAATCTTTTCTAAAGAGTCACCCGATTTCACTTTGTAAGTTTTAGTATCTGCATTCACTACCAAAGGAACAGATGAACCATCTTTTTGCAACGCCTTAACAAGTGTTTCTACAACAGACTTTAAATGAAGTATATTGGAATCAACATGAGTCTCTAGCTGGTCGACCTGGGCTTTCATATCGTTAACTTGCTTTAAACAATCAGCAGCGTGTTTTTTTAATTGCTGCATGTCACTTAAAGTGCCTTCTTGTACTTTTTCTAAATAACCAACGCGTTTATCTCCTGCACCCGATGGAGATCTCGTATCCAATTTTTGGCGTAAATCTTGAATGAGTTTTTCTTGGCTGTCTAAACGCTCTTCTAATATGCCTCTTTCGACTTCTAAGACATGTAGCTGATGTTTCACATCAGCTACATCTTGCTTTAAGTCTTCTTGCGCAAAATTTCTTGTGACTTTTTTATCACCAGCAAATAGGCACGAGGTACAAAGAAGTAAACAAACAACTAA
Source organism: Parachlamydiales bacterium (assembly GCA_016463375.1). GTDB lineage: Bacteria > Chlamydiota > Chlamydiia > Chlamydiales > JAEMRK01 > JAEMRK01. The sequence goes on along the minus strand of JAEMRK010000002.1, from coordinate 2,544 downwards.
AAATTTTCTCATTTCTTCTCGTAAATCTTAAATTGAGCGCGACGATTTTGTAATAAAGAGTCAGGGTTCATTAATGTTGTAATGAGACGCTCTTTACCGTAAGAAATAGTAAATAAATGATCTAAATCTACACCTTCTTGAACAAGTAAAGTACGAACAGAGCCAGCTCTTTTTGTTCCTAAAGCTAAATTGTAAGCAGCAGGTCCTCTTTGATCACAATGGCCTTCGATGAATAAATAAGCACCTGGATGACTTCTCATGTAATCAGCGATATTTTGAACGATCGTACGGTTATCATCTCCGCGCAGGTGGTGATCGTTTGTATCGAAATGTATATTTTGAAAGATCTGAGATAAATGCAGATCAGATGGGTCTCTAAAATTATCGATTCCAGGTAATCCATTTTCACCAGGTGTGAATCTTGATGCCATGACATGGTCTTCAAGATTTAACTGGTGCACCATGTCTTCATCGCGCAAAGCGATGTAATCAGGTGTTGTTGGTCCTCTAAAATCTTCGCCACGTTGCAATTGTCTTGAATCACCGCTATCGCCAGCTAAGCAACGAATACCGCGACTTACATAACGTCCGGCTGTTTTAGTATCTTCCCAAACTTCATTTGATGAACGGTTACATCCACAAAACAGTGTGGCAAATGCTAGAACCAGCAGCATTAGAGCGTTATTTTTGACTTTCATTGCAGTTCTCCCCGACAATTTTTAGTACTTGACAACCTTTTAACTGAAAAAAACAGCAACTGTCAAGACAGTTGATTATTTTACAATAGGTTGCCAACTAGCGAAACGCTTTTCGCCAGGTCCGTTTGTGATTTTTACACCATCGCCTTGATAAATATGAGTTAAAAAGATTTCGGCTTTTTCATTGTTGGCAGAGTTATACATTAAGTGAAAACTGTTGGGCGCCCAAGCTGGATTTTCTTTATGACCAGGTCCTGTAGTCAGCTGAAATTCTTCTTGAGTTTCACAATCGTATATCCAAATCTGTCTTGTCCCAGCGGTCATACTGCTAAATGCGATCTTTGATCCATCTGGTGACCAGCAAGGACTTGTGCTTTCTTTATTGTGTTTCGATACAAGTTTTGGCTTCACATCTTTAACATCGGCATCTGATGCAGGGATATCCATTTGATAAACTCTAGGAGCTCCATCTTTATTAGAAACAAAAGCAACTTTTTTACCATTAGGACTAAAAGAAGGGGAGGCTTGCGTGCCTCTAATTGCTGTAAAAATCTGTCTTGGTTTTCCTAAAGCCTGTCCACTTGCATCAAACGGTTGTACGAATAGATCTGCATTACCTGCGATATCACAAATAAATGCAACGTGGTCGCATAAATGAGAAACAACTGGCATGAACTGATTACCTCTTAGTGACAGTAATTTTTCACCTTCGCCATTTTTCAAAGAAGCGATGTAAATTTTAGGCTGACCATTTCGGTAAGAGACATATAAAAAGCTATCAGGAGCGTAACCCTTCTTTGGAGGAACATAAGCTGGTGTAACACAAAGAGTATCTTCATGAGTTACCTGAACAGGATTTGCGCCATCGTAATCAGCTTCAAATACCTCTGCGACGGGCTTGATGCCTACTTTATTTTTCACAGTATATAAAAACCGACAAGTGGCAATGCCTTCTTCATCAAACAAAATCTTGCAAATAGCGTCGTTAAGTTTATGAGCTTGTCTACGATCTTTATTAAGCTCTCCAGTTAATGGAAGACCACCGATAGTGGTCTTCAGTTTCTTTTTGTGATCTAAAGCCCTGACAAAAAGTTTACCGTCACTAATGTAAAACTGTGCTGCATAAGGACAGGATTCTTGCGATGAGATTTGCGTCAACCCATTATTGTTTAAATCAAACTTAAGGACCTTCTGAAGGCTTTCTACAAAGCTTTTATCAAAAGCGTTCGTTGCGGTAAAACTGTACTTTAATGGTACAAGCCTGCTCTGCGTAGCTAAAGGAACAACAATGTCATCGTCAGCTATCAGAGGAGCAAAAAAAACAAGAAACAGGAAGAGTAAACGCATAATCAAACTACATTAAAATTAAGCCTGCCTTATATTTAGCGGGTCTTAAATCTAAAGTAAATGTCTTTAATTGTAAGTGTGCATTTGGTTCACATATTGTGCAGTTTCAATACTTTCAAATCTCACCCAGTGACAAAATACTAATGTATTAGAAATCCTTGATAACTCAAATTCAAACTCATCATTAAAATAAATATCTGTTACCAAAGTTTGAATGACTTGCTGAGGATACTTGAGAGATACATCAAAATTAACATTCAGTTGATAACTGAAAGGAAAGTCTAAATTTTTAAAAAAGCGTTCACATTTATTGTAGCATTTTAATGCTAGAGATCGACCTTTGCTTAATGTTAAAAAACCTTTAATGGCATTATTATAGAAACAAATTGTGCAGAATAATATTTGTTTAATTCTTGTTCAAGAATAGTTGCGATTTTTTTTAAGGTGCAATAGAGTTTCTTAATTGATCCTCAGGATCTTCTAAACCCGTGCTTAGAAG
>JAEMRK010000026.1 GCA_016463375.1 Parachlamydiales bacterium | reverse complement strand
TTTTAAAGGTTATAATAATTACACAACTAAAAACTAATTGGATTAATATGAACCATTATAACTTTGTTTCTTATAAAGATTTTACAAGTCATATACTTGCTGAAGATAGTTTTGATGATAAGAAAATTTGGTTCAACGTAGACAGTTCAATTGGAAGTGCTTTTAGAAAATCATTTTTAAATCAACCTAGTGTTTCTTTAAAAATTAATGGTCAAATTTACCCAATTAACAAAAAATCGTACAATAGTTTCATCAATGATTTTCCTATTCAACCAGTTTTAAATGATGTCAAAAATTTTCAAGATAAAATGGAATTTATCATTCAAAAGGTCGATAAGAATTTAACTTATGAAAATTTAAAACAGCTTTACTTAACTAAAACGATTTTAGATAACAAAATTCAAAAACTGGAGAATAAATATGAGCTATATGTCCAGCATGCACCTTCAAGAGATAGCATCAAAGACATATTAGACTATCAAAATGCTATTAATAACATTAGATCATCATTAGAAACAAATTGGAAAGAAAAGCTTTCATGGGTTACTCCAGAAAATTTTGACATGCCTTTACATGACCTTTTTTGTCAAAGTGTGCCGCCTGCAATGCCCGAAGCGGTTGATGATAATGTTTGGGTTATAAATCGTAATTTAAAACGTGGTATGAACAAAGATTTGTTTGATCAATTATCAGGAGCTTATGGGCCTTCTTGGACGACTCATAAAAAATATGATAAATCCTTGATAGAATTAACAAGTACAGTGACTAACGGCGAGATTGATAGATTTATTAGAGCGTGGACGAAAGATCCAGCATCTTACTTAAAATGCTATGTGTTTAATGCCGATGATCGCACACCAATCATCGCCTTAAAACACTTTTTAAACGATCCTAAGTTTTTAAATGACGCTATTACAATTTGTAATGCTTGGGCTTTGGGAAAAGATTTTCGTGGAAAGATTAAGAGCTTTAACGTGACTAGACTTGAAGATGATAAGCAAGTGCTCATTAAAAACATTGTTAACTATTATATGAGTTACATAAATCTATTAAGCAATTCATCAACTGAGGGTGTCAAAGGTTTTATCATATCGAAAGTTGAAAAAACTATCGAGACTATGCTAAAAGAAGATAAAAATATTTTGGTATTTCATGTTGATTTTGATATGAAATATTCTGATATGCCCCAATTATATAGGCAATTTGAGAATCGTCTAAGATATCAACTGTTTACACCTGTTTTTAAGGATAGTCAATGGAGCTTAACATTGCCATGTTCGAGTGGTGTTCTTGCCTATTTTAAAGCAGCATATCCTGGAAATTCAATAAAATCCAATTTAGGCAACTCTCTAAAAATATTTTTTGAAGACTGCGTTAAACCATCATTTGTGATGGCTGATTCAACAATGACTGAGATTTGTGATGACACCTCAAAAAACCAACATCAGACAGGTGTTAATGTTCCAGGTATTCCACCTATGACTAATGCTGATAGTTTCGATTGTGGATTGCTGGGATTTTATATACATGATCTTTATCATTGTGAACTAGGTAACTTTGTACCAGCGATTCATCGACAACTATTCTCACGCATTGTTGAAATTACAAAGGACTATTTTAAAGATAATGCCAATCAAAATTTACGTAGAGCTTTGTTTAGATTTATTGATATGGAACACGTAAAATATCGTGTCAATTTAATACGACACTATATCAAGCATAAAAGTGAACCTGATGAAGACATGCTTGATCAAATCCACGCTAAGTCTTTTTCTGGATCTATTAATTCAATTACTGACGAAATGTCACAACAAGAAGCTGAGGATGTTTGGAAGATCATAATTGCGGATTCAAGTAATTGGTCTTTGTTGAATTTTACTGATAACCAATTACAAGCTATTAAATATTGGATAAATACCGTTAATCCCTCTTAAGCATTAAGGTTCAAATGCACGATTCTTTTTGCAAGAGGTGAATTTTAAGTGATCTAATACTCGAAAAACTTCTATTTTTTCATAAATTGATCAGAATTTTAAGTTTCATTATTCTTACAAATATAGCTTCACAAGTGTCCTATGAATAATATGTTAGCCGTTATTATGGGGTAACGCATAAGATATTAATTTTTTTTTAAAACCAGATATTTTAGAATTTTTCACAAATGCCCCTTGCGCTAATGTAGGCCTTGAGCTATAGTCTTGCTTTCGATTGACGCGGGGTGGAGCAGTGGTTAGCTCGTTGGGCTCATAACCCAAAGGCCGGAGGTTCGAATCCTTCCCCCGCTATTTTTTGAGGCGGCATAGCTCAGTTGGTTAGAGCGGCGGAATCATAATCCGTAGGTCGTTGGTTCAAATCCGACTGCCGCTATTCGCTCTGTTTTCCTTACGAGTTTATTGTGCTACTTGAAGATCGACAATGGTTAACAATTCTAAATAACGGGCAAAAGATCTTTGCAGTTGCCCATTTCCCTAAAAGTACTTCTCCAAATCAAAAACATCCTTGTGTTATTTTTTGTCACGGTTACGGCGGCAATAAAATAGGACGTCATCGTTTATATGTTTTAGAAGCCGAAAGATTGGCAGCTATTGGCATAGCATCGGTACGTTTTGATTTTCGAGGTTGTGGTGATAGTGAAGGTGATTTTGGTGACATCACAATTAAAGAGTTAATTAGCGATGCACAAATTGTCCATGATTTTTGCCAAAAACACCCTAGCATAGATTCTAATCGTATAGGCGTTATTGGTATTTCACTCGGTGGTGCTGTTTCCATTTTAAGTTTTGGGAACTCTCACATCAAGGCAATCGCTTTGTGGGCACCTTTAGCATCAGGGAAATTGTGGCGTGAAGACTGGAATATAATTCATCCTGGCCTTTCAAGTTATCTGCAAGTCGGTGGTAAAACAGCCAATAAAGACTTTATAGCACATTTTCTCAATCTGAATATCGAACAAGAAATAAATAATTTCAATAATGTCCCTCTGTTACATTTGCATGGTCTTAAAGATTCTAATGTAACAATCAAGCATCGCGATTTATATCGTAAGTGGCGTCAGAGCGCATCTAATTCTCAGTTTATCGAATTAACTAACAGTGATCACGATTTTTTCGAAGATGCTGACCTTCTTTTGACCACGACTACAAATTGGTTCTCTAAAACACTCTAGACATCGAGGTTCCTTTGCTTCATTCTTCTTTTGAACAAAACCAAAGCCCAATCCAAAAGCTTAGACGCGAAACAACACCCAAGATCCCAAGTATTCTCAAGCATATTCAATCGTTGCAAGCACATCCTAAAGACAAGATGCATGCTAATACCCATCAAGATGAGCTGCAGCGTCTGTTTCCATTAACATATGGGCAGTCATTAATCGAATTTGATGAAGTGTCAAATTTGCCTACAAAACCGCTTAAGGTCGGTGTCGTTTTGTCTGGTGGACAAGCGCCTGGTGGTCATAATGTTATTGCGGGGTTGTACGATGCGTTACAGGCATTTCATGAGGATAGTCAATTATTTGGTTTTTTAAATGGCCCTGCGGGCATTTTAAAAAACCAAACGTTGTTAATTGAAGAATCTACAATCGATCCTTATCGCAATCAAGGGGGCTTTGATTTACTTGGATCTGGTCGGACAAAAATTGAAACAGAAGAGCAATTAAGAGAATCTTTAAAAACAATGAATGCGCTGGACTTAGACGGTCTCGTCGTTGTTGGCGGTGATGACTCAAATACCAATGCAGCTGTTCTTGCAGAAACTTTTAAAAAGGCTGGTTGTAAAACTGTCGTCATCGGTGTCCCAAAAACAATTGATGGCGATTTAAAAAATGAGCATGTTGAAGTCTCTTTTGGCTTTGATACAGCATGTAAAATTTACAGTGAGATGATTGGCAACTTGGAAAAAGATGCTTTGTCATCAAAAAAGTATTATCATTTTGTTAAATTAATGGGACGTAGTGCGTCACATATCGCTTTAGAGTGCGCTTTGCAAACACATCCTAACATGACACTCATTGGTGAAGAGCTTGCACATAATAAATCAACATTAAAAGACATCACAAAACAAATCGCAGATATGGTCTGTGCAAGATCTGCTAAAGGTCTTGAATATGGTGTTATTTTAATACCTGAGGGTTTAATTGAGTTTATTCCAGAGATTGGCCAGCTTTTAAAAGAGCTCAATATGTTACTAGCACCCGAAAAGCCTTACCAAATGCATGTGACAACGCAAGGTGCTAAAGCATTAAATGCGCATTTGTCTGCAAAATCTTTAAATGCTTTTGAGACCCTTCCTGAGCTTATAAAAAATCAGATGCTTTTAGATCGCGATCCTCATGGAAATGTACAAGTTGCTATGATCGCTACAGAAACGCTTTTGATGATGCTTGTCAAAAAAGAGTTAGAGCAAAGAGCAGTTTCGGGTCAATTTAGCGGGTCTTTTAATCCAGTATCTCATTACTTTGGATATGAGGGTAGAGCTGGATTGCCATCGTTATTCGATAGTAATTATTGTTACAGCCTAGGAGCTGTTGCAGCCCTATTGGTCAAAAATCAGGTGACTGGTTACATGAGTATTGTTAAAAAATTAAATTTACCAGTCGAAGACTGGCAAATTTGCGGTATTCCTTTAACGACAATGATGAATGTAGAGATGCGCCACGGTAAGCTAAAGCCTGTGATTAAAAAGGCTTTAGTTGAGCTCGATAGTTCATCATTTAAAGTGTTTGAGCAACAAAGATCTGAATGGCAAGTTGTCGATCATTACAGATCTCCTGGTCCCATGCAATTTACAGGCGATCCTGCCATTAGCGAATCCATACCGTTATCATTGATGGAAACAACAAGTTATGCTATTGTGCCTGAGCAATTAGTAAAAGCTTGAGGTTTATGCAAATACTTGAAAACGCCAATAAAGTGCATTTTATCAGTTTAGGATGCCCACGTAACCTTGTGGACACTGAAGTCATGCTTGGTTTGATGCTACAAGCAGGTTATGAAGTGACAGAATCGGCTCAAGAGGCTGATTATCTTGTCGTCAATACTTGCGGATTTTTAGAGTCATCAAGACAAGAGTCTTTAGACACCATTGGCATGTTAATGGATGAAAAAAAAGAAAATGCCAAAATGGTTGTTACTGGATGCATGGTCCAAAAACATAAAGAAGTCGTTAAAGAGCATTTTCCTCAAGTGGATTATCTTTTGGGATCCGGTGATGTCGGTTCTTTACTCGATCTCATTCATAAAGAAAACCGTGGCGAGCGTGTAACGAGTGCTAAAAGCTTTTTACAATCAGGTGAAGTACCACGCGTGCAATCAACACCTAAACATTACGCTTATCTGAAAATTGCAGAAGGCTGTAAGAAAAAATGTGCTTTTTGTTTAATACCAGACATCAAAGGTAAACTTAAAAGTAAAACGATTGATCAAATTACCAAAGAGTTTAACACTCTTTTAAAAAATGGTGTTCAAGAAGTTATCTTAATAGCACAGGATCTTGGGGATTGGGGTAAAGATCATGAGCCTCGCCAAACACTTACTCAACTCTTGAAAGAAATACTTAAGATACAAGGTGACTATTGGCTCCGGCTTCTCTATCTTTATCCGGATGAGATTACAGACGATCTAATTGATATTATCAAAAATGATTCTCGTGTTTGCAGATATTTAGATATGCCAATGCAACACATCGACGATTCTATTTTAAAAGCGATGCGTCGCAAAACAACTGGTGGCGATATTCGTAACACCCTTCAAAAGCTAAGGCAAGAGATACCAGAAATTGTTATCCGAACAAGTTTAATGGTTGGATTTCCTGGAGAGACTGAAGAGCAATTTCAATTGCTTAAAACATTTGTTCAAGATCATCCCCTAGATAATATTGGTGTATTCCAATATTCTGCAGAAGTTGGAACAACTGCTGCTAGCATGGAAGATCAAATTGATGAAGATGTTAAAGAGCGACGCTATCATGAACTTATGCAAACACAGTTGAAAGTACTCAATAAAAAACAGCAGCAATGGATTGGTAAAACGATTCCAGTTATTGTTGAGGGTTACCATCCTGAAACGGATTTGTTGATGGTTGGAAGACATTACGGCCAATGTCCTGAAATTGACGGACAAGTTGTGATTAACGATGGTCGCAAGGTTAAAGCTTTTGGTAAACGCTATTTAGTTGAAATCACACAAGTTGCAGACTATGACCTCATCGGAAAGGTTGTAGGACCCATCCCTCAAAAAAGAGTTTCAAAGCCACTAAAGATGCTTTAAGTTTTACTTAGTTTAAAGTTTGCGTTTTCAAAGCGCAAACTTTTATATTCACATCAATCTAAGATCAATTAAATATAGTAACTCGTTAAAAGCTAAGGCTTCTCGAATTCTATTAATATTGTATTTATTTTGAATGATCAGCTGAATATAAAATTATTAAGCCGCTGATATCAGCGGCTTAAAATAGAAAGACTTACTTGAATTTTTTGCGATCCATTTCTTTGAGGAAGCGTTTACGGATACGAATGAAGTTAGGTGTCACTTCAATTTGTTCGTCTTCATCAATATAGTCAATGGCTTGCTCTAGAGTGAATATGCGAGCAGGTGTTAACATGATGTTTTCATCAGTACCAGAAGCGCGCATGTTTGTTAGCTGTTTAGCTTTTGTGACATTGACAACAAGGTCATTTTCACGACTATTTTCACCAACAACCATTCCCTCGTAGACTTCGTCACCAGGAGATACAAATAGTGTTGATCTCTCTTGGAGGTTAAAGCAAGCATAACCGTTTGCTTTACCATCACCAATAGATACCATGACACCACGGGATCTTCCTGGAATATCGCCTTTCCATGCTTCGAAACGTTCAAAGATAGACGTGAGGATACCAAGACCGCGAGTCATTGTTAGGAATTTATTGCGGTAGCCCATCAAACCCCTTGTCGGAATAAGGAACTCAATGCGCGTGATACCGTGTTCATTGGTATCAAGTGCTTGCATTTCACCTTTACGACGAGAAAGCTCTTCAATAACACTTCCAGAATAATCTTGTGGCACTTCGATATGAACACGTTCAATAGGTTCGTGCTTTTCACCATTTACTTCTTTTAGAACCACGCGTGGTTTGCCAAGCGTCATTTCATAACCTTCACGACGCATAGCTTCGATCAGAACGGATAAATGGAGTTCTCCACGACCAGAAACTGTGATTGCATCTTGTGTTGTTTCTTCAATACGAAGTGAAATGTTGGCTTTCTTCTCTTGCATCAGCCTTTCGCGGATTTTATTCATGGTCACGTGAGTGCCATCTTTACCAGCAAATGGGCTATTGTTAACAAGTAAATCTATAGAAACTGTTGGCTCTTCTAATGTAATTGGAGGCAATTGTTGGATGGTATCAGGATGGCAAAGTGTATCGCCAATCATAACTTCTTCCATTCCGTAGATGCCTACAATATCACCAGCTGTGGCTTCTTCCATCTCGATCTTATGGATACCGAAGTAACCCTCAATACGAGTGATACGAGCTCTTTCAATTGTACCGTCGCGCATAACGCGAGAAACTGAGTCACCTTTTTTGATAACGCCATCCAATACCCGGCCACAAGCTTGACGACCGACAAAAGAGTCATAGCCAATAGTTGCCACTTGCATTAAGAAAGGTTTATCTAAATCTCCAGGAGGAGGCGGGGCTGCAGCGATGATTAATTCAAGCATCGGACGCAAGTCCGTTTGCTTATCGCGCATATGGTGCATCGCAAAGCCACCGATACCGGATGCGTAACAATATCTGAAGTCTAGCTGTTCATCTGTAGCGCCAAGTTCGCTAAACAAATCAAACGTTTCGTTGAGTACACGGTCAGGGTCTGCGTGTGGTCTATCGATTTTATTCAGTACGACAATCGGTTTGAGACCTTTTTGCAATGACTTAGACAAAACAAAGCGCGTTTGTGGCATAGGTCCTTCTTGTGCGTCGACAAGAAGAAGAACGCAATTAACCATACCAAGGATACGTTCAACTTCACCAGAGAAGTCAGCGTGACCAGGAGTATCAATAATATTAATTTTACATCCATCGTATTCAATCGATGTATGTTTAGCAAAGATGGTAATACCCCGTTCGCGTTCTTGGTCATAAGAGTCCATGACGCGTTCTGGTATCGCTTCGTTGGTACGAAAGACGTTGGATTGCTTTAATAGACTATCTAATAAAGTTGTTTTGCCATGGTCGATATGAGCGATAATGGCAATATTGCGTATTAATGAGGGGGGACGACGTTGCATGGAAAAAAGATGTTATTTAGAAAAAGATGAATTGTAGTAGTTATTAGATTAAAAACAAAGGATGAAAAATGGCAACGGATAGTTGGATGCTAGATCATGCAAAATTAGTGTTTTTTGCTTTTATGGCCAGTGTTGTGGCATCATTAATAGCCAGGACTTTAGGTTTCTTTCAAACTTATTCAAAAAATAATGTGTCTGTAATAAGAGGTATTCATGTTATTGGAGCTTTTATAGTATTTTTTGGTATTGGGTATTTAATTCGTTTGCTTTTATCTTTATTAGTAACAAGGCCGCAAGATTTTACTATTGTTCTAGGTGCTAAATATCAAATTATTGCTTTGGTTTCCTTACTATTTTTTTTAATTTTGTTTGCTTTTGCAATTAAAAAATTGCGACCAATTTTTTGGGACGAAGGACCTGCCACATTCGATCGATTCTTCAAATGCATACTAACTGGGTGTTTAACTTGGTTGATTGCCTTTCCAGTTAGTTTATTAATCGGACAGATACTAACTATTATTTCATATTTTATATTTGGAAAAAGCGAAACGTCACAAGTCGCTGTTGAACAGATACGAGCACTCATGCCTTATCCTGTCCTTTATGCAATATTGGCAGTTTGTTTAGTCACAGTTGTGCCCATGCTAGAAGAGATGTTGTTCAGAGGATTTGTCCAAAATTGGCTCACTGAAAAGATGGGTTGGACAGCTGGATGGATATTAACATCTCTTTGTTTTGCCCTCTTCCACTTCTCATTCATACAAAGTTACGGTAACATCGAAATTATTGGATCACTATTTGTTTTAGCCCTCTTCTTAGGGTATATCTATAAAAAAACACAATGTCTTTGGACTAATGTCGCACTTCATGGTTTTTACAATGGAATGACAATTCTTTTTTTAACTTTCTCCAAAGCCACTTAGAAATGTCTAGTGTGTTAGCGGCTTTGCCGCTAGCACCTCTTTTTTTATTGTCCCAGTGCTTACAAATACAGTATTGTTGATAGAAAATTGGATACTTTGATTGCCTAAATACTCATCATATAATGGCCGTATGGAGAAGCAACCACATATAAACGACAAATTTATTTTAGAATCATATGGACTTACAGATGTTGGCTGTGTTCGTAAATCTAACGAAGATGCATGGGGACAAACCAATGACTCTCGTTTTTTTAGCTTAGCTGATGGAATGGGTGGTCGAAAAGCAGGCGATATTGCAGCTAAACAAACCATATCGACAGTTTGCTCCTGTATAGAAAAAGATAAAGAAATGGTCGAAAAAGTAAGCCTTCCATTTGTTTGCGACTGTTTGAATAAAGCTATACAAAGAGCAAATCGAACAGTTTACAACATGAGTAAAAGCAACGAACAGTTTTTAGGTATGGGCTGCACCATATGCTGCCTCTATTTTCATAAAGACCATTTAATATATGGACATGTTGGAGATAGCAGAATCTATTTATTGCGCAATCAGCAGTTAAAGTTACTGACTCAAGATGATTCTTTGATCGCTGAATTGTTAGAAGTGGGGGTTGTGAGTGAAGAAGAGGCTAAGACGTTTCCTTTAAGACATGTCTTAACCAAGTGTATTGGCACAAGTCCACTTGTTGATCCGACGGTAAATGCATTAACGTTTCAAGCAGATGATTTATTTATATTATGTTCTGATGGATTGACAAATGCACTCAGCCACGAAATCATTGAGAAATTTTTGAACCAAAATTATTCATTGGAGCAAATAGCCAATAATTTGGTCGAAGCAGCCAAACAGCGCGGTGGTTACGATAATATCACCGTTATATTGTTAAGAGTTTTAAAAGATGAATGAAATCATATATTTAGATAATAACGCGACAACGGCATTAGATCCAATTGTTGCTCAAGCCGTCATTGACGAATTGAGCCAAGTGCCATCTAATCCGTCTAGTGTGCATCGCTATGGCCGATCTGCTCAGCAACGCTTGATTAAAGCGCGTGATTCGATCGCGCACATTTTTAATGTTAAACCAGATGAGCTTTTATTTACGTCTTCAGGGACTGAAGCTCTGCATCATTTGATCTACAGCTTATGCTCAAATAGAGAAAAAGGTCACATCATCACATCTGATATGGAGCATGCTGCAGTCTATGCAACAATGCAGCATCTTCAATCCCAAGGCTATTCAGTCACTTTTTTAAAAGGATCATCAAAAGGTTCTGTAGATGTTGATGCTGTTCAACAGGCTATTAAAGACAATACCTGTTTAATTGCTTTGATGTCTGTCAATAATGAAACGGGTGTTAAAACTGACATTGATTCAATTGCCAAACTGGCACAAAAGCATTCCATTCCTTTTTTAGTTGATGGCATATCTCAACTGGGTAAAGAGAAGATCCTAATACCGCAAGGTGTTGTAGGCATGGCTTTTAGTGGACATAAAATACATGCTCCAAAAGGTGTAGGCTTAGCTTTTTTAAGAAAACCATTTCGTTTCTTGCCTATATTTAAAGGTGGTCACCAAGAATTTGATGCTAGAGCTGGCACAGAAAATCTCAGTGGCATCATTGGTATGGCAAAAGCCATAGAAATTTTAAATGACGGATTACCAGACTATCAATATAAGATGCAAAAATTGCGCGACCATTTTGAAAAAGAATTAAAGAATCGATTATCAGACGTTATCATTAACGGCCAAGGTTTAAGAATTTGCAACGTATCCAACCTTACATTTTTAAATGTTGATGGTGAATCATTATTAGTAAATTTAGATCGTGCGGGAATACTAGCAAGCATGGGATCTGCTTGTTCATCAGGTGCCATTGAACCATCTAGAACACTATTAAATATGGGATTGACTACAAACCTCGCCAAATCTTCATTACGTTTTTCGTTGTCAAGAATGACAACGAAAGAAAATATTGATCAAGCTATTGAATTGATTACATCAATCGTTAACCAGATGCGCAATTAATTGTTAGCCTGTAAATTTTTAGCTTGTTTCGTCTTCAGAAAGTATTGTTTTTTTTAAAAATTCTAGACGATTTTGAATGCCAGCGCATTGATGGAATGCCGAATCAGGATTTTTATTAATCCTATTTGTCAGCTTTCTCAAAGCTAATTTTAAGAAAGGATAGTCTCGATAGCGTTGAGGTACGCAATCTAAATATTTTTTGACAACCTCAAGTTTTGTGTAAGTCATAAAATTGCGATGATTTTGTTTAATATTCACCAAGCGTTCAATATCATCAGCATTGTATTCATCCTTTATAATTGTAGACATAATTATATCTGAATCAAGAAGTGCTTTTTCTAATGACTTAACGACGCAATTATCATCATCTTGTAATTTCATATTTAAATTTGTTTCAATAAATTTTGTTAAACTATCTTTTTTGGAATTCAAAAGTCTAGGAACGGTTTCGTAATAATAATTCAAGTTTTTGGAATATGGCAGAGAATCAGAATGATCGATAATTGATCTAATATTTAATTTAAAAAGTTTAAATCTTGCTATTCGTCGTATAAAGTTAATTTTATTTTTTGGATCTAAAGCACCTAAATTGGAAATTCCAAAATAGTTATTTAAAAAAATTAAATAAATTCGATGTTCAGCCCATCCAGCAGGTATCCAAATAATCTCATTATTTTTTAAGAGTTTTTGATAATCTGTTTCTTTATCCCGCGATGCCAAATTTTTAAAAACTTTTATTAATTGATGAATGTGTTTTTCATTAAAGAGTGAATTAATTTGTGGATTAACGTCAGTAAGTGAACTCTGTAATGCTTTAGCAAATATCTTACAAAAAATTGGATCAAATCCACCAAAAGCTTTGAAACGAAAACCACCTCTTTCGATTTTTAAATTTAAACCCAAAAAATTGGCGACAATTCTAACATGATGGTTTTCAGAGCTTACAGGATCATTTGGCATAAATCTTGAGCAGATGCTATTTAAAGCTTTAGCTTTAGATTTAGCAGTGTAACCTGCCTTGCTAACTATATTTGTTAAAGCTCCATGTTTTACTAATAACTGTACGCACTCTGGGTGCTCGTGTTCTTGTGCATAGTAAATTGCAGTTACATGATCTTCAGTATTTATTGCGTTAACGTTTGCCCCTGCTTCAATGATCACTTTTAAAAGTTCAATATGCCCTTTTCTAGCAGCACACATTAGAGGTGTCATATGATTAGAATTTACGCAATTTACTAATGTATTTAAAGGGATGTAGTAAGGCTTATTACAAACAATTCCTACATCAACTAAGTTGTTGGCAATCGCTTGATTTTCAACACGAATCTTTTTAGATTGTTTTTGCTTATCCTCTTGCGAACTGAATTGCAAAATGTGGTTTGAGTTTGAGGTGTATAATTCTGATATTGTAGACATAATGGCACGTTGTATTAATCAAATAAATTTTGATTTTTTAAAAATTGGTTTTTTGAGTTTCTATTAGCTAATAGTGTGAACATCAACTGTTTTAATGTGACCTAATAAATTTGTCTCGCATACGATAAATTCAAATCTGTCGACTCGACAACTATCCCCTTTTTGGGGATGAGAGCCAACATGTTGCACCATGAGCTCACCAAGTGTTTTACCCTCGCTTGGTTTTAAATGAGCGTTAAATGTTTGGTTAAATTTTTCGATCGATGTATCTGCCGGAAATGATCGATCGACTATAGCTGGTAATTTTACGGGCTCAGAGGCTGCAAGCCTTCTAAGCTCACCAAATATCTCATCGAGAATATCATCGAGCGTGAGTATTCCAGTCGCTTCACCTTTACCGTTCAGTACAACAGCTACGTCTTGATGGTTGTGACGAAATTGCTTTAAAATCTGCATACTGGTAGCTGACTCTGTAATAAACCAGGGCGGCCGGCAATAATCCCTGACTCTTTTACCATCGGGGCTTTTCGTTAGATCTCTAGCGGAGATCATTCCAATGACATTCGATCTAAAGCGTTGGTAAATGGGCAAATGTGAAAAGCGCGTTTGTCTTAAAAATTGGCTGAATTCAGCAACAGTGCATTGAGCAGGTACCATTTTTACATTTTTAAGGGGGACCATAATTTGTCTGGCCACTTTACTGCGTAATGTAAAGATATTTGCGACGACTAAATTAAATTCTTCTTGCTCGCCATTTGTATGTAACCCTTCGTCTTGCTCTTCTAAAACTTTTTGAAGCTCATCGCGATTAAGGTAGAGACTAAAAGTGTGTCCCTGGCCTCCCAATAATCGATTAATGACGTTGGCAAAAAAGCTAAAAAATAGCACCAAAGGTGCCATGACTAATGAAATAGCATAAATAATAGGTATTCCCAGCATGGCTACTTGTTCAGCATAACGCCTTGCTGCAAATAGGGGAGCTAGCTCTGCTAAAACAACAACTAATAGAACTTGAGTTAAAGGAGCTAAATCAGGATCCAAGTTCCATGAATGATAAAGTTGTCTAGAGCACTCTGAGCCAAATATTAATGCAATGTTCACACCAAGCAAAACTGTGCCAAATAAGCGCGATGGATTTTTTAGTAAAATATGTATCCATTTAGCTCGACGGTGCCCTTTATTTAGGTAATATTGTAATCTTACTTTATTAAACGAGACTAGCGCCATCTCCATCATGGCAAAAAAAGCTTCAATAAAAATAAATGCCAGTGTTGCGAAAAGCCAAAAATACGAATAGTATTCACGATCCATTGTTTTTGCTCGTTTTTAATTTGCGTACATAAATGCGGCGTACGCGATTAGGGTCGGCTGCTAATACATGAAATAAAAAACCATTGGATGTGTATTTTGTTCCACTTTTAGGAATGTCGCCTAATTGTTCGACAAGCCATCCACCCAGTGTGATCATATTGTTTTGAGACGGTAATGAAACGTTAAAAATTTCATCAAACTCTTCAAGTTCTAATTTACCACTGGCAATAATGACATCATTACCCGACCTTGTATAGCGCTTTTTTTGATCCCGACGATCTGTAATTTCGCCAATCACCGTCTCATACAAATCTTCCCTAGATATTAGTCCGGTAATCGACCCGTATTCATCTACAACAATAGCTAATGTTTCTCCTTTTTGGGCAAATTGGCGAAACAAAGTTTTGGCCATAGTACCCTCAGGAACAAAAAAAGGTTTTTGCAAATAGGGCTTTAAAGTCTCAAAATCGTGTATCTCATGTTTGTGAATGAGGTAATGTCGGGCAGTTATAATACCGTACACGGTATCAAGACCGTCTGAACAAACAGGTAATCGTGAGCATTGCTCATTTAAAAATAAGTGCAAAAGCTTTGATAGAGGCTCATCATGCTCATAGTACAATACATCTTGCCTTGGACGCATGAGTTCTTTAATAGTGCTTTCTTGCAAAGATAAGTACCCTTCAATCAGCTCTGCTTCTTCTGATGTTAAAACCTTATTTTCCTCAGAGGTTTTTAAGACTTGTTGAAGCTCTTCTTTTGAAATCTCTTTTTCTTTTTTTAAGAAAAAGAACATCACTTGAGTTGCATAACTTGTCACTTTTGTCAAAACGACACGTAACGGGCCTAATAATATGGCAACAATATGAATGGTAGGAGCTACGATGTGCGCTATTTTAATATTATTGGAAAAAGCCGTTGATTTAGGAAGAATCTCGCCAAAAAATAATGTCACAATCAAAGGAGCAATAACGCGATACAGCCAACTTGAATCCATGCCACCTTGGTTAGAAAACAAATTTTGTATCAATATATTTGTTAGGGTAGTGCAAATGAATAATGTAACTAATAATTCACGTGGCTTTGCAATTAAAGATGCGATTAAGCGTTTGCGTTTTGTGCCGTGTGCATAAGATTTTACTGTCATTGGGGACAGAGAGAAAAGGGCAGTCTCGGAGCCTGAAAAAAAAGCTGAAAAGAGAGTGAGTAGAATTATAAAAAAAAGAAATAATCCAAAAGGCATCAGTTGCTATCTATTTTTTTTTGGAAAAGAACCTTTGTCTGTCCTTCAGGAACAAGACCCAGTCCTTTCATTAACGTCAATTCAATCCAATCAGGGTCGTTTTGACTTTGTATCTGGGTGATCAGATCTCCTTGCTCATCCAACAAAGTCTGCTTGTGCGTTTCCATTTCGACCAGTTTTGCTTTTAACAGATTAAGCTCTATATCTTTTTTAAATGCACCTCTTTCGTAAACCATGTAACAACATAAAGCAAATAAAATGACCCACCAAGATTTAAAAGTCAGTTTTTGATAGGCGCGCAAGATCTGGCGGGTTTTTTTCATATTTAAACCTTAGGAACAGTAATTCCTCGTTGTTTCATATATTTTCCTTTACGGTCTGCATAGGATATTTCGCAAGCTTCATCTGCTTGGAAAAATAGAACCTGGGCTAGGCCTTCATTCGCGTAAATTTTTGCTGGCAAAGGTGTTGTATTAGAAATCTCTAATGTTACATGTCCCTCCCATTCAGGTTCAAAAGGTGTCACATTAACAATAATGCCGCATCGAGCATAAGTTGATTTACCAAGGCATATTGTTAAAACATCTCTTGGTATTCTAAAATACTCGACACTTCTAGCTAGAGCAAAGGAATTAGGCGGGATGACACACATATCAGCTGTAATATTTACAAATGAGTCTTCTTGAAAAGCTTTGGGATCTACAATTGAGTTATAGACATTTGTAAATACTTTAAATTCATTAGACACTCTTAAATCATAACCATAACTTGACAAGCCATAGCTAACGACCTTTTGTTTTATAGTTTCTTCAGCATTAATTTGCTGATCAACAAATGGCTCAATCATTTTATGTTCTAGTGCCATTTTACGAATCCATCGATCGGATTTAATACTCACTTTACCTCCATTATAGACAACATCTCAGATCTCAAGTACATTCTGATTCTAATAATCTAAGCGATATGTGCCCATTTATTGCAAGCCCTCTATAAATTATGAGTCAAAATTACGTAGAATCTTCATTTAATCAAAGTGATGCTCCTTTTGAAGTGCCACTACGTCCACAAAATTTAAACGAATTTATTGGACAGGTGGATATTAAAGATCGACTAGAAGTTTTTTTAGGCGCTGCAAAGCAGCGCAAAGAAACACTTGGTCACTGCCTATTATCAGGACCGCCAGGTCTTGGTAAAACAACGCTTGCGCAAATTATTGCCAAAACGATGAATAAAAATTGTATTGTAACATCAGGCCCTGTTTTAGAAAAAGCCGCTGATCTAGCGGGTATTTTAACTAATTTACAAGAAGGCGATGTTTTATTTATTGATGAAATTCACCGTTTGAATCGACAAGTTGAAGAATATCTTTATCCAGCAATGGAAGATTTTGTTTTGGACTTAATGATCGACAGTGGCCCTTCGGCCAGATCTGTTCAAGTTAAGCTCAATCCTTTTACTATGGTCGGTGCTTCGACAAGAGTCGGCTTATTATCAGCTCCGATGAGATCTCGCTTTGCGATCACCTGCCGACTTGACTACTATCAGCCAAGTGTATTACAAGAAATTGTTTTAAGAGCTGCGCGTATTTTAAATTTGAATTTAGATACTGAGTCAGCTTTAGAAATCGCCGCGCGTTCAAGAGGAACGCCACGTATTGCCAATCATTTACTTAAATGGGTACGCGATTTTGCACAGATGAAAAACCGGCCGCAAATTGATAAAGAATTGGCCCAAGATGCATTAACGATGCTAGCCATCGATAATAAAGGATTGGACGAGCTAGATAAAAAAATACTTGAGGTCATTATCGATTATTACGACGGCGGACCAGTTGGCATCAATACAATAGCTGTAGCTGTTGGTGAAGAAAGCCATACTTTAGAAGAGGTCTACGAGCCTTTTTTAATCATGCAGGGTTTTTTGAAGCGCACGCCAAGAGGTCGAGAGGCGACGCCTTTAGCGTATGAACAGTTAGGAAAAAAATATCTCAAAAAAATGGAGTAACTAAGATGAAAAAAGGCCTATTAGCGGCAGGTGTTGTGATAGCATTAGCCACCATTCCGCTGCATGCTTCCACCGCTAAGCACCGTGCCTTAGCAGAACTGGCAAAAAATCCTCCTAAAGAAATTGCCGTCATGCCTTCTTTAAAAATCCTGTTGGATAAAGAGACAAGTGAAGCCTTTGTTGAAGTTAAAGGTGGTTATAAAATTTATGATCCTAGAACTGGTCAGCAGTTAGGGCGAGGTCTTCTTGGTAAAAGCTTCAATGTTGAAGCGATGCCCACTGGCATTAAATGGGGCGAAGAGTTTCCTGGCATTTATCAAGTTGCAATCATACCAGCCAGTGGAACTGCGTTTAAAGTCAATGGTGTCCCCTTTAAAGGATCTTTACTCGTTTATCAAATTGGTCATCATTTAAGTCTTGTTAATGAAGTCTCTGTTGAAGATTACGTCAAATCAACGCTGGCTGCATCAATCGATACTTCTTTTCCACAAGAAGTGATCTGTGCATTAGCGATTGCTGCCAGAACTGAAGCTTATTACAAACGCATGACGACTCAAGAAGCATTTTGGCAACTCGATGCTGACGAAATTGGTTATTCCGGCATGCCTAATGCTAAAGATAGTGTTAAAATAAATGAAGCTGTTGACACAACGCGTTATTTAGTTATGCAGTCAGCTGAAGACTTTGCTGCAAAAGGATTATTTCCTGCGCAATGGACAGCTAATAGTGCAGGTAAGACAGCTCCTTACCACGTAATGCACCGCACTGAGGTAATTGGACCAAGACGAGGTGTTGAAGCTGCTTATGCCAACCATGATCGTAAAGAAAGTAGCTGGACTTTATCGATGAAAAAAAATGAACTCGCTCAGCTCGTTGGTTTAGAGCATGTAACAAAAGTATCACTTTATACAGATTCTTTTTCTGAAAAAGTTTATAACATCCGTTTTTATGATGATAAAAAAAGTAAAGACATGGATTACTTCACTTTCCAAAAATTAGTTGGCTTAGACAAATTACCAAGTAGTGATTTCACCGTGGCAATGACCAATGAAAGTATTTCTTTTGCTGGATTTGGCCAAGGTCCAGGTATTGGTCTTTGTCTTTACTCGGCAGAGAAAATGGCAGAGCAAGGTGCAAACGCAGTTCAGATACTGACAAAGTTTTTCCCTGAAACGCAATTGGTTATTATGCCAACCCTACCACTTAAGTCAGAATCAATTGCAAAAGTACAATCTTTAATCATGACAAAAGTTAAAAATTAGTTAAGAGGGGGTAGAACCCCTCTTTTTTTAATAGCCGATTAACAAAATGGCAGAATATGGAGCCATTTTGTAATGCCTGTCTTTTAAATTAACTGCCTTATCATCATCTAAAAAGTCATTTGGAGAATCAAGACTTGTATCGACAAGTCGATTCCAATGCTTTTGCGTTATCACGGGCAACTCAATATCTACCTCATTTGCAGAGGTATTAAAAGCGACATAAATAGGTCTTTTGCTTTTAACGTCTTTTTGCAAATAGTCTTTGAGCATAAAGGCAATAAACTTAGCATTGGGACTCCAGTCTGGTTTATTAGGAGTTTTTCCATGCCAGGCCACATCTTTATCAGTTAAGAATAAAGATCGACCAAGTAAAGGATGATTTTTACGAAAGTGAATCATTTTTTTATAAAAGCGATAAAAGCCTGAATTTTTATCAATTTCATCCCAAAGCATCCAGTTGAGTTCGCTATCATGGCACCATGTGTTGTTATTGCCATATTTTGTATGACAATACTCATCTCGCATTAAAAGCATAGGGATGCCTTGAGATACCAAGAGCGCTAAATGATAATTGCGCATTTGTTTTTGACGAAGTTTTAATATTGCAGGGTCTTTAGTTTCTCCTTCAACACCACAATTCCAACTATCATTGGAGTTGTTACCATCTCGATTTTCTTCAGCATTTTTTTCGTTATGCTTATCATTGTATGACACAAGGTCTCTTAAGGTAAAGCCATCGTGGCACGTAATAAAATTGATGCCAAAAGTCGATTTACCAGCGCTATTGTAAAGATCTTGAGATCCACATATTCGTGTTGCAAAACTGCTGGCTCCATCTTCACTTCCTTTGATATAGCGACGCATTTGGTCCCGATAGCGACCATTCCAATCAGCTATACGTCCAAAATTAGGAAAAGTACCGACTTGATAAAGTCCCGTGGCATCCCAAGCTTCCATAATCAATTTAGTATCTTTTAAAATAGGATCTTCTGCCATTGCCTTCACTACAGGAGGACAGTCTAAGACTTCTCCCTTAAGACCTCTTGTAAAACAAGATCCCAAATCAAATCGAAATCCATCAACATGAAATTCTTGAACAAAATATCTTAAACTATCAAGAATGAGTTCTTGAGTGACGGGATTATTAGCGTTTATTGTGTTACCACACCCTGTAAAATCCATGAAAGAGTGGTCATCTTCTTTTTTGATATAGTAGACGTCACTGGCTAATCCTTTCAAAGAAAGCATAGGACCTGCTTGTCCACCTTCAGCAGTATGGTTATAGACCAAATCGCAAATCACTTCGATTCCAGCTTTATGCAAGGCTTTAACAAGCGCTTTAAATTCAACAATGACTTGGTCAGGATGAGTTGCGTACCGATTCATCAGTGCAAAATAAGCAAAAGGAGAATATCCCCAATAGTTATAAAGTCGTTGTCCCTCTGTTCCTTTTTTATTATATTCCGACTCGTTAAAATAAGTAATAGGTTGCAGTTCAACCGCATTAATTCCTAAATCTTTTAAATATGGGATTTTTTCGATCATCCCAAGAAACGTGCCTTTTGATTGAACTTGACTACTATCATGCTGAGTAAAACCCCTGACATGCATTTCATAAATAATAAGGTTTTCAGCAGGATGGCGGGGGAATTTATCGTTTCGCCAGCTAAAATGACTAACTGGCATGATAATACCTTTTGGATGATTGTTCAGCGCTTGATCAACATCAGTTGTAAAAGTTGGAGTTTCTCCCCAATGTGATGGACCACTAAGTGCCTTGGCATAAGGATCGATTAAAGGGAAAGGAGGTATATTTTTATCATTTTGAACAATGTAATGATATTGCCAGTTTTCTATTCCTTTAGTTTTAACGCATACATGCCATAGCTGATCAGTTTTATTAATATTTGGATCTAATTCGATGCGATGAGCATTTCCATCATGATCAGTTAGGACTAATGTAACTTTACTAGCATTAAGAGCGTAAACTGAAAAGTTAATTCCTTGCCGAATCTTCGATGTTCCCAAAGGCTTGGCAACGCCTTTATGCACTTGGATTTCCATGTCCTTAAGCCCTTATTACTTGCGTTAATACTGATGAATGATTTTTATCTGATTATCTACTTTATACCTTTCAAAAAATATTATTAAAATACTTATTTAAAAAAAATTATTACATTGTTATATTATAATTAGTAACAAATGAAGTTATAAGCATTTAGAAATTTAACCTTTTTATGATGTGCTATTAGGTGAAAATTAAGACACTGTAACATTATTTCGATCATTTTTGATTACAATAAATCGACTTAAGTGGTACTTTCGCCATACATTTTCATGTTAATTACTAGTATATTGTAAAATTTCTGGAGGACAGTTATGTCTTTACAAAACGCCGAAGAAAACCTAAAAGAATTCGGGAAAGAGCTCGGGATTCCGGGTTTGCAATTCGACGAAAATAATACTTGCATTTTGGGCATCGATGACGAATTTTCGATGCACATCACGTTTGAGCCTAATTCTGATAAACTCTATCTCTATTCGCCAATTTTTGATGGTTTGCCCAAAGACGACAAGACAAAACTGCGTTTATACGAACGTCTTTTAGAAGGCGCGATGCTAGGTGGCCAAATGGCTGGCGGTGGTATCGGAGTTGCTGTTAAAGAAGAACTGATTTTGATGCATTGCACAATTGATATGGCTCATGCTGTGTCATCTGCTTTACGTGCATTTGCTCCTTTGTATGTCGAAACTGTTGAGAAATGGCGTAAAATTGCTGCTGATATCTCTGAAGGTCGAGAATCATCATCAGAAGATGATAAAAAATCGAACAATATGCCTAAATTACCACCTAAACAAGGTGAAGGATATATTCGTATTTAAAACAAAATAGTAGATTTTAATTTAAAGTTTGTTTACTGAAATGAAGTAATAAGGTTTGTAATTGCCATATGGCGTGTGGGCTTTTTTTAACTAAGCCTGCCAAACCTGTTAATTAATGGAGGTACATTGTGGTATTACGAGTAATCGCTCACATCCTGATTGTTATCGGGGCTTTAAATTGGGGATTATGGGGCTTTTTTGAATTTGACCTCGTCTCCTGGATCTTTGGTGGTAACACTACAGTTGGTGCTAAAGTCATTTATGACTTAGTTGGTATCGCAGGTTTAGTAGGCTTAACTTATTTTTGCAAAGTTTGCCATTGCTGCAATTGCAAAAAAAAGTGTGATAACAAAAAGCATTAATAGTTTCATAAGGGCAAATTGCAAAAATTTGCCCTTTTTTTATTAACTATTCTTTTTTTTCCACACCGTCGCTCGATTGTATGTATCTAAATCTGGATTATTGAGGCCTTGTGGGACAATAATGCGGTGGACTGCATTGTGTTTGGGGTCATTAACGATAATTTCATAAGGGTGGAGTTCCATGACGAAACTGCCATCATTAGCTTTAACATTAATAATATTTTCCGCGTCTAAAACATCTTTTGCTTTGAATGTTGCATTAATATTTTTATTCATTCGAATAAAACTCCAAGCATCAAAGGCATATTCTTTTCCCCATGAATCTTGATTATGACCCATGTAAGATGCTCTATGAAAACAATGGAAGGTATCTTTATCAAAAAGCATATCTAAGATGCTAGCTTGACTTTCATTGCGATCTGCGTAAAAAGTACGAATATACAAAATAGTTCTGTCAGAGGTTAAATCTTTATTATTAGTTATCCCTTTTTTTCCATAAAGTAGTGCTATATTATCTAATAATGGAGTAAATGTATGGTGCCTAATAATTTCTGCGGGTGTGAACTTTTCTGTTAATTGGTTTGTTAAACGATGCTTTTCAACCATTTGTTTTCCATCAGTAAACCAAGCATTGATGTAGTTAGTGTATTTAATGGGAGAAGATTGAGTTAAATAACTCGATGGAAAAATGAAGTCTTGGGAAATAGCAGTAACTTCAATATATTGTTTTGATTCTTCTGCAACTTTATTTTTAGAAACAATTAGAGATGCCCAATTATTATAAATAGTTTGAGAAA
>JAEMRK010000077.1 GCA_016463375.1 Parachlamydiales bacterium | reverse complement strand
CTATAAAAACAATTTTAATACAATTAAGATTACTTAACATGTTGATTGTTAATTGTTAGTGTTTTTTAATTATATTATTAGTTTAGCTTTATTTGTTTTGGGATTTAATTAATTAAGAATTAATTGATATGTTTACATAGGATAGTTGAGTAAGTTAAAGCTTTATAATATAGCTAAAAAGTGTGTCTTTTTAACAAAAGTAGATTGGCAGCACATGAAATATCATAATTCTTTGTCATATAACTCATAAGTTGGCAGATTCTTTATCACTTCTTAAAAACTTTAACACGCATTGGAAATTGCGCGTTTACATCACACACGAGGATTGATGAAAAATCGAGCTTGGATCTTAACACTTCTATTTTCCCTATTAACCATGACGTCATTATCTGGTAAAGTTTATGACTGTTTTATTTTTTTCAACGAGGTTGATCTTTTAAAAGTGCGTTTGGAAGAAATGTACAATTACGTGGATCATTTTGTATTGGTTGAATCCGAAGAAACGTTTAGGGGAAAACCAAAGCCTTCTTATTATTTAGAAAACATTGAACAATTTGAAAAGTGGGCTGATAAGATTATTTACGTGTTTAACAGTGGACATTATGAGAGTATATCTCCATGGCCAAGAGAAGCTTATCAACGCAATCAAATTATGAAGGGATTAGTGGATGCAAATGACGATGATATCATTTTAATATCAGACGTTGATGAGATTGTTAGGGGATGTGATGTCCAAAGAGTTATTGATAGCGTAATGTTGCACCCAAAAGCCGTTACTGGCTGCATTCAACCAATGTATTATTTTTTCTTCAATAGACGCTTTCATGGTAAAGATGCGGATTGGCAAGGAACGCAGGCTACAACTTATCGTACGTTAAAGTTATCTAATCCAGAGACTGTGCGTACAACGACTTCTTCTTATCATGTTCATAATAGTGGATGGCACTTTAGTAGTATTGGATACGATAATTTTATTCAAAAACTCAAAGCTTTTTCACACAAAGAATATGACACTGCCAGTTACTTAAATAATCTTGATTCTCTTTTAATCAATTTAGAAATGGTGCCAATCGATGACACTTTTCCAAAATTTATCCAAGAGAACCAAGATTACTTTAGACACATTAAATTTATTGATGAGTCTAATTAGAATTTTTGGCTAAAGCTAATACCTAAGATGTTCTCTGAACTAACTTCTGTCATAGCGCCATAACCGAAATACGAGCGGCCTTCTTTTTCATTCTTTAGGCCGCGCACGTAACTTAAGTTAATTTCTCTTATGTCATCGATTTGATACTTAAGTCCAGATGTTATCCAATAATCAATCACACCCAGTGTCATTGTGTTGTAATCCATCTCTTTTTTGGAATACAAAGGTTGTTGGACGACAGCTCCTAACTTAATTTGCCATAGATCATTTAATTGATAATCGTAAGAGATTTTACCGCTCGATTGATTACGCCATCCCATGCCTATGTTATTTTTATCTCCAAAAGTGCCTATTAAAAAGTCGTCAACTGGATTACCTAAAAATCTGACACCTTGGTTAAATACGATCTGATATTCTACTGCAAAATTCATCCTGTCATTAATTTGGTACCTGATCGACGCAGTTGCATTAGAGGGTATATTCAAACGTCCGCAATTAATGAATCCATTATATTTATGAAGAGGTTGCTGATAGATCTTTGTGCTAAATGATACTCCAGCCCAAAGATGATCAAAAAAGCATGAAAGCCATCCAAATCTAAGACCCGCTCCTAACGAATACTCGCCACCGTTATTAGTGACATGACCTTCTTTATCGGAAAATGCATCAAGTTTTTCTAATCCTTTGCAATTGACCTTTAGTAAAGATCCCAAAAGAGTCACTCCAAAGCTATGTTGTTCATTGATTGTATAAGACCAACCGCATCCAAGAAGCGTTTGATCAATACTCAATGATTGGGCTGTGAACCCAAAAGCAGGATAAGGCTGAGAATAGCTTGTTTCATAGTTACAAGAGTAAAGACCAAGCCCAATTTTTTGGTTTTCTTTAATGGATTTATTCATACCCATGGACGGCATAACAAATATTGTATCTTTAGCGTCTAAACGACCAGGTCCACCTAAATAAGTATTAGAATATGTAAAATAGTTATCAGGATAGTTTCTGGCACTTAGACCAATATCGAATGTATTGTCTAAAAAACCAAGTCCTGCAGGATTTGAAAATACGATTAACGAGTCTTGAGGATTTGCTGTCACTGCGCCAGCTAATGCTTCCGCCTTAACGCCATACCCAATCGGTGTTAATCCATTGAATGCACACAAAGGCGTTAATGCCAATGTTGCAAT
This sequence comes from Parachlamydiales bacterium, assembly GCA_016463375.1. Classification (GTDB taxonomy): domain Bacteria; phylum Chlamydiota; class Chlamydiia; order Chlamydiales; family JAEMRK01; genus JAEMRK01. The sequence continues at coordinate 3,346 of JAEMRK010000077.1, read as the reverse complement.
GAGTGATGCGACCTTTGATTTGGAAAATAATCGGTTCATAAAAATTCCTGTAAATTAAGTACAAGAACACTAGCACAGGATTTAGATTAATTAAAAGCTTCGATGGCTGTTCATAAAGTGGTTATTGCTAAATTGAATTGAATTTAAACCGTTTCATTGGTCACTATTTGCTGGACTATTTTTTAAGAATTTATAAACCGTAACAACAAGCACTTAAGGGCAAATGAAAAAAGCGATCTGGATTTTTATAGTTATTTTTACATGTGTCTCAACAATTATTCTTAATGCAAAAGTTTTTGATTGCTTTATTTTTTTTAATGAACTTGACATATTACAAATCAGACTTGAAGAGATGTATGATCAAGTTGACTATTTTGTATTAGTTGAATCATCAGAAACTTTCAGGGGTAACTTCAAGCCCGCTTATTACCACAATAATCAGCATTTATTTTCCAAATGGGCAGATAAAATCATCTATGTTTATGTCCCGGAAACATACGATTCAATTGATGCATGGGATCGAGAGTTTTATCAAAGGAACCAAATTTTAAGGGGATTAAACAAAGCTTCTGATGATGATATAATTTTAATATCAGATGTTGATGAAATCGTAAGATCTTCTGACATGCCTAGATTAATAGATAGCGTCAAAAATGATCCTAAACACATCACGGGTTGTATCCAAACGTTATACTCATATTATATTAATAGGCGTCAACTTGGTAAAGAAATGTATTGGCATGGAACCAAAGCTGTAAGCTTTAATCTGCTAAAAACTTCTAATCCTCAAAAAATTCGGGTGTCGCATCCAACGTACATCATAGAAAATTCGGGATGGCATTTTAGCAGTATAGGCCACGAAAACTTTTTACAAAAAGTTAAGGCTTATTCCCATGTTGAAAATGATAACCAAGCATTTATGACTAATTTAAAAGCTTTTATCAATGAATTAGAGCTTGTAAACATTGATGAGTCCTTTCCGAAATATATTTTAGACAATATCTCCTACTTTGAAGAGATTAAGTTTATCGATACTAATCACTAAAAGGTTTGGTTAAAGCTTATCCCTAAAATATTTTCAGAGCTCACTTCAGTTAATGCCCCATATCCTAAAGTCGAGCGGCCCGTTTTTTCATTTTTTAGGCCGCGCACGTAACTTAAGTTTATTTCGCGTCTTTCATCAATTTGATACTTAATACCAGATGTTACCCAGTACTCAATAACTCCTAGCGTCATCGTATTATAATCGAAGTTATTGTCTGTGTATAAAGGTCTTTGCATCATGGCACCAAGCTTGATTTGCCAATCATGATTTAATTGGCAGTCAAATGAAATTTTGAGGATGGGTTGGTTGCGCCACCCCATCCCTGTATTATTTTCATCGCCGAAATCTCCAATGACTTCTATATCGGAAGTATTACTCAAGAATAAGACATCATCGTTGAAAACTAATTGGTATTCTGCAGCAATATTTATACGATCAAATTCGTATCGTAGTGAAAATCCTAAATTGGACGGAAGATCTATGCGACCCCCATTAATAAACCCTTGGTACTTGTGGAAAGGTGTCTGGTAAATCTTAGTCGAATATGATGCCCCAAGCCATAGACGATCAAAAAAGCAGGAGAGCCACCCTAATCTAAGGCCTCCTCCAATTGAGTATTCATCACCTTTATTAGTAACAAAACCTTCTTTGTAAGAAAAAATATCGAGTTTTTCAAGGCCTTTAAAGTTAACGCAAAGCAATGATCCTAGTAATGTGACACCAAAGCTGTGGTTGTCATTGATTCTATAAGACCATCCAAGCCCAAGTAGTGACTGGTTAATACTAAACTCAAGCGGTGAATATCCAACACCTACATAGCTTTGAGAATATTTTGTCTGATATTTTTCGTTGTAGAAAGCAAGTGCGATTTTTTGATTGGCCGTTAATGACTTGTTCAAACCAGCATAGGGCATTATAAATATAGTATTTTCAGCATCTAATCTTCCAGGGCCTCCCAAATAGATATAAGAATAAGTGAAATAGCTATTAGGGAAGTTCTTGGCACTAATACCTAAATCCCAACCAGACTCTAAAAATCCAAGACCTGCTGGATTTGAGAATACAGTCAATGAATCTTGGGGATTTGCAGTGACAGCCCCAGCTAACGACTCCGATTTAGCACCATATCCAATAGGTACCAAACCGTTAAATGACCACAATGGGTATAGGCTTAAAGATGCGATAATTGACGCGAGAGATTTGGATAGAATGCTATTCATAACTATTCCTATAAATAAGTACAGCGAAACTAGCACAAATTTTAAATTAGTTGAAAGAGTTTCAGCCTGATTAGGAGATAGCTTGAAAATCTTGAGAAAGAAACAATATTCTTATTTTTTAATTTTTATATTATAATGATTTTCTTATTCACATTTATCTCAAAGAGGACAAATGAAAAAATCGAAATGGATCTTTATACTGCTTTTTGCTGTCGTATCGACTTTTGACGTTCATGCTAAAATTTACGACTGTTTCACTTTCTTCAACGAGCTCGACATCTTAAAAATTAGGCTCGATGAGATGTATGACCATGTAGATCATTTCGTATTAGTGGAATCTGCAGAAACTTTTAGAGGTAATCCAAAACCTGCTTACTTTAACGACAATCAACACCTTTTTACAAAGTGGGCAGATAAAATTATCTATGTGTATGTTGAAGATCGATTTGAGAGTGAGTCTCCATGGCCACGAGAAGCTTTTCAACGCAATCAAATTATGAGAGGATTAGTTGATGCCAAAGATGACGATATTGTTTTAATATCAGATGTCGATGAGATTGTCAGAGGATCAGATATGCCAAAGCTCATTTCTTCAGTTTTAAATGATCCAAACTGTATTACTGGATGCATTCAACAATTGTACCATTACTATATTAACAGAAAACATGATGGTTCTGATGGATGTTGGAATGGAACTCAAGCATCATCATTATCGACTGTCAGACAATTGACACCGCAACAGACGCGAGTGATGGCTTCCCAATATCTTATCGAAAACTCAGGCTGGCACTTTAGTAGTATGGGACGTGTTAATTGTATGGAAAAAATTAAAGCTTTTTCTCATTTCGAAGATGATACCCCAGATTTCCCCGAGAGATTAGTACAACGGATAAACGGTTTAACATTGGTTCCAATTGACTCATCATATCCCAGATATATTTTGGAAAACGTTGAATATTTTGAAAATAATGGCTTCATAGATTTATCTGAGTAGCTTATTTTACATTCGAGTAACCCGATTTAAGCGGGTTTGAAACAGTTCGTAGAAATCTATACATATCTAATACTATCTATACAAATG
>JAEMRK010000076.1 GCA_016463375.1 Parachlamydiales bacterium | reverse complement strand
TATTTATTCTAGAAATGACATAATATTATATCCGAGCGATAATTCTAATTACAAAAATTTATGCATTACTCATGATTTTTTAAATGCTTTTTTTGTGCAAGATAAAACTGATTTTGCTAAACATTTATCTCAAACTATATCCATCGAACAGTCCTACTCATATAAATTACAAAATTTTAATAAAAAATATTCAGCCTCCTTACCCCCCTTAAAGGGTCAAAATGAAGTAGTTGCACATTTTCAAAAAAATTTCTTTGAAACAGGTTGGACACGTGCATTTAAAAGTTCTATGGTTAAGCAAAATGAAAATTTAATTGTGTTGAACTTTGATTCAATTGATCACTATATTAATTTTAATCAATTTTATTGGTCTGAGTGTGTATGGGAAATAACTATAGTGGATAATAAAATTCAAAATATTATAATGAATAATTTTAAGCAGAAAATTTAATAAGCACCAATTTATTTCAAAAAATGACTGAAAAAAAACGATCTAAGAATTTTGATGAGTCTAAATATGCTTGGAAAAATGATATAGATTATCGCTTATATCCGGAGCTTTACCGTGTTGGCAAAGGCGAGCAGGGTGTATTATTATGTGAACCTTACAAATCAGAAATTCTTCCGTATTGGAAATTTAAAACACCTGAAATTGCACAGGTGGGGGCTGATACTATTTTTTCATTGTTTTTAAATTATCTTCAAAATGATGAATTTGTCGGCGCTGACATGGCTCGTAAGTTTTTACAGATGGGATTTACAAGATCTAGGCGCTATGCAAATTATAAGGGTGGTCGCAAATATAGACCGCATAGCGATGAAACCTATGAAAAAGGTTCTGGCGATCCCATTAAAGTTAAGAGTGCCTCTATTTATTTTGCTGCTTGGAAAAAGGCTGAAGAGCACCCTTTGTATAAAGAACAAAAAATTGAATGGAAGAAAAAATATGGCTAAGCACTTTTAGATTTTATTCTAACTAAAAGATAAGGTATGCAGTAAGTGTTATCTGGTTGCAGAAATTTTTGAGCTGATTTATTGATTGAATTATCTAAAAAACTGTCGATGTCATTTTCTTCAATTGGAGCGTAGTATGATATCCAGCCTCTAATATAATTTTTTAGCTTAGTGATGTCTTCATATATAGACAGTCTAATTTCTTTTAAGACTTCCACATTTTTTAAATTTAAACATTCAAGTTCTTTAGCGATTTGATCAGTTGTTAGCATTTGTTTTCTAAAAGATTCAATTGAATGCTGCGCTAAAGCGTCATCGATAAATTGCCAATACGGTGATTCTTGAGGAAAGGTAATTAATAGAAGATCACCATTTGTTTTCAGAAATTGGCTTGATGTTTGCAATGTCGTTATCGGATTTTGCATCCAATGAAGACTCATTGAAAAAATGAGATCAAATTTTATATCTAATTTTACATCTTCAATATGACCACAGATCCAGGTGATTTTAGAATTTAAAGTTTGAGCACACTCGATCATTGAAGATGAAGAGTCTATAGCATAAATATTTGCCTCGGGCACCATTTGAGATAATTGTTGAGCTACATGACCGTCGCGACATCCTATATCTAAAATGATAGAGCCTGGTTTAAAAGAGTATTTACCTAAAAATTCTTGGGCTAAATCTTTTTGAATTTTTGAATTGAGTCTATAATGATTTGCTGAAGGCTGAACTACGAATTGTTTTGACATGCTAATACCGCAATTGAAAATATCAGGTATTACCATAAAAAACATTCTATGTCAGGTCAAGAATTTTAATGAATTTGACCATGACTATCCACTAATTTTCTTTTAAATTTGTCTGGTAAGCACTGGGATCTTTAAACCATTTGTCAAATGCTTTTTTTGCACCTTTTTTTAAATTAAACCCATATGAAATACGATTACTTAATTTCGACCTTGTTAAATTACACCCAAAAGTTTTTTTAAGCGACTCATTAGTCATAATAATTTTTAACATTCTTCTTGAGATTTGGGAAACATTGGAAATCGTTTCTTTGTCTTGGTGTAGATCGACTAACATGCCTTTAATAATATTATCTTGGCACTTGTTAAAACCGTTTTTTCTATCTCTGCCTTCAGAAATTCGAGGAGCGTCAATTCGCTTTACTCGCTTTTTTTTGGTGTTATCTCTTTGCCCAATATAGTGATTACGAGTGAAGCTGTTAGCCGAACTTTCAGTTTGACTATCACTGGTAAATTTTTTTTCGTTAGAATGTATAGAGTTTAAGGTTAAATTATTTATGCTTTGATCAAACAAACGATTTAAATCTGTAGGATTAGAGCCATTATCAATTTTTGTTATATAAAGAGGGATATCTGATGTAAATACGCTTGTAAAATTACTTGAAATACTCATTTTTGCCAAAAAACTTTATGAAGGTTAAAATAAATTTGTTTTAACTTTATAGACATCTTTATTAAGTTTCCATAATCTTAGTGTTTCTTGAAAGGAAATGCATTTTGAAATCTTTTGAGAAAGATGGCAGGAAATTTTATTATTAGTTTGTTTTTATCTGTATTGAGATCAAAGGCAGTTATAGTTGACGACTGAAGTTTATTAAGGATAACTTTGGATAGTAGTGAGAGTTTAGTATAGACTTCCTTAAAGGAATGTAATTCAATCATAGCATCGCGTATTGCTAAAATTTGGTGTTCATTAAAAGGTTCGTCGCACTGCACGAATCTTTAATAGATAAAATTTCTTCTTCAGAATCAACTAAACTCTAGCTGATTTTAAATTTTTTTTTATTATTTTATCCTCCAATCATTACACATTTTTCATGTCAGAAAATTTCGAAATACTTCAGAATGATTTTCTTCAATATGGTTAAATAAGAAACACATGTTTAGATCAATTTTATCGCATTTCACCTTAATGGCTATAAGTTTAACAACGCACTCTTTCTGCCAGCCACATGCTCAGGAATTACCAAGTCGATCTAAACTTTATTATTCTGTGGCAAGTCCAGCCTATGAGTATGCGATGACGCGTGTTATGGGATTGATGGAGCAGTATGGCATGGTGTACAACGATGGTGGCCTTGATATGCCAGCTAGTAGTGATAAAATAGAGGCTGCGGGTTTTATTCTTTCATCCTATCAAAATATTAGTAGGGATAGGGGCCGTACACTCATCGTCAAAGCAACAGAAAGGTTTTTAAAACATTTGAACTCCAATAAGGATGTTTTGCCCTATTTGTTAAAACAACCTTTTGACACTAATTTAATGGGTGTTATTTTATATTTTGGAAGTCAAGGTGAACTCGATTTTGTTCACCTTAATGCAGGACTTGTGACTTTTTATACTCGCAAGCCTCCTTTCATAGAATCCTCTCCAAATTATAGTGAAAGCTATTCTGAATCTTTAAAAAGAGTGTTAGTTGTAAGCTCGGATTGATATTTGACCTCGTTTCTAAATTGATAAATTGAGCATAGTACTTCTTTTGTCTTTAAAGGATGTTATTATGGAAGTTATGTGGATCACTATTGCAGCCGTTGGCTTCATTCTTTTTGTTATAATCATGAAATCTTTTTTTACAGTTCGACAACAGTCTGTGGCTCTTGTTGAGCGGTTTGGTAAATACAAAGGTACTGCTCGAGCAGGATTAAATTTCTTAATACCCTTCATAGAAACAGTCAGAGGGGTGCTTTCTTTACGCATCCAGCAACTTGAAGTTAAAGTTGAGACAAAGACTAAAGACAACGTCTTTGTTAAAACACTTGTATCAGTACAGTTTCGTGTGAGAGAAGACAAAGTTTACGACGCATTTTACAAACTAGCCAATTATCAAGAACAGATTACGTCGTATGTTTTTGATGTTGTTAGGGCAGAGGTTCCTAAAATGACATTGGATGAAGTTTTTGAAAAGAAAGATAGTATTGCTAATGCTGTTAAAACTGAATTGACTGAAACAATGCAAGATTATGGATATGAAATTGTCAAAGCCTTGGTGACTGATTTAGATCCTGATGCACGGGTAAAAGTGGCGATGAACGAAATCAATGAACAGCAGCGTTTAAGAATAGCTGCTAATGAAAAAGGTGAAGCTGAAAAAATTCTTAAGGTTAAACAAGCAGAAGGTGAAGCTGAAAGAATGCGTTTGCAGGGCGAGGGTATCGCCAATCAAAGAAAAGCTATTATTGAGGGCCTTCGGCAATCAATAGATGAATTTCAAAGGTCAATTCCTGGTACATCTGCATCTGATGTGATGAGTTTAGTACTAATGACTCAATACTTTGATACCCTTAAAGAATTGGGGGCATCCGGCAAGAGTACGGCCATATTATTACCTCATTCTCCAGGAGGGCTAAAAGATGTTGCAGCTCAAATTCGTGAGGCTATTATATCGGGTAATCTAGCTAGTAAAGAATAGTTTAAGTATAATATTGATTTTAACTCCAATTTAAAGTATAATTACACTTTAAATTGGAGTTATTATGAAAATTAAAAAGATTTTATTAGGAATAGTAGCTGTAGTTACTTCTACATTTGTTATGGCAGCGCCAAGTCAATATATAAACAAATCTTCAATTACGATCGTTAGAGAGAGATCTAGTGGTTATGATATCACTAATGGTGCTAATACAGCGGCCAATGTAGCTTCTAAAGCTTTTCAAATTCATAAAGAAAAGCAGGGATGGGTCTTGACTTTAGATAAGGACCAAGATTTCAAAATAAAACCTTTATATAAATATATTTTAAAATCTTGGGAATCTCCTTTACCATTAACTATGGGTAAAAGCCTTGATCCTAAGTATCCCGTTAAAATTACTAATCAATTAACTGGTGATTTCGTTTTAGCTCAAAAAGGCTAATCCTTTAAAAGAGCTACACCGTTACTAGTTCCAATTCGTGATGCACCCGCTTTGATCATTGATAAAGCCGTGTTTCGATCACGAATTCCCCCTGATGCTTTGACACCCATTTTACCTTTGACCAGAGAGTGCAACAGCTCGATATCATCAAGCGTTGCACCATGTTTGCTAAAACCTGTCGACGTTTTAACAAAATGAGCTCCGGATTCTAAACAAATTAAGCAGGCCTCAGTTTTCTCATCTTTAGTCAGCAGAGCAGTTTCTAAAATCACTTTAACGATATTATCAGATGCCGCTTCAACGACTTGTCTAATGTCATCTAAAACGTATTCATACTTTTTAGATTTCAATTGCCCTATATTTATAACCATATCAATTTCTTGAGCGCCATTAGCAATGGCGTCTTTAGTTTCAGCAACTTTAATAGCAGTCGTAGAAGCACCCAGTGGAAAGCCAACAACAGTGCCTATTTTTGTTACATGCTCTTTGAGTAGATGACTAGCCAATCGCACCCAACTAGGATTAATGCAAACCGTTGCAAACTTGTGCACAATAGCACCTATACACATATCTTTAATTTCATTTTCATCTGCATCTGGTTTTAGTAGTGTTTGATCAATCAATGAGGGGTGTAGTGACATCTTTTTAACCTGTATTAATTAAGATATTTATTTTCAAGAATAGGGACATTTAGTCAAGCAGTAGTGAATCAATAGGTGTGGCGTAAGTTAAAGTGTTCTGTTTTCCATATAGCTGGTAATGATTCAAATCTTTCCTGTTGTGCAAGTGGAGACCCTCTTTCCATACCAAGTTTTCTCCAATAAATTGTTAGATACATCTCTTTATCCAACTTCGTTTCACTTATAGGTGGCATGGTATCTGCCGCTTATAAAAATCTATACAAATCTAATCAAGACCTGTTTAGACACGTTAGCC
>JAEMRK010000025.1 GCA_016463375.1 Parachlamydiales bacterium | reverse complement strand
TAATATGATTTTATTAATCACGTATACTTTGTTTTTAATATAATTTAATGTTATAATTGCACCTTATTAAAAAGACTTAGTAAGGTTAATTATGACTGTTAATAAAGATTCTTTAAAAATCCAAGCTGATCAATTTTACAATCAAATAGAAAATGCTTTTGGATCAGGAAGAAATGCCACTAGTTCAATGCATTTATCCCAATTCTACCATGGTATTATGTGTAAGGATGGAACAGTTGTTAATGATTTAACTCATACTACTGAGCCTTACCATCTCTTGGATATTGTAAAAAGAGTAAAGAGTTGCAAAGATAATTTTAATTTGGAGCAAAAAGCTCACCTTTCCACTGTATTAAATTACATGTCTGATCGGAAATATAATCGCGCCTATTCATGGAAACATATCTTTGGTAAAAATTTCTTATACATTAGAAGAATGTGTTCTGCTCTACAAAATGCATTTCATGGTTTAGGATTTAAAACGTCAGCGACACTTGCTAAGAATTTTGCGGATAAATTTGCAGAAGAAACTAAAAACGAAGATTTGGCTGCTAATCGTGCCAAAGCTAATTTCAAAAATATCGTCCTTGATTTGAATGAGCTAGATACGTCCAAATCTTATGGCTCGAATCTTAAAGTAAGAATTTCTAAGAGGTATTCAACTAACAAACACGTTTTTCACGCACACCCCAGAAATCTATATAATCGTAAAAATGTTAAAAATCGCACACTGATTAAACAGTCTCCAACTAGTGAAGTGAAATCTGCTGATGTTTTGACAGAAAAAACAAAAGATGAGAGTGCTAGTTTAGCAGCTAGAAAAATTGTTAAAGTTGATTCTGGTAAATCAAATCATTTCAAACCTTTGAGAGTCAATTTAAAGGGTACAGCTGGAAAAAAACGCGATGTTATAAAATCTACAATCAATGGTTATGTCAAAGCTAATGCTCAAAAACTAACTTCAAGCGATTCATCAAACAATTTAATTCTAAAGCCCTATCAAGTAGTCGTCACTGAACACGAAGCTAAACACAATCGCTCAAGCGTAATCAATGCTGTTGTTACAAGCTTAATACAGGGTGCACGAGCCGATAAGGTTTATGAAAATAAATTGAGAAAAGAAGCAGAACAATTACCTAACTACTTTTTCAATGCGATGTCATTCATTCCCAACGATTTTTTATTGGTTGGTAATAGAGACATCTTTAAAAAGGAAATTGAAGACAAATTGTTTGCAGGTGAGATTAAGAAATTAAGTTTTAAACAACAAGCAAATGTGTTCAACGGATTAGATCGTTGGTTTGCTAACCATAGAATACTGCAAGCTTAAACCAATTATAAAGTTGTGTGATTACAACCGCACATGGTTTTAAATGAATTCGATTTTTCACTATTAAAACCCATCAAAAAAAGTATCAGCTCTTATCTCTCAAAAGCGGCTGATACTTAGGCCAAAATGTAGTTCTTATTATATTTTAAGTTGTCTATAGTATAACGAAAAAAAGTGAGAATTATGAATAATTTGAACCCATTCAACAACTTTGACGTCAATATATTAAACAAGGCCTACCCAAATTTAGATCCCAAGAATCACGGAAAATTAGGTTACGTTAATGGACGAGTTACTCTTATTGATGATTTGGGAGATAAGTTAAAATTTCAGGAAATTGTCGTATTAATCGGTGGTATAAAAAGTCGATTAACCCCTTTTGAAAAGCCACTTGTTGTGCATACATTGCGCTACATGGCTTATATGAAACAAAAACACGCCTATGGATTTAAAAATTTTTTAGGCTCAAATTTTTTATTTTTAAGGCAAATTTTTTCATTATTACAAAATGCTTTTCACCATTTAGGTTTTCAGACATCGGTATCAATGGCTTTGAAACTTGCTGATGAAATTGAAAGATCACAAGAAGTAAGTCAACCTATGCCTGCTCAAAATCCGCCTATTAATATTAAAAAAACACCCGATAATTTAATTTTTAATCTTAACGATCAAGATGACACCTTATCAAATGAAAGCGATAATTTAAGTTCAACTTCAGAAAGTTCAAAAGATGAGTGTCAAAAAAGTTATCAGGATTATGAAAGTTCCGACTATGAATCCGATATATATTATGATCAAGAATTGAGCGATATTTTAGAATTAAAAGATATAGAGTCGGACAACAGTTGTGAAAGTGACGAAATTGATTCAGAAAGTGACGAGTCGTACATAGATGTTAACAATCTCCAAAGTGACTTTCGGCTATTGAATGATGTAGAACTCATAGCAAAAGCTACTGAAATATTAAATGACATTTTTTATGAATTTAAATTAGACAATTGCCAGATTATTCCCGATATTCCGTTGAATTCCTATTTTTCGAAATGCACGTCAGATTCTCTTTGGCAAAATAATGATGGTATCTACAAAGAAATTTGCGTCATTTTAAAGCAACCCAACTTTTATGGTCTAGATAGTAATCAGCAACGTTTACTACTTGAGTGTATCACTAAACAATACGAGTTCGACAGATTAAGAACGTCTCTTAGAAATGCTTCATTTCAAATGATTGTTCCAGTTCCACCAGATGGTAATTGTTTTTTATGGTCTTTAGTCATTGGACAATATTTAGAAAACCACCCCGAGCATCAGCAAAGAGTATCTCGGCTATCAAAAAATCCAAAGCTTAATTGCCAACTAATCACTCTTAAAGACAACTTGCGTGCTCAAGTGCTTAATGAATTTGATAAATTATTTGCTGATACTCAGAACCAGCAAGGTATACAAAATTTTGTCGTTAATCTTCAAGAAAACGAAGCTGAATTTTCAGGATTTTTGAAATATTCTAAAGACGATATTAAAGAAATGGGTCTGACTAAAAAAATGCCAGAGCATATCTATGACTCATTTTACGATGTAGAAAACGACTTAGATACTCCTGCAAAAATAGCGCAGATTATATTAGATAATTTCGATAATCAAGTTGTTCAAGACATTATATGTCTGAAAGAAGCTGATTATGAAAACTTGTTTAAAACTCTCAAAATTCCAAGGCATATAATTGAGGGATACCGTAATCGGTTGATGACTAATGGCGTTTGGAATGGCTCTTTCGAAATTGAATTAACCAGTCGCATTCTTAAAAGACCGATATTTGTCATGGTCGGTAACGGCAATACAAATCTTAAATGTATGGATTCGGCTGGTAATCAGTTTATGGACAAACAGCCACTATTTGTACGCTTTAGTCATGGCGGACATTATGATTGGATAAAAGGATAATTGATGCTTAATATATTTCAATGGTTAACAAGCTCACACGCGCAAAATCTCGGCGGATTTTTAGTCGGTGTCACAGCAATATTGGGTATTACCTTTGGTATGCTCGAAATATCACTTTGGCGTCGTAAAAAATTTGAAGAGCGTCGAGCAGAAACTGCTGCGACTATGCTTTCATATATATCAGACGTCCTACTCGATCTTGAAGACCTTCTTAAATACAAACACCAATTGCCAAAAGACCAATGGAAAAAAGATTGGTCGGAGATTTATGATCAGTTTAAAAAAGCTAAGGCTAAATCTATCTTGTTAGGTGATAGGTCAATTTATCAATTGTTTGACAAACTACATCGAAAGATCCGTATGGTTCCCCATACCGAAAACAAAGATGAATCATTACAACTGTTGCTAGATTGCAATCCTTTATTTGAAGAACTTGAATTAGAACTTCTTGGCATAGCCTATTTAGGGCATGCTCATAAAATCAAAGTTTGCAAATAATTAATCTAACGATTTTCTTTTCCCTCTAAATACATAATGAAAAATAGCGCTGGTTGCGCCAATAAACAAAAAGCTTATCCATATTGGAAATTGTGGGGATAGGCACATTGTTAGGCCTGCGAGAACTGGCGATAATACCTTTGCAATCGATTGCGCGGCTTGGTAAAGACCCATAATTTTTCCCTGACTATGGTCATCACCATAGGTTGAAACAAAGCTTGTGAGGCAAGGGCAAATGAATGAATAGGCGATTGAAAACAATGCGATAGCTATGTAGACATGAAGATGTGATTTTATGAACAGGAACGAAAATATTGCAATGGCTAATGCTAATGTGAAACTTTTTAAAACACGGCTTTTAGTGATATGTTTGCTAAAATATGTATAAAACAAAACTTGTGCAACTAGACAGCACAATCCAAAGTAACTTAAAAACCAACAAAAACTGCGTTCATCAATTTCTAAGATGTTTATTAAGAACACCTGGAAGAACTTAATGAAGTAATACCACCCAAAATATAATAAAAACGTCGATGTAAACGCTAATTTCAACCCATTTTTACTTTTAAGCACAGACCAAATTTCTGCTCTTAATATTGATAGCTTTAAAGTGTGGAGGGCTTTTTGGTTATCAACGACAGTGTAAAATCTTTTAAAAATAACAAAATTGATCAATGATAAGCCACTTGCACTGCCAAGTATTAATCCAAAAGGAGTTAAATCACCTCTTGGATAAGCTTTTAACAAAAAGCCTGTCACAAATGGTCCAATTATAAAAGCCGATCCAAGCGCCATGGCAGCTAAACTAAATCGTCTTGTTCTTTCATGTTTTTTGGATAAATCGCTAATGATTGTATTCGTTGTTGCGACATTAACACCCATGATTCCCGCTAAAAAATTCCCTAAGAAGAAGAATCCAATCTGTGCGCTCATTATACTTAGTAAGCATAGGGAATATCCTAATATATTTCCCAAATAAGAGAGTAATAAGACTCGTTTTCGACTTAAGTGATCAGAAATAGCACCCAGAAGTGGGGCGCCAGCAATTTGTCCTAATGGATAACATGCAAGCAAAGCTCCCAATAAAATGTAGCGCGTTGTCGTTAAAGTATCGATAGGAACTAATGCAAATGAGGTATCTAATAGTAAAAGTGGTAATAAGGGTATAGTTAACGCGAATCCTAAAAAATCTAAGAATGCCAGCGATATGACAAGGATTAAATTAAATTTGCGCCTATGAGCTTGGCTCGAGGCTAAAGAATTCATTGAGAAAGATCCCGTTATTATGATGAGTTAAATTTAACATGCCATTTGCATTTTAGCAACTCATTGAAAAAGAACTCGAAAAAATATATTCTATTATTTTTTTAATAATTAGGACATTTCTTATGAGAACGATTATTGGCTCCATATGTATGATTATAATGCTTCTAGGAAGCTTATCCTTAATTAATAACGAAAAAACTGTGGAAAATTACAAATTACCCGTTGATGAACATGAACGTTGGGAAATTGGTTGGACCCAGGTCATCGATGGCCAAGAAATTGTTGAATTTGTACCTAAAGGACAAACAGTTGAAGATTGGAAAGAAATGATAACTGTCCAAACATTTGATTATAAAGTGAATACAAAATGGGATATCGACCCTTATTCATTAATGGTTGTTTGCAGACGAGGTGATGAGAAGTACGGATCGCAAATACAATATGTAACAATTATAGATGAGCCTAGTAATGTAATTTATGAATGGTATGCAAAAGATTGTCCAGAAGTCGAAGATCAAGATGAAATCACAAGGTTATATATTGAAAACAATCACTTGGTAAGGATGGCATATGTTCGCAAAGGTGAGAGAATGGACGAGAAGCAAAGACTAAAATGGATTGATTGGATTAAAAATTAATCTTTCACTCAAATTGGTAACCCGCTATTTTTTAAATATTAAGTTAAATATTAACATTACATCAGGAGTTGATAATGTCAGTTGGAAGAATCTTAGCCCTCGTATTGCTCATTGTGGGAGTTATTTTATTGGTATTTGGTATTAATGCTTCTCAATCAGTAACAGAAAATGTCATGGAGTCAGCAACTGGTCGTTTCACAGATAAAACCATGTGGTACATTATTGGTGGTGTTGTGATGATTATATTTGGTGGTGCAATAGCTGTATTTGGACGCAAAAAAGGCTAATTCTAAATTCGGACGGCATCTATTGATGCCGTTTCATTTCTAAATGAAGAGATCGTAATGATTTTACATCCAACCGAAGTCATAACTTTTGCAATAAGTGCGTCTCCAACTCCCGTTTTAAACGTATCAGATCATAGATTAATATTTGGATCTACCACGGGCAAGCATTTGCAATTAGATCACCGTGGATTTATTGCTGAATTAGAATTTGTGGCATTACCAGGAACCAAATTTGAAATATTAGAGTCTCAAGATTCAATTGTTTGGAAAGTGAAAACAAGTGAATATCCCTCAGATAATCTATTTGTCGATTCAAGATTTTTAAAAAAAGCAGATAAAGACACCCCAGAACGGTTAAAAAAATTACCATCTCCTAAAGCTTTATTAAAAAAAATTTATAGCCGCAAAGGTGCCCCTTATGTTTGGGGTGGAAATTGGTTCGATGGAATACCTCAAATGCTTTATTTCTATCCACCAAGAGGTGATTTAGACACCCATACAGCTAATTTGTGGCAAATTAAAGGACTGGATTGTTCAGGGCTTTTATATGAAGCATCAGACGGATATCTTCCCCGTAACACGAGTCATTTGAAATCGGTAGGAAAACCAGTTCCTGTCGAGGGTTTGACGGCTGAAGAGATATGTGTGTTGCTGCGTCCGCTTGACTTGATTGTTTTTAAGGGACACGTCGTGATGGTTTATGATCAAGATACGACTATTGAAAGCAGGGTAGGTAAGGGTGTTTACCAAGATAAATTATTGCATCGATTAAAAGAAATCATGGAAGCGCATGAACCAGCTAACCATTTAGAGGATCAAAGATCCCCTAAATTTGTTGCTCGGCGTTGGCATCCAGAAGTCTAAAGACGAACTTTTTTACTTAACACGTCGTAAGCTGAATCAATCAATTCTTGAGATTGAATATCAAATAGATTAACTGTCATACGGTAATCTTCAAGATCAAACCGATTTTGGTGAGTTATAGCTTCAGTGATACGAACCTTTGCTAATAATTGAGGAGCGATAGCACCATTTTGTTCTAGACGAGTGTCATTGTCGTATTTAGTTTGTGTTTGTATTTTTTGCATGTATTTATCAAGTGCGGACTCGTCGTTAAAATCTCCAACGACAACTGTAAATCTTCCATCTTCTGCAGCCGCACTTTCAAAAATATCACGAATCATGTCGCAAGATATAATGTGATGAGTGCGATTATCAACAGGTGTGATTACAATACATGGTTTACAAGTAGTCGCTCTTGTTGAACATTCCCAGCGATCCATCAATGATGATAGTATTTTTGTCGTTTGAATACGAAGATCGGTTGCTCCATATTTCCAATCTAAACGGTGTTCTTGAGCATTTCCTGGAGTTACATCACATGCTGTTCGTACTCTATGAGCACAGCCAGTTAGTATTAATGCCGCTAATACATTTAAAATGATTAATTTTTTGTGTTTCATTAGGTTTCCTCGAAATAGATTAAAAATGTTGTTTGCCCGTCTTTAATTGAGAAGTGGATGTCATCATCTTTAATCGAAAGAGTATAATCCCCAACGGGTAGGGGTAGTTGAGTTGTATCAATAGCAGTTGGTAATGTTTGCCAACTGCGAAGGTCTGGTTTTGATGTCATATTCATAATAAAGAATCCCAAATCAGCTAAAGCTGATTTATTATTGTTATGGATGACATTAACTGTTGTTCTTTGTAGCAGGTACTTTGCTACTTCTTTGGCAACGAGTGTTGGTTGCATAAGATTTAAATAGCTTTCACATTGTCTATCAATAGATGCCAATCGTTGCGACTTTATATGTTTATTTCCTAATTTTAAAGATGAGGGTGTTGAATGATGAATTGGTGGATATGAGGGGACTTTAACAGATGGCAATAATGGGAGAATACTCATAGGCGCTTTATGCTTAATGATCATCTCTAAAACATATAAAGAGGTTTTAATAGCTGGAATTTCAAGTGTCACTTTAGCAGGCATAGGTTTTCGAAAAACATAAAGCACAACTTTTTGTTTTTCAAAGCAGCTTGCAAATCCACTATCTTTGACTTTCTGATCTAATTGATTAACATTACTTAAATCATCTTGTAAACGGAGTAGATTTGAAAGTAACTCGTTACCAGCTGTGTTGACATGAGGAATAAAGCCTGTAAAAAAATGGGTATTTTTGGATTTCTCTTCTTCTACAATTTCTAATTCGTGGGCAGATTTTAAAACGGCAATAGCATTACTTATGTCATTTTGTTTTAAAAGTGAAAGCGCACAAAAAAAGTATGAATAGATGCGTTCGACATAAGATGGTGTATAAACTGATAAACGTTCATCGATGACTGTGCTTGTCATTTGTTCAAATAAAGGTTTTTGTAAGCTTAAGTCTGAAGATTCGATTGCATTTTGAAAATCAAGGGCTGCCATTTTGTAATGACCATTGGCAAATCGGCTCATACCTCGATCAAGAAGTAACCAAACGCGATTTTTTAGACCTGGATTTTTATCTAGGAGCTTAGAAAAGCCAACGTCTGCATTTTCAAAGTCGCGCTGCTTGTAGGATATAAGGGAATCATTTGATTTTTGTGTAAGCGAGGTACACCCCGTTGCAACAAATATCAATAAAGCAACAAATAATCCATTAGTAAATTTAAAAACTAAATTTATAATTAATACTCATAATTTATTAATGAGTATTAATTATAATGCTATTAGTTCATTCAATCAAGGAATGACTAAAGTAGAACCGACTTTAATTTGATATGGATTACTAATTTGTTTAGAATTAGCCTCCCAAATCTCTTTCCAACGTTTTGAAGTGCCATAGTATTTTTCAGATATAGTTGATAAGGTTTCACCTGGCTTGACTATATGCGAATGATTTTTTTGATCAGGTAATTTAACAGTTGATGCAGACGCTTTTGCAGCTAAAGGATTAGATTTAATTTGACTTTGTTCTGCTCTGATTTGTTTCAATTCATTATTTAATGAGGCTCTTGAATCTTGCAATGCTGTTAGAGCTTTTTGTTGTTCATGAACTTGTCGCTTAAGTTCGTTCAGATAAGATGTATGAGCTAACTCACTCTCTTGCTCTCGTTTCAAAATATTGCTATGAGAATCTTGAAGTTTAGCCAATTCTTGAGTTAATTCATGATTTAATTTTGTACAGCGTATGTTTTCGTCGATTGTTCGATCTGCTTTAACTTTTGCTTCATTAGCTGTTAACAATAACGTTTCAATGGCTTTGGTTTGTTCAATGATTTGCTCTTGCATTCTTAAGTTTTTTTGCTGTAGCTCTTCATTCATCGCCAAAGTTTGCGATTTGGATTCGGTATTTTTTTGATGGCTCACTTCTAAGTCACTGAATTGATTTTGAATGGCTTTTAACTGATCATTTCGATCAGTTAATTGCTTATTAATTTCATCGATCATTGACGATTGACTCTGACCTTTTACAGCAAGATTTGCAGCTTCCACGGTTCTTAACTCAAGAGCTAATTCAAGGTTTTGTATCTTATCTGCTAAAGATTTATTTTCATGGTGAAGTTTTAAAATTTGTTGAGTTTGAGATGATGAAGCCTCTTTAAGTGCTTGTACTAGCTGCTCTTCATATTTCTTTTGCAATCCTAAGAATCGGCTATTTTCTAACCTAATGATCTGGTAAGGATCATCAATGGCTTTTGGTTGATTGTCATAAAAATGATAACCAATTGATGTTAACATACCAATTGTGGCAATAGCCATACCAATAGATGTCGCTTTGCTGCGTCGTCTTAAACGTTGTTGTTCTGGATCAAAAGCTTTTTCGATTTCATTTTCAACGACAGGAAAAGACGAACTTTGAAGTATCCAAGCTCTTTCATTACATGTGAGTTGCTTATTGAATCCAAGCTCTTCGTCGTAAGGATTTTTTAATGAGTTTTTAACATCATCTTCTGTACAACGATCCATCATGATAGCAGGTGCTATGATGTAGCGCCCTTGATTTGGAACAAAAGAAGTCCCATCGATTGGTAATGTTTTCATGTCATTGTCTTGAAGGACATGAAAAGACCAATCGTTGGTTGCACATGCAAACCACTCTTTATCTTTTTCACATAAAACAAAAAAAGAGGGAATAATTTCCCAGCTAGCCACAGCCTTTCTTAAATCGTCCGGTGTAAAAGGGGCCGGGGGTAGCATTTTTTCGATATTTTCTTTATCGCTTTCAGCGCAAAGGAGCAAGTAGTCTTTACTGACTCTTTCTTCTAAGAAATAGTGAACGGGCGAAAACGTCGCGAGGCGAATTTCCATAGGAAAAGGGGCTCCATCAAAGTAGCGGTGGTCATTTTGTCTCAAACTTACCAAAAAGTTCTCGTTTCGCCAATGAGAAAATTTTTAATATTGGGATTTAGCCCATTTTTTGGTATTATTTACGCGAATTAATAAAGAATAATGCCGTGAAACCCAAAGATTTAAAGCCTCCATTTTCCTGGAAGAACCGGGAAGTTTTGCTTCAACATCCGCTACTTTACGTACCTGGCTGTATAGATGATTACTCTTCTTTTGAATTTCCTCATTGGGACGAGCTTTTTGGTTCTAAAAAGCCCGTGCATATTGAATATTGTAGCGGCAATGGTGACTGGATTGCTCAAAAAGCGCTGCAAAATCCAGATATCAATTGGGTCGCTGTTGAAAAAAGATTTGATCGATGTCGTAAAATTTGGTCAAAATTAGCGAATTTCCAGTTAAAAAATTTATTTATTGTGTGTGGCGAGGCAGTCACCGTAACGAAACATTATTTTGCTAATGAATCAATTGATGCGATCTATGTCAATTTCCCAGATCCTTGGCCTAAAACAAAACATGCAAAAAATCGGTTGATAGCAAAACCTTTTTTAACGCAAGTTAAGCGTATACTTCAAGATCGAGGTGATTTGACGCTTGTTACCGACGATGAAGTCTATCGTGATCAAATGATCCTAGAAGTTTTAAAAGCACAAAAACTTAAACCTTTATATCCAGAACCTTTTCATCAACAAACGCCACTCGACTACGGTAATTCGTTTTTTGACAATTTATGGCGTGAAAAGGGTAAATCAATCGCTACTATGGTTTTCAAAAATGAGCACGAATAAAATTACTCGCATAAAATTAGACGCGACACCTGCATCTTCATTGAATTGGGAAAATGAGAAATCTTTTGCTGAAAGCGCCAAGTCTATACTTTGGCACTTTGATATGGGATTATTTTCAACACCGCTTTCAAATCAACAGAACTTTTTAACACTACAGTTAGCATTAGACCATTTTACTAAGAATTTATATCCATTATATCAAAGTAAGACTGTTGGATGCGTCATGTATGAAGGCACAGCTGATATTCCCCAAGTTATGAAATGGGATGAAGCTGTAGAGTCTAAAGAAAAAGAGTGGTTATTGGAAATTGCTAATGAGCAAAACGATCTTTATGGAGTCTCTGACGTCGAAGAGCATCCTATCCACTTTAAACGACTCTTTGCCAAGCAAGTATTAGCTGACTATTTAGATTTATTATTAGTTGCTTTACCACCTGACGTTCAAAGTTTACTCAATCTCGATATGACTGCAATTGAGACTTTGGAAACTCAGTTAGCATTAAGTCGCGATCTTGGTAATCAACATACTGAAAAAAATTTAGATAGTGAAATTTCATTTGAAGTAAATAAAGCTCTTTTACTTCCCACTAAAAATTCTTTGCTCTTTTCACATTGGACTCAACTTGTTGAATTCCAACAAAAACATCCCGATATCAAACTTATACCAGAAGAAAAGCTCAATGAAGAGTGGCAGGGATTAGATGAGTTATACTTTATAGACAAAACACTTAGCCCTATGGGGCGTCGTTTTGTTGCAGGTTTTGAAGCGGCGTGCGGAATATTACATCCCCTGTAATTAAAAACAAAAGTTGAATTTTTTGTGGTCACATCGCATGTTGTGATTTTAATTTAATGTTCAAGGAAGAGATTAAACTATGTCACAGAGCCCAACTGGAAGTTTTCAGCAAACTAGTGCTTACAAAAAGTTAGAAGATTTAGCTAAAACACCATTTGATTTAGCTCAAGAGGGAAATCTTACAGCTGATCGCATTAATGCGATGACAGCTCATGCTGGCCCGTTTAAATTATCATTCGGAACTGAAAGAGTCACAGAAGATGTAATGAATTCACTGTTTGAACTTGCCAGTGAAACTGGCGCTGTTTCAAAGATGCAACGTATGCAAATGGGTGACATCCTTAATCAAATTGAGGGTTACGAAAGTGAAAATCGCGCTGTATTGCATACAGCTATGCGCGATTTTTTTGGCAATCAACAAACTGGACCAAGAGCTGCTCAAGCGATGGTTCTTGCCAAAGCAGAATGTGAAAAACTCAAGACCTTTTTATCTAAAGTTGATGGTCGTTTTACCGATTTAGTTTTAGTTGGTATCGGCGGTTCTGACTTAGGACCACGAGCCATATATATGGCTCTTCAAGCTTACAAGAAAAAAGGCAAACGTGTTCATTTTATATCAAATGTCGACCCAGATGATGCAGCCCTTGTTTTAGAAACTCTCAATTTAGATAAAACAATGGTTGTTGTCGTTTCTAAATCGGGCAATACATTAGAGACCCAAACTAACGAAGAACTCGTAAGAGAAAGATACAATAAAGCACATCTAAAACCAGAAAATCATTTTGTTGCTGTCACTGGAAAGGGTAGTCCTATGGATAACCCGTCTAATTATCTAGCATCCTTTTATATCTGGGACTACATAGGCGGAAGGTATTCAGCGACATCGATGGTTGGCGGTGTCATGTTAGCTTTTGGTCTTGGCTTCGATAATTACATGGAGTTCTTGCGGGGAGCGCATGACATGGATCAAATTGCATTGCAAGATGATCCGAAAAAAAATCTACCTCTTCTAGCAGCATTGTTAGGAATTTGGAACCGCAACTTCTTAAAACTTCCAACTCTTGCAATTATTCCCTATTCCCAAGCTTTAGTGCGCTTTACTGCCCACTTGCAGCAATGCGATATGGAATCTAATGGAAAACACATTGATAAATCGGGTCATGAAGTTGACTTCCATACAGGACCCATTGTTTGGGGTGAACCAGGCACCAATGGACAACATTCATTCTACCAGTTGATACATCAAGGTACTGATACCATTGCTTTAGAATTTATAGGTTTTACTGAGACTCAGTATGGGCAAGATTTAAAATTTAAAGGCACGACCTGCCAAGAAAAACTAATTGCAAATTTACTAGCACAATCAATTGCTCTAGCCATTGGTCAAAAAAGTGATAACCCAAATAAGCGATTCTGTGGAAATAGACCAAACAGCGTTCTTTTAGCTAAACGATTAGATCCTTATGTAATGGGAAATCTCTTAGCTTATTATGAACATAAAGTGGCATTCCAAGGTTTCATGTGGAATATCAACTCGTTTGACCAAGAAGGCGTACAGCTTGGTAAATTGCTAGCGACAAAAATTTTAGACGTTATAAATGGACAAGCTAAGCAAGATAGCTTTACTTTGGGAAGCGCTCTTTTAAATCTTATGATGTGATTAAACACGTTCATAATGCTATGCTGGCCATGAATTTTATGAAATTAGGCTAATATGACTCACATGCCCTTTTCACTTCCGATCCGATCCAATACGTGCTGTATTGGTCAAGAGCCATTAGAACCAAACCAAGAAATTGTTTCGGTTCTCATTGGTTCTAAAGATAGCTATGAGCGTTTTGATTATTGCGTTGATTGCTGGGAGAAAGAGGGTAAAGAAAAGCACCATAGTCAAGCTTATTGGCGTTTTATCATACCAGAAAAGCCAGCCGCACCTCCTAAGACTCGAGATGAAAAAGCTCTCATATTACTTCGAGAAGTACTAGTACAAGAAGAAAAACCTGCCAGAGATCTAGCGTGGATTTTATCCTTGTATTTAGAAAGAAGGGAACAGCTTATCAAACGACAAGAGAAAAAAGGGACTCTCTTTTTTGAAATTGTCGATACGCAAGAGATGTTTCAGATTGCAAGGCAGCCTTTATCACCAACTGAAATGATTGTGATTCAACAGGAGCTTAAGTCAAAGCTTTCTTAAATCGTTTGTTCTTATTTTTAATTAAATTTGAAAAATCTCTCTTTTTTGGGTTGGCCTGTTTCGCAGTAGAATCAATCATTATCGCTTCATCAAAAGTTCCCTTTAAGGCGCACTCAATATTCCAACGGTTAAGGAAATCATTTGCAAGTTTATCCAAATTTAAACTTTTAGCTGCTTTATAGCTAAAAAGATCATTTAGAGAGTATTTAGCAAACGTATCAACTGTTAATGTCTGAGGACTATGATTTGCTAAAATCTTTTGAATTTCTTTGGTATGAAGCAGGAATATTGAATTAGGTTGAGGGACATTGTTTTCGATATGGATATTGTTTAACCTACACAGAAATTGGCAATAAGTATTATTATTGTGAAATTTTACTAGTTTAGGCTGGTCAATTTTTTTCCATTCTTCAATTGCATCGCGTAAAGCAAAGTTAGTTAATAACGGTCTTTTCAATAGATCATTATTATTTAGAGGGCAGGTTTTTTTTCCAGAATAGAACCATTTTGATATTCCTATATAGGAAAATGAATGTCCTTCAGAGCACATTAAAGGATCTTCCATTAATTTATGAGTAAGAGGACAGATAAATGATTTTATTTCATTGTTGATTATATTAGTCATAGTGTTGATCAATCTATATTTTTAAAAAACTGAGTGGCTCATTATAAAGTACAAAAAGTTACTAAGCAATGATACTATTCATTCTGTAGATCTTTGATAAATCACTAGAATTCATTGCGTTTAGAAAGTACTCTTCATCTAGAACTTAATTATACAATTAAAAGTGTATTTCTATGAATTTCCATGCTTACCTAAATGACTTCCTCATTTACATCGCATCTGAAAGAGGATTATCGCAAGCAACTATTGAAGCCTACGGCCGAGACATTGGAAATTTCATTGAATTTTGTGAGACTAAGAATCGCTTTAAAATCGATGAAGTCGAACAAGAGGATATCATTGGTTTTTTAGCTCTAAAAAAAGAGCGCAACTATGCGTCATCATCTCTTTCAAGAGCTTTAATGGCAGTGAAAGTCTTCTTTTGCTTCTTAAGACGAGAAGGTATTGTTAAACACAATATCACTTTGTATTTTGACAGCCCAAAAATTTGGCAGTTAATTCCAGAAGTATTAACACAAGAAGAAGTTGAAGATTTATTGAAAGTTCCAAAACCAGAAAAATATCGCGGCGCTCGCGACCGCGCCATTTTAGAGCTTTTGTACGCTTCTGGTCTTCGAGTGTCTGAAGTCTGCTCTTTAAATATTCATGATGTTGATGAACAAGCAGTCAGAGTTGTGGGAAAAGGTCGTAAAGAGCGTATAGTGCCAGTAGGGCAAAAAGCGCGCGACGCGATCGATGTATACCTAACGTACAGAAACGAAAAAAAGATTGACCATGCCGAACCCTTATTTTTAACTGAAACGGGAAATCGTATTGAGCGTGTAGAAATATGGCGACGTATTAAATATTACGCTAAAAAAGCGGGTATTACTAAAAATGTGTCACCTCATACATTAAGACATTCTTTTGCGACGCATTTATTAGATAATGGGGCCGATTTAAGGGTAATTCAAGAAATGTTAGGACACGCAAGTGTTGCGACGACTGATCGATACACCCATATTAGTAAAAAGCGTCTAGCTGATAGTTTTCATAGCTTACACCCTAGAGAAAACGAGGGTCCGCCTATTAAAAAAAAGGTTTGAATTACGCCTTTTATTAAGCTTTTATAAAAATAGCATACCCTTTAAAATTTCACTCAAATATCAAATTTAATTAGGATTAAGATGACTATTGCCATTCCTACTATGCAAGTCATGCATGATGACCGCGTGACTAATAAAGCCTTAAGAGTTGTGGGCGCTTCCTTATTAATTGGCTTGTGTGCACAGATTGCTGTTGAACTTCCGTTCACTCCCGTGCCTATTACATTACATACATTTGCTATCATGTTAATTGCTGCCAAATTGGGACCAAGACTTGGTTTTATGGCTGTAATGACATATGTTTTGGAAGGCTGCATGGGATTACCAGTATTTAGTGGCTTTTCCTCTGGTCCTGGTGTTTTGTTTGGGCCAACAGGTGGTTACTTAGTCGGTTTCATGTTAGCTGCTTTTACTACTGGATCACTTCTTGAAAATGGTTGGGCAAAAAGCAGCGTTAAGCGCTTTTTTGCGCAATACATCGGTAGTGCGATCATTTTAGGTTCTGGCATGATTTGGTTGTCTCACTTTGTGGGTGGCCCTTATGAAGCATTTTTACTAGGTGTGGCACCATTTTTATTTGGTGATGTTTTGAAAAACACAATGGTTGCTAAAATCACTTCATGACCACTTTTTATCTCTATGCGGGCGATGGTGTCCATCGCCCCGCACTTGCCCTCATTGCAGATTTTATCGAAACAAATTTTCCTAAGTATAGTGTTCAACTTGTTGGTCCCAAATTTTTTTCTTCTTTTCCTAATTGGGAAAAGAATGCCGCAGGCATTATTATTCCAGGCGGAAGAGACTTACCATACATGCGTGATTTAAAAGGCGTTGCTAATCAACGCATCAGTGATTTTGTGCATGATGGTGGGCGCTATTTAGGAATATGTGCTGGTGCATATTATGCAGCTTCCTATGTCGATTTTGAAAGGGGAGGAGAGCTTGAAGTTTTAGGAGAAAGAGAGCTGGGGTTTTTTCAAGGAACAGCAATAGGTCCAGCATATGGTCTTGGTCAATATTCTTATGAAACAGATGACGGCGCCGTTAAAGCTCAAGTTTTGTGGAAAGAACCAGATTCTCATATATCATCGACATTTATTGCAGATGTTTATTTCAATGGTGGTTGTGCTTTTGAAAAAGCAGAGCTAAAACAAAATACATCAGTACTTGGATATTATTCTGATATCTTAGGTCAGCCAGCAGCTATTGTGAAATGTCGAGTTGGAAAAGGCATCGCCATTTTATCTGGAGTTCATCCAGAAATGGGCGATGCCACTAATTACATAGAATGTAAACGTTTATTCAAACGTTTAATTCTCCAGCTTTTGTCTGAGTAAGTCGTTAACGACTTGCGGTGATGCTTTTCCGCGAGACAGTTTCATCACTTGTCCCACTAAAAATCCAAAAGCTCTATCTTTACCCGCCTTAAAGTCAGCAATAGAGTTAGCGTTTTGAGCAAGTACTTGATCAATTAACGCTTCAATTTCTTTAGGATCATTTTGTGGTTGGTAATCTTGATTAGCAGCAATAATTTCTTCTGGATCTTTACCCAAAGTAGAAACCATATCATCAGCTACAGATTTAGCAATTTTACCAGTAATTTTATTACTATCGATTAAGTTGACAAGTTTAGCTATGTGTTCGGGTGTAATACCAACATCAATAAGAGTTTTGCCTGTATCTTTTAAACGACCAGCAAATTCAACGGTTATCCAGTTACAAACAGCTTGTGCATTATTACATGATTTTAAAGCCTCTTCAAAATACTCAGCCGTTTTCTTATTAGATGTCAGAGTTCCTGCAGCGTATGATGAGAGTTTTAAGTCATTGATGTAACGTTGTTTTTTAGCTAGTGGCAATTCAGGAAGAGTACCTTTTATTTCTTCAATATAATCTTGCGTTAAAGCAACTGGCGGGATGTCACCTTCTGGATAATATCTGTAATCATCAGCGTCTTCTTTCGAGCGCATGACGACAATGCTTTTTGTCGCAGGATCCCAACGACATGTTGATTGAGCGATGATTGTTTTTGGATCTTTATCAGCATGTGTTGTGTACTCTTCGATCTGCCGTTTAATTTCAGCATCGATGGCCATTTCCATGTTGGTAAAGGAATTCATATTTTTGATTTCGATTTTATTGCGAAGACCAGTCTCTCCGACTTTTCGAACGGATATATTAGTATCCATACGCAATGAGCCTTCTTCCATATTACAATCGGATGCGTCGATGTACTCTAATATGGCTTTAAGAGCTTGAACATAGGCTGTAGCTTCTTTAGCACTGCGTATGCAAGGCTCTGATACGATCTCGATGAGTGGGACACCGGCTCTGTTATCATCGACACCTGCAAAAGTAGAGAAGTGTTTAAGCATACCTGCATCATCTTCAAGATGTGCATGATGGATTTTAAAGTGTTTAAGTTCACCATCAATTTCAGCATAAACTTCACCACCGATAACAATCGGCTCATCAAATTGCGTGATCTGAAAATTGCGAGGACTGTCGGGATAAAAGTAGGATTTACGATCAAAGCGGCTGCGTTTATTGATTTCTGCATCGACTGCTAGACCAAACTGAACGGCTTTTTTTACGGCCTCGCGATTTAAAACTGGTAATGCGCCAGGCTGACCTGTGCAGTTGACTGAAATGTTTGTGTTAGGTTCATCACCAAAGCGATTAGGTGCTCGACTAAATAATTTTGATTTTGTGTTTAATTCTACATGGACTTCTAGACCAATAATCGGTTCCCATGTGTCAATCCCATTGTCTGTAGCATCGTTTGTCATTCCAACCCCAAACCTTTTATTTAGCCATTTCAGGCATTTTTTTAGTGAATCCAGTGATCGTTTCAAACCCATGAGCAGCACTCAGCAAGGTGTGTTCTTGCTTTTGCGCAGCGATTAATTGCAATGAATAGGGTAGTCCATCATTTGAAAAACCAGAGGGTATACTAATACCAGGCAACCCTGCTAAGTTTACGCTAATTGTGTAAATGTCGGCCAGATACATTTGAAGTGGATCATGTATAGCACCGATTTTGAAAGCTGTAAATGGCGATGTAGGCATCGCAATCAAATCGCATTGTTTAAATGCGTTTTGATATTCGTTGTAAATGATTCGACGAACTTTTAATGCTTTATTAAAGAAATCATCTTTAAACCCAGAAGATAAAACATATGTACCCAAAGCAATGCGGCGTTTTACCTCTGGTCCAAAACCATCTTCTTTAGACATATCATAAACTTCGTCAAGCGTCTTAGCATCATTAGAGCGTACACCAAAACGAATACCATCAAATCGTGCAAGATTAGTGGAAGCTTCTGCCGTTGCAACGATGTAGTATACAGCGATTGAGTATTTGAGTTTGTCTAAGTTAACTTCGACAATAGTTGCGCCAGCATTTTTTAAAGTTTCAATACTTTGTTCAAAATTGGCTTTGACGTCATCATTGAGATTTTCTAAGAAGTGCCATGGCACTCCAATTTTTACACCTTTTAATGAACCGTGCAATTCTTGCGAATAGTTCATTGGTTTTTCTCTTAAGCTTGTTCCATCATTTGCACAGCGTCCTGCCATAACCTCTAAAGCAAGTGCAGAATCTGCCACATTTGTAGAAAAAGGACCAATTTGATCCAGTGATGTACCAAATGCGACAAGTCCATAACGCGAGATACGACCATAAGTTGGTTTTAATCCAACGATACCGCATAGCGATGCAGGTTGGCGGATAGATCCGCCAGTATCAGTACCTAATGATATTGGACATAATCTTGCGGCGACAGCAGCAGCAGATCCACCAGATGATCCACCTGGTACGTAATCTAAGTTCCAAGGATTGCGCGTTGGTTTAATTGAAGAATTTTCACAAGATGATCCCATAGCAAATTCATCAAGATTCATTTTACCGAGAAGCAATGCATCTTCATCTTCTAATCGTTGACATGCAGTGGCTGTAAATAAAGCGCGATAATTAAGTAAAAACTGGGACCCACATGTTGTGATTTCGTCTTTAATATGGATGTTGTCTTTAATACCAATTGGAACACCTGCTAACTTACCAAGTGGCTGATTCATTTGTCTTTTGTGATCGAGTTTTTTTGCAGTGTCGTGTAAGCGGTCTTCAAATAGATTTAAAAATGAACCGAGAACTTCATCGTGTTGACGGATACGGCTCAAAAAATGGTCGACAATTGTTGTGGCTGAAAATTCGCCTTTTTTAAATGCGTCGCTTAATTGATGTGCCGATAAATGATGCATGCAAAGAATCCTTAAAATTATTGAGCCGGTTTTAAAACAGGGGGAACGCGGACCATTCCGCCGACATGTGATGGGGCGTTAGACAAATAGTCTTCACGAGATAATGGATCGCCAACAGTGTCATCGCGCATCGCATCAGTTTCGTCATCTTGTTCAACAACGAAAAGGAAAGGCTCTACATTATTTGTATCTACTTCTTGCAGCAGCTCAACATAATCAACGATTTCCTTTAAATCATGTAAAAGCGATTCTTCTTCCTCATCCGAGCAACGAATGCGACATAGACGCGTAAGATGTTTTACGGTTTGTTTATTGAGCTCTGCCATAGATTTCCCTGGAAATTAAGAAACGGGTTAATTTTATTCTTTCTTTCGATAAAAAGCAATAATAGCTATATTTTTTGTTATGCTAATCATTTATGAAGAGCCCTTCATTTGCTTAAGAAAAGTCGCTTTTATTCAAAACTTGCATTGCTACCTTTGATATGGTGGAATCGATGTCGCTTTTGGGTTAAAAGAGATTATCCCAAATATCCAAAAAAAATTTTAATTGCCCATCACCTTTTATTAGGTGACCAATTAATGTTAACAGCATTAATTGCAAAAATTAGATCTATATATCCTTTTGCTAAAATTTATTTATTTACATCTGAAGCAGCGGCCCCTCTTTATGAAAAAAGACCTTATGATGTTATTCCAATAGTTGTTGATCCAAAAAATCCTTTATCATTGCTAAAGACACTCAAATACAAGGGTTTTGACTTAGCGCTTATTCCAGGGGATAACCGCGTTGGTAAAACCGCATTTGCTTTAGGGGCAAATCATATCAGGGCATTGGAAAAAGACGCTCCAGAGTATAAAAATCGGTATATTGATGAGTTAGTACGGTGGCCTACAAATCCTACGGCACTACCTGAGATATTTTCTTCATTAATACCGGGGAACTTACCCGATTCTTTCTCATCAAAAGACTGGTCCGCACCGGCATTCAAACCGTTTGAATTGCCAGATAGTCCCTATGCTGTACTACATGTTGGCTGCAGTACCCCACTTAAGCAATGGGAGGCCGATAAATGGCATCAAATAGCCCATTATCTTGTAAGTAAGGGTATTAACCCAATTTGGTCAGGAGGGCCTAATGAGCAGGCTATAGTAGATAGAATAGATCCTATGCAGCTTTATACAAGCTTTGCAGAAAAGCTTGACCTTTGCCAATTGTGGCATCTTATCCAAAATGCCAAAATGGTTATATGCCCCGATACTAGTATATCACATTTAAGCCGTATCATTGGAACTAAAGTAATTACACTATTTGGACCAGCTTCTGCCTTTATTTCAGGTCCCGGGCAATTCTGGAAGAATAGCCAATCTTTAGAAATCACTATCAATAACTTCTTTTGCCGTAATCAAGCGACCCTCTTTCGAAGAGAAATACCATGGGTATTGCGCTGTAACCGTACGGTCGAGGAGTGTCCGGAGCCATTGTGTATGCAAGCCATACACCCTCAGTCAGTTAAAGATTCGATCGACAAATTCATAAAATAACCCATCAAAATTTAGCTAATTATTAAGATTTCATTAATTTTTATTTAAATTTTTAATTATGCAAATATCTAATAACTAATTTGTTAAATTAATTAATTTTAAATTTATTAAAATTTTAGTTAATTATTAACTATTATTTAGTTTTAAATTTTTATTACGTGTTAAAATAGTAGCACATAATAAAAGTTTAACCTTAAAAATGGTGTTAATATGAGTAATATCCCAAGAATTGGTGATAGTAACCAAGTTCCCCCAATTAAACCTGCTGAAAGAGCTAAAAGCATAGTTATGAGAGCGTCTCGTGATAATGGTGCTAGCACATTAGCTTCATTGAAATCTGAAAAAAAGGTTTCTGTTTTAACTACTATTATCAATTTCTTCAAACGATTATTTGGTATTAAAACAGTAGTAGTCGAAGATTCAGCTACTTTAGTAAAAAATATGCAAAACGAAGTTTTAAGTAGACTTGCTGAAGAAGCTGCGGAAGCTTGCAATGATTTAATTGCAACTCTTGATGATGCAGACGGGGTCATTAGTAATTTGGAAAATGCACAAGCATCTGAAATAGTTTCAACAAGTCCCCAAGTTATCGTAGATGAAGCTGCAAGGCGTGATTTTCGCAAAAATACATTTTCAAATGAAGTCAAAGCGTTAGTAGCGCTTCATAAAGATGAATTACCTGAAACCGTTAAAAGAATCGAAAGTGAAGTTGAATTAAATAAAGAAAAAATCAATAAAGAGTTTGCTGAAAAAAATTCGTTTATTGATGGCCAGCTTAAACTTAGATCTACATTCATAAATACATATACTAAACAAACAGATCAAGTTAACCAAATCATTAATAGAAACAAAACCAAAATTGCTGAACTTGAAAATGAATTAATTGAGCCTGAAAATAACATTAAAACTCAGACAGATTTAAAGAATAAATCTATCAGTGACCGAGACCAAGATTATCAGGGCATGAGTGCTGAATCAAAGGCTCAGCTTGAAAACTATGTTAAAGAAATTCAATTTCTTACTAAGAAAGTAAAAGATGCTAAAGCAGGAAGAACTCTACCATTTATTAGAATTGGTTATGAAAAAGATCTTAAAGCTCTAGAAGATGAATATTCTAAAGCCAATTCCATAATAGAAAAATATAATAGAACAATTGCTGCTGCTGAAGAAATTATAACAAATCAATCTGAAGTATGCGACTCTATTAAACAACAAATTAAAAAGTTAGAAACTGATAATATTTATTATGAAACTGCTGAGGGTACAAATCCTATCACAGGTTCTAACCAACTTCGATCAATTGTCACATTAAACAAGTTGATTGGAGAAGAAAATGCTACTGTTTCTATGTTGGAAGTAGATTATAAGAATAATGAAAGCAGAAAAAAAACTAAATTAGACTCTGAAGACCTTAAATTATATAACTATAAACAAGCTTTAGCTTATTTTGACGAATTCGGTATTGATGTAGACTTTCAAATCAGCGCTGAATAAGTCAGCAACTAATCAAGTGTTTAAATGCCGGTATATCCTTACCGGCATTTTTCATTTAAACCAAGTTTAACAAATAAAATATTACTA
>JAEMRK010000075.1 GCA_016463375.1 Parachlamydiales bacterium | reverse complement strand
TTACGAATCAGGTAGTGGGTTTAAAGATGCTTTTACAAAAATTCTGGGCGAGGCGCCGATTCGCACTAAATATTGTAATTTATTAAAATCGGCGTGGATTGATTCCAAATTAGGACCTGTACTTGCAATTTCGGATGATAAATTTCTTTACCTCTTAGAGTTTGTGGAAAGAAGGGGACTTGAAAGTGAGATTGAACGTCTTCGTATTAAGATGCGATCAAACATCATTCCCGGCAGAACTGATCCGATTGATTTTATCGAAAAAGAGCTAAGGCTTTATTTCGACGGAAAACTTCAAGATTTTAAAACTCCGATTAAAGTAATGGGGTCTGCATTTCAACAAACTGTTTGGAATGAGCTCCAAAAGATACCTTATGGCCAAACACGATCATATGCAGATATTGCAAAAAGCATCGGCAGACCAACGGCCTTTAGGGCAGTTGCTCAAGCTAATGGCACTAATCAATTAGCAATCATCATACCTTGCCATCGCGTAATAAACTCTAATGGTGGCCTCGGAGGGTACGCTGGGAAAATTGTTCGCAAGAAATGGATGCTAGATTTTGAAAAGACGAATCTTATAAAAAATTAAAATTTAATTTGGTTTTAGTTGTTTTTGCGACTTGATTTGATAATTCAAATTCGTATATTATTGTAGATAATATTATTTAGAAAATAGAAATTGCAATGAAAAAACTGATTAAGGGTATCGTTGAATTTAGAAAAAATTTAACTGAGGATTACAGAGAGCTTTTTGCTAAGTTAGCCATTGGGCAAAAACCTGATGCCTTGTTTATTGCTTGTTCAGATAGTCGAGTCACACCTAATCTTTTTGCTTCAACAAATCCAGGTGATTTGTTTGTGTTGCGCAATATTGGAAATTTAATACCTCCTGCGACTTCTGAACATGAAGAGGCAAGCGCTCAAGCGGCTATCGAGTATTCAGTGTTCTTTTTAAACATCAAAGATATCATCATATGCGGCCACTCTGAATGTGGTGCAATGCGTGCCATAAGCGACGGTACGGATACAACATGTTGTCCACATCTAGCTTCATGGTTGAAGTATGGCAAAGAGTCTTTAAACAAGTTTAAAGAGGGTTTTACTTTAGATTCTAAATTGAAAGACTATAACCAAATTTCTCAAGTCAATGTTTTACAGCAGATGGAACATATCATGAGTTATCCATTTGTTAAAGAACGCGTTGAAAAAGGACTACTGCAAGTGCATGGCTGGTGGTTTGATATTGCTCATGCTGATGTTTACTGTTATGAAAAAAGTGTTAATCAATTTGTCATGATTGATGAAAAAGAAGCAGAGCTTATTTTACAAAGACTGGGATAATGACTGATAAGACACGTTGTTTTGGTGGAGCTCCTGGCAAAGAGCTTTATGCTGATTACCACGATAATGAATGGGGTATACCTGTTCATGATGATCGGCATCTCTTCGAAATGCTCATATTAGAGGGTGCCCAAGCAGGTCTTAGTTGGGAAACAATTCTTAAACGCCGCAAGGGCTATAAGAAGTGTTTCCACAACTTCAATGTTAAAAAAGTTGCTGCAATGACAGATCAAGATCTTGAGTTATTGCGCGAAAATCAAAACATCATACGCAATCGCTTAAAAATCTATGCAGCTAGACAAAACGCTAAAGTATTTTTAGAGATACAAAAAGAGTTTGGATCGTTTGATGCATACCTATGGCAATTTGTTAATAATAAGCCCATCATCAACAAATGGAAAAGTTTTAAAGAAGTTCCTGTGACTACAAAACAAAGCGATGCGTTGTCTAAGGACTTAAAAAAACGCGGTATGACTTTTGTTGGATCAACAATCATATACGCTTACATGCAAGCTGTAGGTCTTGTAAATGATCACTTAACAACTTGTTGGTGTCGTAAAAATTAATTAGTCTGCCTAAATTGAACCCTCTGATAATCTGTGGAAAAATTAAGGGGAGGAGTGATATGAGTGCAGTTCAGTTAAATGGTTTATTATCAAATTTATCAAAATTTAATGTCCCCAAGGTATGGGCTGGCGCAGAATGGTATTTAAATTGTTCTGACAGAAGCTTAAAAGTTGTAGAAATCGATCACGAAACAATCAAATATGTATTCGAGGTTAATAAAAAGCCTTATTTAGTCAAAATTCTAAAAATAATTTCCTATTTTACCGCCCTTCCTTACTTTGTTAGCCTTGGTATTTCATTTCATTATCGTAAGAAA
The DNA here is from genome assembly GCA_016463375.1 of Parachlamydiales bacterium. Lineage (GTDB taxonomy): Bacteria > Chlamydiota > Chlamydiia > Chlamydiales > JAEMRK01 > JAEMRK01. Next base: position 3,645 of record JAEMRK010000075.1, on the reverse strand, counting down.
TATCAATTTAAAGAGTGTTTTGCAACAGACTTAAATGTAGCTGGAAAAACAGAAAATATTTTTAAAAATAAAGTGTCTCAAGTTGAAGAAGCTAATGTACCGCTTGTAAATCCAGCAGTAGATAAATTATCTGTAGATAGATCGCAATTACATAACGACGAAAATCAAGGTGGTTTCAATCAGTCTCAAACAGAAGAGCTTTTCGAGCCCGACACATGTTATCAGATATTTTCAACAGATCCTAATCATGATGAAGTAAAAGTCAGTGGAAACAACCAATTTGAAATTCTCACAAATTCAAATGAGTTAGATTTAAAAGATCTCCCTGTAAAAACTGGACCAGTTGATACCTGTAATGGAAGACATGTTACATTTGAAAATGACATAAAAACTGTAGAGACGGTCGCTCATTTAAGCGATAATGATTCAAAAGCTTTCAATGTAAAAAATTGGCCTGTCAATAAATTTGACGGGACACTTTTAACAGATCAAATACAATCAAAAATTACAGACATGATTGATTGTCTTAAGGATTTGTTGAAAGAAGATAAAGATCATAGCATTGAAATGCAAAAAAATTTAATTAGTAGTTTTATCAAAACTTATGAGATCTGTTATTATAAAACTTTCGAAATTGAAAATGAAAACGATGATTTTGCAAAACTTGCAATCGAAACTAATTGTAAAACTGCTGCACTTAATGAAGAAATACTTGATATAGGTCTTGACATTGCTGAGAAGTCTTTAATAATTGCTTTTCCAGACATTGGCAACCCTCCAGAAGTATTCAAAGAAGATAATTTAAGTGAAGGGGCTCAGTATTTGAAAACATGTTGGGAACGGTGTCTTTCAAAAAAATCTTATTCTCTAACCAGTCAAAATTTAACATCCCAATCTGCCGAAAATAATAATGACCGTGATCGTAGTGGCTCAACAGTCTCTACTGATTTTGTATTCGTATAATTATAAAATTTCGAACCGAATTTTGTAAAACACCTTCTAGTACACCTGCAAGTAAGAAAATTCTTCTTCTTTGTAGGTGTGCTCTGTTAAACTTAAACCTTTGAACATCACTTAAAATGCAATGTGAGAGTATTGATTATGGGCGCAGTGAAATTGAATGGTTACTTTAGAAATTTAGAGCGTTTTAACGTTCCAAATTTATGGAGAAGATCTGAGGGGTATTTAGATCATTCTGCCAAAGGATATAAAGTTGTAGCTTATGAAGCTGGACAGTTTACTTGTATAATTGACATTCAAGTAAAAAAAAATATTTCGACCATCTTAAAAATTATATCATATGCATCGTGCCTGCTACCGCTTGCTGCAAAAATTATAACACATCATTACCGCAAAAAATATGATTTTAAAATAGTTCAGAAGAGCCCTAGAGATCTGTTAATAGATTCTAGAAAAGTTAAAAAAGACCTTTCAAATCAAAATGTCGATCATAGTCAAGAGTTACAAGAACAATCATCGTCAGATCGTTTAGCTCAAAGCCAAAAAAATATAGAGATATCGCAAAAAGCACCAAAAAGTATTTCTGATGTAGATGAGTGCAAAAAAAAGATAGAAGATCTTGATTTTAAAATTATGGAAGTTAGATTTGATTCAATTGGAGGCGAAGACCCTAAGAACTATATCAATGACATAATATTAGATGTTGCAAAACTTTTTGTTTTTTATTACAAAATTAAAACCACGGACAATAGTTTAGATGAGACTATTTCTTACTTAAGAGATAGCTTAGTTGAAGTATTAGCAACTAATTATCCCGATATAAAATCACCTCCAAATGCTTTTACTCATTCTATACTTCAAGAGGGTGTATTGGCCATAAAAAACAAATGGACTAAAGCATTGTTAGAAGTTAAAGCCAACGTTTAAGATTAACATAATTTTGCTAGCCTAACTTTAAAGTTAAGCTAGCAAAATATGATTAGTACTTAATATCGACAAGTTGATGATTAGGATTTTGATCTCTTGCGTATTGTTTTTCCCACTGGGTATTGAATAGACCCATCGGTTTACCATGACTATCAGTAACAACCACAGCGCTTGTTGGCTTTTTAAAAGTAGCGAGATCTCCAACAATCCAAGCACTACAGGCAAAAGATAGGGGAGTTAAGATTGTATCGACTTTGTATTCGTCTTGTAAACGGTACTGCATCACTTCAAACTGAAGTTTACCAACAGCGCCATAAATAACGTTATCAAAGCGATCGTTTGTAACTAATAACTGTATAGCACCTTCTTCTGCAATCTGCTTTACACCTTTATCAAAAGCCTTCCTTTTAGAAACATCCTTGGGAAAGACTTTAGCAAAAATTTCCGGCTGAAACTGAGGCAGTGCCTTAAATTCAAAACCACCTGTCATTGAAACCGTATCGCCAATAAAGAAGTTGCCTGGATTAATGACACCTACAATGTCACCGGCAACTGCAGAATCCAATGTTGTTCTTTCGCCAGCAAACATGCTATGAGGTCTTGATAGTCTCAAATCCCTTTTAAGCCGGTGATGTTTAACAACAAGATCCTTTTCAAATTCACCTGAATTGATTCTTAAAAAAGCCAAACTATCACGGTGCTTACGGTCCATGTTGGATTGTATTTTAAAAACATAAGCACTGAAGGGATTTTTAACAGGGTCTACTAAATGTTCTTCCCCATTAGCAAAATCAGCAAGTCTTCCGTAAGGAGAGGGTGCTAAATGGATAAAGGCATCAAAGAATGGCTCGATACCAAAGTTAGATAGCGCAGATGCAAAAAATACAGGCGTGACGAGACCGGCTAAAAAGTCTTCCTTACTAAATGAATTGCCTGCAGCTTCTAATAATTCAAGTTCGCCTTGAAGTTGTTTTAATGTTGCTTCTTCTACAGTTGTTTTTAATTTTGGATCATCTAAAGCAACGTGTTCCATGTGGGCGCGTTGCGCACCACCAACAGCTGATTTAGAAAAGAGTAAGCATTCTTTGTTTATTCTGTCGTAAACACCTGCAAATTGCTTACCCATACCTATTGGCCAATTATAAGCAAAAGAGTGGATGCCCAAAACAGTTTCAACTTCATCCATTAAATCAAGAGGATCGCGACCTGGCATATCCATTTTATTAACAAATGTGAGTACTGGTATTTTTCGAAGTTTACAAACTTCGAATAATTTACGCGTTTGTTTTTCGACGCCCTTTGCGGCGTCGATAACCATGATCGCGCAATCAGCAGCTGTAAGTGTTCTGTATGTATCTTCAGAAAAGTCTTCGTGACCAGGGGTATCTAAAATATTGATGACAACATCTTTGTAAATAAACTGCATTGCAGAGGCAGTAATTGAAATACCACGCTCTTGCTCCATCGACATCCAATCAGATGCTGCAAGTTTACGGCCCTTTCGGCCTCTTACCATACCAGCTGTATGCAGCATTCCTGAGTAAAGGAGTAATTTTTCAGTCAGAGTTGTTTTACCAGCGTCGGGATGACTAATAATTGCAAAAGTTCGACGATTTGAAATTTGCTTGGCTAATTGGGATTCATCCATCAGGTATTTTCCTTATGAATCGATGTTTAAAACACCAAAGATTGTGTGAGTTGAATGAAAACTTTAACTTATAGAACCATATAAGTCTACGTTTCTAAGATATTAATAAT
>JAEMRK010000074.1 GCA_016463375.1 Parachlamydiales bacterium | reverse complement strand
ATTCTATTTGTTTAATTTTAACGGGATACAACTTGTTTATGTCAGGTTTGTAATTAATTTTTTTAATACTTATCTTGCATTAAACTAAAAACATGATTTTTAACTTTCAAGATCATCAAAATTAAATTTAATTAGTAGATCCCCTCATATCTAGTTTCATTGAATTATAATCCTTTTTAATATATTATTCATTTTCGACCGAATTAATAAGGAATGTTATGAGTATTAGCTATATAAAAAACGAAGTTATAAGTTCTGATAATATTCATTCATTTAACTCTTCTCTAATTAATGAATCATCTAAAATTGAAAAGCTTTTGTATGAATCAGAAGATGTTATTAAAGGCACTTCCATTATTAGCAATTCATTACTGGAAAATACTAGTAATAAATCAATTTATTTCGGAACAGGTTTGTGCACAACTAAAGAAATATCGTGTGGATTACCCTTTGATTTTATCTCAATGCTAACCACGGCTGAAAAAATTAAACAGGCTTTAAATTTGGATAAGGTAATCCATCTAATTGCTGATTCGCATGCTAAAACTAATGCTTTCATTGATGAAAAAGCTGTCGATAATCTTATTACGGAACAAAAGCAGATTCTTGATCGCGCTTGTAAAAACTTGGGTATCAGTGAACATTATAAAATTATTCTCGCTTCAGACATTGATAAAAACAAAGAGTACACAGAGATATTTGAATCTTTAATCTCTAATAATTCCATCCCTGTAAATGATGTTACTCAATATGAACTAAAAGAATGGACTGACATTGAATATCTTCGCCGATATCATAATGTAGGCATCAAGCTTTCTTGGGTCATTGAAAACAAAAAAAAGAAACAAGGGTTTGATGAATCGCGATTTGATAGAGATTACTCAAAATACATTGGTAATCACATGTCATTCACCTACATCCCTGCTGGGAAGACCTTCAGTCCTGCTCGAGCTAACGCTTGCCCTTATACATCTATCAACGATGAAAAACGTATCCTAATTAAGAAAGACGAAAATGCGGCAGAAAAATTAGCGACCTTTGTCGATCAAAAAGTAAAACATACTGTTAGAACAAAAGAGTATCTAGAGCATCTCGTCAATAATTTTGAGAATGTCTTTGGTGATCAATACACAAAAGATGCTTCTTCCAAGATCGACGCTATTATTCAACGTGTATTTTTTAATTAACATTGAGTTGCAAAAACTGGAAACATCATGAAAACTCATGGCACTGGCTTTACTGAAGTATATGCTCATTCAAATGCGTTCCCTTATGACCTATCAGTCAATATCAATCCTCTTGGGCCTACAAATAAGCTTCAGATTCTTCGTAAATTTATATCCTGCTATCCTGGAAACTCCTACGCCAAGTTAATTGCTGCACTTTGCAAATTACATATTGTAAATCCAAAACAAATAGCTTTAGGAGCAGGCCTTGATGGCCTGCTCCATGACTTTATTTTGTGCTTCTTGAAACCAGGTGAACATTTCTTGATGCCAGAAGTCACTTTTCAAAACCCTTGTTTTAGTGCTGCACTAGCAGGAGGTATTGTAAAAAAAATACCGATGAATAATGATTTAAGTGTTGATTTTGAGGCTCTTTCAGCATCTCTGGTTGGAAAAGAAAGCATAATATTTCTATGCCATCCTAATAATCCAACGGGATTGTTAGAAGATTTGACGAAGATCAAACAATTACTCAAAGCGACGAAGGCTTTAGTTATTATTGATGAAGCTAATATTGAATATACATCTGGCCCTAGTTGCTTAAGCCTATTAAGCCAGTTTTCTAATTTAGTTGTGATGCGCTCTTTCTCTAAAGCCTATGGTCTAGCTGGTATGAGGATTGGATATTCTCTTGCATGTGAACATATTCATTCAAAGCTTCACAACAGCCGTCCTCCCTTTAATGTTTCAGGTATTGCCTCAGAAATGGCTATACAAGCTTTAGAAGATCAGAAACATTTAGCTGATTCTCTCAAATTTGTAAAAAAAGAAAATCAATACCTCTCAGAGGCCCTAAAGGGTTTAAACTATCAAGTCATTCCCTCTGATAGTAATACATTATTAGTTAGACTACCTTTAGAAAAGCAGATGTCAGTCAAAGAGTTTATACAAAACCTCAATGCATTGAATTGTCATGTTGTGCATGGAGCATATTTTAACTTACCCGAAGGCTTCTTTAGAATTGCCCCAAGAAGTAGAGACATTAATGAAAATTTCATTAATGCTTTAAAGCACATTACTTTACAGCAACAGCATGTTAAAAGATTTTCTTCTATAATCTAGACATTAAAACTTAATGTCTTATAAGCTCTATCTATTCTTCCTAGTTAAATAAAGTCATACATGAGTACTGTCTTATCGGCTAATTCTTTATCTTTTATAAGCGATAGATCATTTCGCGATATTCTACCTGCTATATTTGAGTATCTGCCAATACAAGACATAGCCTCTATTTCAATAACTTGCGTTGTTTTGCAAAAAGCTGTGAATGCTTTTAAAATACGAAAATGGGATTATTTTAAAAAGCTTACTAACCAAAATCATCCAAATACTATTATTCCTCGATTAACAGATCCATACCCTGAAACATATTCTAAACAGTTAGTTGAGCAAGGTTTATTCTTAGCGATACTTCAGTCTGATTTTCAACCCGACAGTTTTGTTGATAACGTTGATGAAGAAGGTAATAGTCATCCCCGTCCCATTTCAATCATAGAATGGGTGGCTGAAAGAGTTTCTGGTTGCACATTGCTGAAACTTCTAATTTATAAAAAATCAAATTTCCGAGCACAAGGCCCTAACGGTTATACCCCTTTACATCACTGTGTCGCACGCGAAGACATCGAGGCCTGTAAAGTATTGATTAAAGCTGGTGCTAATCCAGATTTTGGTGGTTTAGATGGCTTTACTCCTAGAATTTTAGCTTTAAATTCTTCTAATGAAGAATTTAAAAAGTTTTTTATCCAGTCTAAGGATCTTTGAAAAGCTTACTAGGATCTTTCAAAATGCCTATGCACACTGGAACCTGTTCAGCAAATGATATAAATATTCATTATTTGCGAACCGGTGGAGATAAACCATCCGTTGTATTGTTGCATGGCCTAACGATGAATGGGGCGTGTTGGACTGATCTGGCTCTAGCATTGGAAAAAGATTATGATGTTGTCATGCCAGATGCAAGAGGCCATGGTAAAACAAGTGCTCCGCATGAAAGATATTCCTACGACATTCTTGCAACCGATGTCTTAATCCTAATTGAAACGCTTAGACTTAACAATCCTGTACTCGTCGGCCATTCTATGGGAGGTATGACAGCTGCCGTAGTAGCTAGTCAAGCCACCATACAACTTCGAGGCTTAGTTCTTGCCGATCCTACTTTTTTAACTCCAAAACGCCAGCAAGAAGTATATGATAGTGATGTATTAACTCAGCATGTTAAAATTATTGGTCGATCTAAAGAAGATTTCTTGGCAGAACTTCAAATGCGAAACAATCATCGCTCATATGAACTCTTAGAATTAATTGCCCAAGCAAGATTTCAAACCAGCAGTCATGCTTTCAAAATTTTGAAGCCGCCTAATTCTGACTATACGAAGTTAATAACAACAATCGATATTCCGACCTTACTTATTATTGGTGATAATGGCGCTATAATAACACCCGCATTAGCTTCAGAACTTGCTAGATCTAATAAACGCATAAGAGTCGAACAAATTAAAGACGCCGGACATGGAATTCCTTATGATCAGCCTGAGCATTTTGCAAGTGTTGTTAAAGATTTTTTAAGCTTAATTAATGCTTGAAGTTGATTCAACACAATTTTAAAATTTGCCTCACTAATACAACTCCTTAGAGCATATAGCGAAAATCTACTAAACGAAATAAATTATTAGTGAAATAGGTTATCAAGCATAAAAAAAGGGGCTATTTAAAAAGCCCCTAATTATTGAGGGATCAGACGCGAATTAGTCGAATCAATCGAGCGATTAACGACGATCTCTAGAAGCTTGTGGTCTTTTGGAACTTATCATTTCAACCATAGTTGTTGTGCCATCTGTGAGTTCAACTTCTACAAAATAGGTGCGCGATTCTATATCTTTTTGCTCGCGTTCTTTATCTTGTTGTATCTGGAGATTCATGTATTCTTCAGAATGTATATCCCAACCTTTTAGTTGATCAGAAATTTCCTCAGACTTTACCACTGTAGTAGGTAAAAGTGCGACTAGGCTTGAAGCTCCGAGACCGATTAAACCAACACCAAATCCCGTTCCTACTCCAGTTGGCGCTAAAGCAGCACCTGCGCCAATCATGCCGACACTCACAACACCCTGCCCTACAAGGCCCGCTATTTTAAAAGCAGCGTGTTTTTTTGCAGTAGCTGCATCTCGTTTTGCTTTATCTTCTAAAAGTACTTTAACAGTGGTATCTAAACTCTTATTCTTAGAAGCTAATCTCTTATTTTCAGAGGCTAGTCTATTAATTTCTCTTTTAAATACCTTATTGTTAGAAGCTGATTTTCCTTCAGCATAAACTCTTCCATTATGTTCTGTTTTAAGCTCTGCTCTGGTTAGAATAAGATTTTTCATTAAAGCTTCATTTACTTTTTCTTGTTCAGCAAATAACTTATCATTAATTTTTACTTGTTCATCACTATCTTCATTTTGCTTCATTTGATAAACGATATTGGATATACGACTGCCTTGAGCGCCCGTTAATTTGCTAGCAACTACCTGATCATACAATTCATTAGCGGTTTTTCCAGTTGCTTTCATAAACGATTCGACGTCTTCACGAATCTCTGGATCGCTCAAAGGTTTAGCATAAGCTTTTAACTCTTGTTGTAATAGGCTAGATTTCGGAAATTCAATTATGGCTCCTAAATAGGAGAAAGGTACTATCGGATTCGAATGAAATGAATCATTTTGATTATAACGATTGACAGTGTAAGATGTTATTGACATTTCAGTTCCTTATTTTGTTTATAGTAATATAATTAATGCGATCGGAATACTCATTAATATAATGGCCCCTATAACTGTTATTGCGTTAATAAGACATTTCGAAGATCTTAAATCAGATTTTATCGCTCCCGATTTTTTTAATTTATTACTTCCTTTTTGTAAGCCATCAGTTTTTTTTAATAATATATCATTATTTTCACGTAATTTAGCAGATTGTTCTATTAAATCATCAACCATAACACTTTTTATATCGAGTCTTTCTTGTAATTCATCAATTCTTTTAAAATACTGAATATTACTTCTTTTTAAATCTTTAACCCCTTCTCTTACTTTCTCAACTCCTTGCTCAATGTTCTTAGTTTCGTGGAGGTTAGCAGTTGCATCGGCTATCATCTTGTTGTATGATGCCATTCGATTTTCATGTGCTTCTCTACAATATATATTAGTGTTGATTTGACTAAAGGCTTTTTCAAGTTTATTAATAGCTGATGGGTCTCCTTGTACTAAGCGTAAAAGATCGTCTTTGACGTCCACCAAAGTGCGTTTTTTTGATTGCAAGAAACGTTCTAGGGAGTTTGCGACATCGTAGAAACATATCGTTGCACAACTTAAATAGTGTTTGAAAAATGAAACATCGCTTGGGGTCATAGTAGAAGACAATAATCGATCATATAATTTGCCGACGTCATGTCCATGATGTTTATCAAATAAATTACAAATTAGATTTTGAGAAGAGATATTTTGCTGTTGTACGGATGACATTTGTACCTTGCGAGATTGCTTAATGCTAATGCCGAACGATTTAAGCAAAAACTTCTCTTAAATGGCAAATATTTAATTAGTCAATTAATTATAGATTAAAATAAAACCTCTCACAAGCACTTCCAAGCCATCTTTGGGATAATCAATTTTTTCAACAGCACAAATTCATAACCGCTTCTAAAAATCTATACAAATCTAATCAGACCCGTTAAGACACGTTAGCCAAGCAGTTTTGCTAACGATTCACGTACTGGGATTTCACCAAT
>JAEMRK010000125.1 GCA_016463375.1 Parachlamydiales bacterium | reverse complement strand
ATTTAAGATTGTATATGATTAGAATAATATTTAAATGGCAATTATATTTAGATTTAAAAAACACTTATGCATTTTATTTTAAAATCGTAGTAACTACCATTTAGGTTGTTGCTTGCGGAGTTCTTTTTTACGTAAAGACTCAGCTTCTCTCAAAGCATCCTCTTCATGAGCCGCTTTTATAGCGTCTGCTAAACGAGTACTAATACTGGTAGAAAGATCATCCATATGTTTAAAGTCTTGTTCTTTAATTTTAGGCACAGGAATATTAGCTCTAGGATGTTCTTTCTTATATTCTATTATTTCCGGTTGGGCTTCTGTCGAGATAATTTCATAAGGTAAAATCTCAGGGAAATTTCTCGTTACATTAATCGGAATGATCTGGATTACTTCTGGTTTTACTATAGGCAGGCGATGCTGACCAATATTAAATCGATTAGGAGATGTTTTAATTACATCGGCAGGTTTAATTTTAGCAAATCTGGATGTTTTAATTTCTGAAGCGAAAAAAGGTATTGGATATTGAATAGGATCAGCGTTATCTTCAAAAATTGGCAAAACAGGTAAGTGAGCACATGTAGGCTTATTACTTGGAAAATCATCTAATTCGATTTCATTACTTTTTTGAGATGAATTAAAAAATTTATGAGAAATGTCTAATGTCTTGTTCAGCATTTTATAAAATGCATCAGGAATATCTTTAGCTAGTTTAACCCTCAAACGATTTAAGCCGTCTATTAATGAACTAAAACTGTGTATAATGGAACCTATTATAGAATGAAACAACCGAGTGACATTATTTGGTGTAATTTGAACAGTTTCAATTGGGACAGAATGAGTTTGGTTAACTTTTGATAATATGGGGTTACTCATTTTGGCCTCTTCTAATTAGTAAAAAAATAAATATTTAAAATCTGGAGCAGTATCCTGCTCCAGATAAACTAAAAGATGAAACCTATTTTAATTAAAATAAGTAGTCTTCTTCTGTGTCGTACTGATTTAATGCGAAAGTGTTAACAGGAAGCTTTGTTGAATGTAGATTTGTATAGATAGTTTCTAAGCGAGATGGTTTTGTCGATTTGTTATTAACTGGATTAACGAATGGATTGTCTTTTCCATCATTTATGCTTTCGTAAGCTACATCGAAAGATTTATTGATTGAGTTAGGTTTGTCTAATTCAGTAATCTTAGTTAATTGTAAAGGTAGTACGTATGGGATGTCTAGATTATCTTTAAATTCCTCAAAGAATATTTTAACAGTAGGATCACATTCATAATTTGATACTATTGTTTTATAATCAAAACCTTTTTGCACCAAATGTTTTAAATATACTTCTTCTTTTAGACCTGTACGTTTGTTTTTTAATACCCATCTCAACTCGCTTTCTTCATATTTCTTTTCAGCTTTTTTAACTTCTGGCTGCTGTATTTTTAAATCAAAAATTTTAGTGTCTGAAGGATAGATAAAAATTGTGGGAAAGAATGTTCTTTCTTTAGTAAGTTCATTTAAACATTTTTTATGTACTAATTTAGCTC
>JAEMRK010000124.1 GCA_016463375.1 Parachlamydiales bacterium | reverse complement strand
AGATAAGCTGATCCTACATACGATTTATCAACACCCATCTTATTCCATGTATCTTTACGAACAATCACAGATGTTAAAAAACTAAAAATACCACCAAGAGCCGAACAAGAGTAAAGATAAGCTAATACGTGAGATTTAATTGAAAAATCGTAAATACGATTTTGGGGAATTTTCCACCAAGATCTATATCTTTTAGGCGCCATATCTTTTGTGCATTCAACTCGATTGAAAATGTATACATCACAATCAGTTTCAATTTCTTTCAGTAATTTTGCAATAGCACCACTAACAACTAAGTCATCACTACCGTAAAGCCAGCAATATTTTCCACTAGCTAATTCGACAGCTTTTAAATAATTTAAATCTGCACCTTGATTAGAATCGAAACGATGTCTTACAAAATGGGGAAAAATTCGGCTCCATTTATCAAGAATTTTATCGGTGTGATCTGTTGATGCATTATCACTTATGACAATTTCTATATTATTAGATTGATTTTCTTTGTAAAGGACCTCTAGAGTTTGATTCAGTAAGTCAGCTCTATTATAGGTTGGTATACAGATTGATATATTTATGAAGTTTGTCATTCTGCCAAAGTGTAGTTTTAATCGTTAAAAAAAAATAATAAAATTTCAAAACGATTTCAAATTGAATTCAATTTTTTGTTGCCGTAGCCAAAATATTTGGCGTATAAATTCCGCCCATTTTATCCCCACATGTCACCAACATGTAAAAAGTAATTAATGGATTGATAAACAACTTCCATAAAACTCTTCGAATCAAACTTTTGTATCCATGTATGGGAGCCGGTAAAGATGAAAAACAGACTTGCTGAAATCCACCCATTCTCAAAGATTGATTTATACTTGATGGTGTGTAAGCTCTTAAATGAGTTATATCAGCATATCTTATAGGTGCTAAAGGTGCTAAAGCATTCGGAACCTGCAAAATAATTTTACCACCATCTTTTAAAGCGCGATGCATTTCCTTAATTAAACAAATTGAATAGTCGAATTCTAAGTGCTCTAGTACATCAAGGATAAGAATTGCATCATAGTGTTTAGTCTTAGTTTTCAGTACTTCAAGAGCATCACCTAGCTGAACATTCTCCTCTAAGTTGAAATTATTTTTGGCATACTGAATTTGATCAGCACTAATATCAATTCCCTCAATATTTTTGAAGCCCAATTTTTTTAGTAAATAAAGATATCTTCCACAGCCACATCCGATTTCTAAAATTGATGCGTTTTTTTCAACTGGTAAATGAGGTAAGTAGTAATTCTGCAAACATACTTGACCCCACTCTAAAAATTTTTTTTCGCAAAAATTAGAAAAAACAACGTTTTTTGCATAATCATTATAGCAATCTTTCACAGAATTTCCTCATTATTTAAAAAGATAGCAAAAGTACCATTACTGAAAAAAATCACAAAGTAAATTCCATTCCTAGCTTACAACATAAAATTTATGCATTAGCATATCAAAGTCATCTTCATTCTTAATGTTGGGTGATGTCGAATAAATTAAGGTACA
>JAEMRK010000024.1:22929-24181 GCA_016463375.1 Parachlamydiales bacterium | reverse complement strand
ATCCATTAATTTATTTAGATTATTGACCGCATTTTCATATTCTTTGTTAATTTGAGCAACTTTTTTATTATAGATATCTTGTTTCTTATGAGCTGAAAAGCTAGTGGTCTCAGTTCTTAAACCCGAATCTTTAATTCTTGTATATTCGTCTTGCACATGTTTTTTTAAGCTTTTTATAGAACTTTGTATTTTGTTAATCCTGTGGTCGATTAAAATTTGATTTTGGGGCAATACTTTCTTACCAACATAAGATTTAAGCTCTCTAATATAAATTTCCACTGATTTCTCAAATTTTTCAAGTTCATTTAAAGATGGTACAAGTTTTATTTGTCCGTGTTCATAATCAAATTTATTGATGTTGTCTTTAAGCGGTTTGGCTTCTGCATTAATATGTTCATTTTCGCTAGATTGTGCATCCAGTAATTGTTTAGCATTTTTTAATGCTTCTTTTTCAGAAGAACTCGTGGATATTTTTGAGTCAATTTTGTTGTCCAAACTCTCAATAGTTTTATCAAATTCTGGGTCAACAATCTTAGTTTGAAATTTAGATAATAAATTTTCTTTTTGTTTATTATCGCTTACTTTAATACTAATTAGAGGGTCTAAGTCGATTTTTGAAGTTGATTTAAGAATTGATTTCTGTGCATCAAGTGTTGTTTTTATACCTTTGTAATTATCAAAATAAACCTCACGGTTAACAAAGTTTTCTTTGAAATTTTCATCAACTGAAGCTTCTAAATTATAAACATTTGGCATATCAACTGTAAATGAAGCTAAAACTGATGCACTGTTAGATTTTCCTATTTTTGAAGTATGTGCTGGGAGACTAAAGTTTATTAAAATTAAATCCTTAAGATCCCCTGAAAAATTTCCGACTTGTTTAATAATAAGTTTCTTTTTTAATTGAGAGAGTTCATTAAACAAAATTTCAGTGAGCTTCTCATTCGGTTTTTTTAAAATTATATTCAGATTTTGTAATGCTTTTGACAATGTTGCAAGACGATTGGCTCTATCTTTATCAATAGCATCAGCATGTTGGAGTTGAATTCTCAAAGCGGCAGTGTCATTTTTAGCGACTTGATCCCAACGATTTGATAGTTCATCCTTTTTAGAATCAAAATCTTTTTGCCATGCCTTTAATTCAGTTAAGATAACACCATTACCAGTAAGTGCACCCTGGAGTAATTTTTTAAGTTCTTTTAATTTTGAATCTTTAATATCACTGTCTGGTAGAAAATTCTCTATATAGAAT
>JAEMRK010000024.1:21540-22919 GCA_016463375.1 Parachlamydiales bacterium | reverse complement strand
AATCTGATCAATCCCTTAGTGCAAGCTTTTAAAAATTCTCCGTAATAAACTTCTTGGAATTCTTTATTGGCATTACTTCGAGCCAATTGTAAAACTTGCTCGGCAGTTAATTCTGCCTTTTGACCAATTTTTGGTAGTGGTTGAACTGCAGATAACTTTTTAGAATTTACCTTTGGGACAATTGGTTGGACAGGTATGGATTTTTTGTTAGGATTTATTACAGGTTTAATTTTGGATGCCTCAACTAATTTAGCAGTATTTAATCGAGCATTATCAGCAGCGACATCAATTTTGTTCTTATTATCTCTTAGAGCTGCTTCTTCTTTAGCTAAATTACCCATCTCTCTTAAATTTTTTAAGGCATTATCTACAACATTATTACTTGCTGCAAGGGCATTAGAAGGGACTGGCGGAATTGGAATAGTTACCCTACTTTTAATAAATTTCTCTATTAAATCTTTTAATTCATCATTTTCGATGCGCAGATCATTATTTTCTTTAGTAATTGTATCTAATAATTCTTTTGTTTTTTCATTTGCCTGATTTGAATCATTAATAAGATCGTTATTTTTCTTAACTTGATCTTCAACAATTTGCATTAATTCATTGGCAACTGCCTGTAATTCATCCATTTCTTTATTTCGTTTTGATTCATCGCTTCTAAGAGCACTAACATCATCCTGTGCATTTTTTAATTCTGCAGCAGCTTGCTTTAAGGCTTTGTTATTAGATGCATTTAATCTTGAAAACTTATCTTCAAATCCTTTCTGAGTATTTTGAAGTTCTTCTTTAGCAGCATTGGCTTTTTCTAAACCCTCTTCTAATCTACTTTTCGCTTTTGTAAGATCTTCAAGTTTGTTTTTAGTTTCATCCAATTCTTGACTAAGGTTATTAACATTTTTGGCAGCATCTAAAGCATTCTGTTTAGCTTCGTCTAGATCTATCCCAGCTTCTAGTAGTTTATTCTTAAGATCATTTATTTTAATTAGATTTTTTGAATCACTCAGTAAAGCTTCTTTAAGCATTTCATTTTGATATCGAGCTGATTCTTCCACTGCTTTTAATTTGTTAGCGGCTTCTTCCAACCCTTTATTAGCTTTTTGTAATTTTTTATTAGCATCTTCTAGAGCGGCATTTGATTTATTAGCATTTTCAATTGCTTCATTTTTAGCGTTTTCAAGTGCTTGTTGGACTTTATTAAGGTTCTCTGTAGCATTAAGTGCATTAATGATTGCGTCATCTTTTTGATTGGTTAAATCCTCGACTTGAGCAGCATGTTCAGCTTTAGCTTTATCAAATGCTTGTTGAGCTTTATCGAGTTCTTTAGCGGCTTGCTCTAAAGCTTCTTTATTAGACGCATTAACTCTTGAAAGCTCATA
>JAEMRK010000024.1:20613-21440 GCA_016463375.1 Parachlamydiales bacterium | reverse complement strand
TTAATACATCATTATCATTTTGAAGATCAGAAACTGTATCCTGAGCATTTTTTAATTTAGTAGCGGCTTGCTCTAAAGCTTCTTTATTAGACGCATTAACTCTTGAAAGCTCATAATCAAATTCTTCTTGTGCATTTTGAAGTTTTTCTACAGCAGCTTTAGCTTCATTTTTTAATACATCATTATCATTTTGAAGATCAGAAACTGTATCCTGAGCATTTTTTAAATTAGCAGCAGCTTGCTCTAAAGCTTCGTTATTAGACGCATTAACTCTTGAAAGCTCATCATCAAATTTTTCTTGTGCATTTTGAAGTTTTTCTGCAGCAATTTTAGAAGCGTTAATTAATCCGGCATTTGAATTTTTTAGATCGGCCACTTCTAGTTTAGAATTATCGAGATTTTTTTTGGCTTTTTCAAGTTCACTTTGAGCAGTATTAAGTTTATCTGAGGCGTCTTTTAGAGCTCGATTATTCTCACCTTTTAATTTTTCGATTTCTTTTTCAAAGGCAGACTTAGCAATTTCCAACTTATTGTTAGCAGCGTCAACTTTTCCAGCTAAATTTGTATTTTGATCTTCGAGTTTAGTTACTTTGGCTTGAGCGGCGTTGAACTTATTTTGAGCGTCACTAACTTGGTTTCTTAAGTCGTTCGCAAGGGCTTCGTTTTTAGAATTTCGTTCATTTACTAATGATTGATTAGATTTAGATTGCTCTAAAGCCTCTGTCAATGCAGCAACTGTGTCATTAAGCTCATCATTAAGCTTATTCAAGTTTTCTTGAGACCCATTTTTATTAATTAGATCAGAAATCTGATCTTGTAGTTTTTGA
>JAEMRK010000024.1:0-20513 GCA_016463375.1 Parachlamydiales bacterium | reverse complement strand
TTCTTGAGACCCATTTTTATTAATTAGATCAGAAATCTGATCTTGTAGTTTTTGAGCTCCTTGAGCCAAACCAGTCATAAATTGCTTCAAATCATTACTAAGACCTCTATTAGCCTTTAGTAATCTAATGATTGCATTAAGCTTTAATTGAACTTGTTGATTGTAACGAGCAGTGTCTTTACGAAGACCAGAGACATTTTGGTTTATTGCTTTTAGAGAGGCATTTAAATTATTTAATCCGTTTAAAATATCTGCATACGAGCTTTCAGGATCACTGCCTTTACCTTTAGATTCTCTTTCAGCTAACAGCTGCATTAAATCTTTATGCATTGCAGTAAGACTTTCCATCGCTTTTTTCATGTCATTGGAATTTGAATGAGCAAGACCATTCAACATGCTTAGAGTCGTATTTATGGAACTCTTTAAAAACTCCGTTTCTTCTGATGGAGCATTTTTAGCTGATTGATCTATTAAAACTTGTACAGCTTTTGTTAAATTATTTAGCGATTGAGTCAAGGCAGGATCAACTGCGGGTCTCTGAGCTTTAAGAGAATTGACTGCTTCTTGAAATGCTTTTTGCATTTCTTTGTTTGATTCAGTTTGATTTTTTGCGCTTTCGTCTAACCGATTGATTAATAAATGAATTACATTCGTTAATTGTTCTACAGTTTTGTCTGGATTTACAGGTTGTTCAGCAGCTGTCGATAGTTTAGCAATTTTTTCTTCGAGTTCTTTAATTTTATCATGTAATTTTGAAGAATCATCAATAGCTTTCTCAACCGGAGGTTGAGATTTGGCCTGTTGAACTAATTTTCCTTTTTCTACGTCTACATCAAAATGTTCTTCTGCCGCAGATTCACTACCCACTTCCGCATCGCTGTAGGTCTTAACAAATAAATCCTCTATTTTTGTAAAAGATTTTTGCCAATCTTCTTCTGTATTTCCTGTATGGGTCGTCTCTTTATCGGAGTGTATATTTTTCGTTGTGATGTGATTTAGCCGATTGATTGAAAGTGTATCTGAACTGGCGCGCATGACATCTTGAGTTGGACCACTAATTTTCCAAACATGATCCACTAAATCTTTAATATCTTTTAGAGCATCTTTATTATTTTTATTGGCAGCAGATAACATGCTAGTTACATTTGGCATGCCACTATTTTTGGGATCTTTTGATACGACTTGTCCTATAAAAGTAAAAGTATGCTTAGCGTCTTTGAAAACAACTTTAAAGCTGGAGCCAATTTCGTATGAAACAGTAGCATTAACATCTGGTCTTACATTTATATTATAAGCTTTTAATGGATCTGAGGACATATAGTATCGCCGAAGTTAATTAACTTTTGTTAATAATATTTAATTATATTATAATCCAAATTTTAATTAATTTGTAGTTGTTTTAATTTTAATTAACTGTTTGTTAACTCCCTGATTGCAATTAAGTTATCGCCTTTTTATGATAGAATTGATTAACTATTAATCATGATGCATATATGCTTCTGGCTAAATGGGATATAGATCCCTACCTTTACGATAACTCCCTCATTACCCTTATTTTTGGGGGGTTAATATTCCTTGTTCGATGGTTTGTGGTTCGCATGTTGCGAAGCCCTAGTCGGCAATGGACTTCTGAACAGCGTCTTCGCTGGTTAAATTATACTCGCTCAATTTTTGTAGTAATTCTTGTATTCGGCGTCATTTATATTTGGGCAGAACAATTTCATAACCTTGCCCTATCAATCATTGCGATTGCTTTGGCTGTTGTGATGGCTACCAAAGAGCTCTTTTTGTGTTTTAATGGCTCATTAATGCGACTTCGCAGCAATGCTTTTACTATTGGTGATCGAATTGAATTTAATGGCGTTAGAGGCGATGTCATTGATACTAACATACTTACAACGACTATCATGGAAGTAGGCCCTAAGCTGACATCTCAGCAGGCCACAACTCGTACAATTACTTTTCCAAATAGCTTATTTTTAATGTATCCAGTTGTAAATGAGTCATTTGTTGAAAATTTCTTGTCACATACGATTTGCATACCCTTAGATATACGTGATAACTGGAAGAAAGCTCAGGAAGTCCTAATGCGATTGGCGGCGCAAGAGTGCTCAATCTTTATGAAGGACGCTAAAAGACAGATGAGAGAAATGGAACACCACATAGGTCTTCCTTTACCTGCTGTTGAGCCCCACGTATGGATTCATATACCATACAAAGATGAACTTCATTTGATGCTACGTATTATTACACCCAATCATTTGAGAGGCAATGTTGAGCAACGAATTTTATCTAAATTCCTCGAGGAATTTAGACCTAATCCGTTGACTTAAGAAATTGTGCATAGACAAGAAAGGGTGTTGCAGCTTATGAAAACTTTGAAAGACATTCGAGGTAATATGCGCTATTTAGCTATTCTTTTGTTAATGATACCCGCTTTACTACTAGCCGATCCACCAAATGCTGGACCTGGTTGGAGAAGTACTAAGCAGCAAATTATTGATCAATGGGATCAGATGTCTCCTGGAAAACAACTAGAGTTGCTTGCGATTGAATATAATCAAAGCGCTCCTGGTTGGTGGGCAACGATGGATCAAAACGAAAGAATGGCTGTCATTCAAGCAGAGCAAAAGGCTTTGAATCAAATGACTAAAGATCAAAGAAGCGCTTTTATGAATTTGTCTCCAAAAGAAAGACAAGACACTTTGTATCGTGCTCAACAAAATAAACAGCCGCCTGGACCTGCTTCAACTCAATCGCAGCAGCAACAAACATACGATCGCTATAATTACACGCCCCCACCAGTACCGCAGCAAAATCCAGATTATAATCCTTATAGTCCGCAACAAGATTCGGGAGTACCAGCTGTTCCTCAAAATCAGATACCAGGTACTGTGCCAAATAGCCAAGTTCCTGGCTATCCGGCTACACCTGGTCCACAACAACCAATACTACCAGGACAAGTTCAGCCTGGTGTGCAACAGCCTAATTACGTCCCGCCACCCACTCAAGCTTGGCCTAATAATAGCCAACCTGCACCAGCGCCCCAAACAACAAGACCGCAAGGAGCGCCATCACCGATGAATCCTCAAAACTAATTGATTAACTTGGTTACAAGTTTTTCTAGAAGTTGGTTGGATTGCGTAATGAATTGATTAAGATTGCCCGCATCCATTTCTTTGTGGGCAATCAAAGATAAGTCGTAGACCTCTTTAATCAAATCTTTAGATAGATCACACTCTTTTTCAGATAATTTTTTGATCATTTTTACAAGATTACTGTTTGTATTGAGTACAAACGTACGCTTACAAAGGTCTGGCATCTTTTGTTGCGATGACATTGCAAAGTATTCGCGCATACGTCTTTGCCCCTCATCAATTAAAATGAATCCTGGAAGAGTCTCACTTGATAAGCTTTTAGCTTCAACGTCTAAATTTTCATTTATTAACGCACTTTTGGCAAATTCAGCAAATTTTGATACGTCTATATCTTTTTCTTCATTTGGATCTTGTTTGGAATCCAAGATCGCGTCGTCAATAGCGCCATCAATTCGTTGAAACTTAACATTGTTTTTTTTGCGCTCGACAGCTGTGATTAATGCATTGTCAACCATCGAGGTTGTGAAAATGACTTCTAAACCTTTTTGACG
This sequence comes from Parachlamydiales bacterium, assembly GCA_016463375.1. GTDB lineage: Bacteria > Chlamydiota > Chlamydiia > Chlamydiales > JAEMRK01 > JAEMRK01. The sequence goes on along the minus strand of JAEMRK010000024.1, from coordinate 16,864 downwards.
ATATAGCTCTAAGAAGTGCGAAGGATTTTCTTCATCTTGAGTATAGAAGACCTTTGTTATGTCATTAGCACTATCTTTAGTGCCTTGACGCTCTAACAGCTCTTCAATTGTTGTCCAACTACCCTCACTATTTTTCCAAAGAAGGAAGTCTTGTACGCGTTCATAGAATTTATCATCTTGTAAAGCACCGAGTTTGACAACAAGCTCGATGTCTGACCATGTTTTGATGAAAGCATCACGGTCTGATTTAAATTGAGATGAGAGTCTCTCGCATAATTTTTTTGATATGTGCGTTGCTAATTGTCTTACAGTGCGATCCATTTGTAAATAGCTACGAGATACATTCAATGGAATGTCTGGACTGTCAATTGCACCTCTTAAAACTGTTAAGTAATCGGGTAGGATATCACTACAGTTATCTGATACATAAACACGATTGCAATATAGTTTTACGCCATTTTTCTTAACTTCAAAACCTGGATGGATTTTAGGGAAATATAAAATACCTTTTAAATGGAACGGATAATCGACATTGAGGTGTATCCAAAATAAGGGTTCAGGTTCCATCGGGTAAAGCTGACGATAGAAATCTTTGTAATCTTCATCAGTGCACTCCGATGCAGGTTTCACCCAAAGAGGAGCCTTATTATTAATGTGCTCATCATTTAAATAAATCGGATAAGGTAAGAAAGAACAATACTGTGTTAAGATTTCTTTAAGCTTATCTACTTCTAAAAACTCTAGGCTGTCATCAGTAACATAAAGTGTGATCGTTGTGCCACGAGCTTGCCTTGCACCCGATGACATTTCATAATCAGAAGAGCCTGCACAGCTCCAAAGAGCTGGCATAGCTCCTTCTTTATATGATAAAGTATCAATTTCTACCTTATCAGCAACCATATAAGCAGAATAAAATCCTAAGCCAAAATGACCGATGATCTGATCTTTTTCTTCAGAAGTTTTATATTTAGCTAAAAAGTCTTCTGCGCCAGAAAAAGCGATTTGCGCAATATATTTTTCAACTTCATCAGCATCCATGCCGATGCCGGTATCTTTAAATGTTAAAGTCTTGTTTTCTTTGTCAGCAATGATATCAATACGAAACTCTTCATCTTTTACCTCGATTTCAGCATGGTCTCGAAGGACTTTAACTTTTTGAATCGCATCGCAAGAGTTAGAAACGAGTTCTCTTATAAAAATGTCCTTATCAGAATAAAGCCACTTTTTAATTATCGGTAAAATGTTTTCACTATGAATTTTTAATGTACCAGTACTCATATTTCCTCAGTTAAATAACGATCAAAATTAAAAATGCCTTTTTTAAAACAACTTATTCTGGAAACACATCTATAAATTGTTTAATATTTTAGGTATGGTTAAAGGTAATATATTTTATGGAATAAACACGATATTTTGAAAGACGTTTAATTTTTGTGTCAACTAAAACAAGACTTTTAAAATTTTACTTTTATAAAGTTGTATAATCGGATAAATAAATCGTTATGCGTATTGCTATAGCACAATTAAACTCTACCGTCGGAGATCTTGCCGGCAATGTTAAAAAAATAATAGCCTTAATTGCTTTAGCAAAAAAGGATAAAGCTGCATTGATCGTTTTTCCCGAACTTTCATTAACTGGATACCCCCCTGAAGATTTACTCGAAAGCGAAGATTTTGTTAATGACGTAGAGAAAATGGTCTTAAAAATTGCAAAGGTCTGTAAAGGCATAATATGTATATTTGGAAGTGTTAGAAAAAGAGCAGAGAAGAGAGGCAAACCCATTGCCAACTCAGCCATAGTCTGCAAAAATGGCCAAGTTATTGGATACTATGATAAACAGCTTTTACCAACATACGGTATATTTGATGAGCGACGCTATTTTGAACCAGGAACTGAGCCTTTCGTTTTTGATATAGATAATCAAACTATCGTATTATCTATTTGCGAAGATATGTGGCCATCATTTCAATATCCCAATCATCCATTAAGAGACTTAAAAAAATTTAATCCCGATTTACACATTAATTTATCCGCCTCCCCTTTTGACATAACAAAAGATAAAAAACGCATCAAAGCTTGCCAGGATGCAGTAAGACTTGTGGGTTGTCCTCTAGTATACTGCAATCAAGTGGGTGCTAACGACGGCTTGATCTTTGATGGTAAAAGTGCAATTTTTGATAAAAGTGGCAAAACTACTTTTCAACTCAAGGCTTTTGAAGAAGATTTTTTAATTACCGATACTTCGAATAAAGCTAAATTTATACAAAAAGACATTGTTGTTGAAGAGGAGCTATTCAAAGCTCTAACGATGGCCATCAAAGACTACTTTAAAAAATCTAGTAACAAAATAGCAGTGATTGGATTATCTGGTGGTATTGATTCCGCTCTTGTAGTCTGCTTAACAGCAGCAGCACTGGGTAGTGAAAATGTTATAGCAGTATTTTTACCTTCTAACCACACATCTAAAGAAAGCATGAGAGATGCTGCGCTTATGGCAAAAAGACTCAATATACAAACTAGAGAAATTCATATTGAAAAAAGCTATCAAGCCTTGAGGAAAGAGTTAAAAAGGGGTTTAAATTTTTCTGTTGTAGATGAAAACATCCAGTCCAGATTGCGCACATTAATGTTAATGGCAATTGCTAACGAAAACAATGCTTTACAGATTAATACAGGTAACAAAAGCGAATTAGCTCTTGGGTATTGCACATTATATGGTGATACGACAGGTGCTTTTAGTGTCATAGGTGATCTAACTAAAAGACGAGTTTATGCACTTGCTCGATGGATTAATCGTCATAGGGAAATTATTCCTCAGTATACAATTGATCGAGAACCCTCAGCTGAACTTAAAGATAATCAAAAAGACACGGACTCTCTTCCACCCTACGATCTTCTTGATGAAATTATCGAGATGAGCATTGAGAAAAAAAGTACCATCGCTCAGATAGTTGCAAAAACTAAACAAACAGAGTCTTTTATAAGAGAAACCTTAAACAAAATTGACAAGCAAGAATATAAAAGGCGACAAGTGCCTTTTAGTTTCAGGGTAACCGAACATGCTTTTTCGCATGGTAGACGCTTTCCTGTTGTACAACAATGGAAAAGATAAATTTTAAATCCTAAATTACTACCTTGAAGTGACTATGAAGAAGCCTCCCACCTATTCATTAAACCGGTTATCTTTAAAATTTGCGATAATTGCTTTTGCACTGACATTCGTTTTTGGTTTACTTGTCATAATAGGATTTTTATTCGACATACCTTCTTTAATATTTTTTAAGAACGATTACACTCCGGTTCAATTCAATACAGGATTGATATTTTGGGTGTTAAGCAGCCTTTTTTTAATAAATTTAGCAACCAAAAGATTTTTATTAATAAAATGTAGTTTGGCTATATTAACATTATGTTTTTGCCTTATTTTTCTTTGTGAATACATTTTTAAGATCGATCTGGGCATTGATTTATTATTAGTAAAACACACATCTGTCAATCTTAACCCTTTTCCTGGAAGACCATCCCCTAACGGTATTTTAGGATTATTTTTAGCAAGCATTGCATCCATTATATATTCATTTAACCCTCAAAATCGTAATTGGTATTCAGTATCGATCTTATTAGGAATAGCAAATGTCATTTTAGGCGCTTCTGCAATTTTGGGTTACGCAGCTAAAATTCCAGCAGCTTATTGCTGGAGCGGGTTATCACATATAGCATTGAGCACCTCTATTGCCATTGTTGTGCTTGGAGGTGGAATTGTTTTTTCAAGCATTTATTTTTCAGTGCGCCAATATGTGTTGCTCCAAAAACTAATTCCCGCTTACGTGTTTATTTTTTTTAGTGGTCTGACACTTTTTGTATCGCAAGTCATTTATAAAGATTACTCCACTAAAATCATGACCTTGATTGAGTGGGAAACAGCTAATATTAAAGAAGATTTAAATAGCGGTTTAAAAACAAACATCTATGCCATGGATCGCATGGCTAAAAGACGCCAAATTAGGCCAGATATGTCTAATGAAGAATGGCTTTCAGATGCAAAGGCATATGTTCAAGATACAGTCGGTTACAAAGCAATACTTTGGCTTAACGCAAAACATCAAATCGTTTCTCAGGTTAATTCTACAGATGGTGAGTTAATCACTGATTTATCATTTATTGACTTTAGTGAATGGCGTCAATTGGCCTTGGGTCAAAAAACAATGATGCTTTTTAGACCAGATAATCAATTGTTTTATTCAATTACACCTGTAATTACCTCCACTGATTTATTAGGTTTTTACGTCACCATTATTCAAACAAAAGAAATGATGGAATACTTTTTAACTGATACGTTTCCAGATCTTCTTGGAGTAGAAATCTTCTATACGAATACATTAATTTATTCTCGTGGCGTTGAATTTAAACCAACTGATCAAAAAAATTTCCTATCTGAAAAATTTAAAATTTATAATCTCAATTGGAAAATTAACATCTGGCCAACCCCAAAATTTCTACAAGAAAATCGCTATGCATCTATAGACGTAAGCATTTTAGTTGGCGCATGCATAACTGTGTTATTGACTCTTATGACTTATTTTGGTCAAAACATGCTTCGTGTTCGTAAAGAACTTGAAATATCTCGTAATCGTATGGATGCCATCTTACGCGGTACAAACGACTTTGTAGGGGCCGTTGATGCTAAAATGAACTTTTTTGCGTTGAACCCAACTTTTCAAAGGGAATTTAAAAAATTTGTAGGATTCGAAGTTCAAATTGGTTCCAATATATTAGATGCTTTAAAAAACCATCCCAGGGAAAGAGCTAAAGCTAGAATTTCTCTTAATCGTGCATTGATGGGAAAATCCTATAAAGCTACTGACTCCTTTGGTCTTCCTGGTCTTCCAGCTCAGCATTATGAAATTAGTTTTAGCCCAGTCATTTCTGAGCATCATGAAGTTCTGGGCGCCTCATTTATCGTTAAAAACATCACTTTGATTGCAAGAGCTCAAGAAAAGTTAAGAATTAGTGAAGAACGCTTCCATTTGGCTACTAAAGCTACTAATGATGTGATATGGGATTGGGACATTTTAAAAAATGAGATTTGGTTTAATCAAATTATTGAAGAGTTTGGTTATGCTATTGATCCATCTTTAATGGACATGGATTGGTTAAAAGAAAAAATTCACCCTCAAGATGTAGAGGGCCTAGTTGCAAGCTTAGATGCTACTTTAGAATCAGATGCAAATGAGTGGTCAATTGAATATAGATTTAGAAAAGCAGATGGCTCATATGCTTATGTTCATAATCGAGGATACATTATTAGGAATGAAAAAAAACAAGCTATACGCATGATTGGTGCTTTGGCCAATATTTCCGAACGCAAAAATATGGAGAAAATGCGTTCAGAATTCGTTGCAACAGTCAGTCATGAATTACGAACACCGTTAACCTCTATTATGAGCTCATTAGCACTTATAGCTAATAATCCATCTGAACCATTAGGGCCTAAAACTCTAGAGCTTTTACACATAGCAGACAACAATTGTAAGCGTATTTTACACCTTGTTAACGATATATTAGATGTTGAAAAGATCGAAGCTGGTAAAATGGAATTTACTTTCAAATCTCATTCTATTGCTTCATTAATAAAAGAAAGTGTCCTTGCTAATCAACCTTATGCAGAGAAATTTGGCGTCCACTTACATATATTAGAACCATTACCTGATCTTAAAGTTAACGTGGATTATTATCGGTTGATGCAAGTGCTATCAAACCTTTTATCTAATGCGATTAAATTCTCTCCCCAAGATCAGATAGTGACCTTATCCGCATTCCAGACTGGTAAGCGTGTTAGAGTTTCAATTGAAGATCATGGACCTGGCATTCCTCAAAATTTCCGTTCCCAAATTTTTAAAAAGTTCTCCCAAGCTGATAATCTTACGGCGCGTGCTATGGGGGGCACAGGTCTTGGTTTAAACATATCTAAGATGATGATTGAGAAAATGGGTGGGATTTTAGACTACGAAACAGTCATTGATTCAGGAAGCACTTTTTTCTTTGAATTACCGATTTTTCTTGAAGAGTAAGAAGAAGGGCGGCCTTGAGGCCGCCCTTTTGAATACTAATTTTGTAACAATTACTGCTACATAGCCTAGTAATTTTCAAAAGCCCATCATCTTGACGGCTTTTAAAAACTATCTTTTTTTGGCTGCTTTTTTAGCTGGCTTAGCTTTTTTAGGAGCGGCTTTTTTTGCTTTTGCTGGTTTTGCAGCAGATTTAGCTTTAGCTTTAGCAGGCTTACGGCCTTTTGACTTTTTATCTTCAGAAATAGATTCTTTGCGATACATTTTCGCAACTTTTTCTAATCTGATTGTTCCTGTACGGACGCGCTGAGAAGCGGCTTTATTACCATGGTCGGCTTTTTGCAAATCATGAGTGACTGCTTCTAAAAGTGCTTGTAATGACTTAACAGTGTTCTTTAAAACCATATCAAAACTCCTCCTTCTTTGGTTTGATAGGACAACTAAGTCAATATTCATTCCTTCGTTATTCTGCAAGAAATTTTTAGAATTTTTTAAATCTAAAATTTGATAGCAGCTGATTTTGGCTGTTTATACCCATCTCTTGCGTTATTTTTCATACTTTACAATTTTAAAAAATCGCAGTACTATCACCTTATGAAACTCTTAACTAAAATCATTTTATTTCTTGCGATTTCTAATTCTTTAATAGCTGAAGAAAGTGCCGGGCATATGTTTTACACAGCAGAAGCTGCTGCAAAAAATGGGCATTACCGTGAAGCCCTTAAGTGTTACGATTCGATTTTGAAAAAACAAACTGTAGAAAAAAATGTGGATCTAGCTACCTGGTCGGGATCTAAGCTCGGATTAGCACGTTGCCTAATGCATCTTGGCCATTATGTCGAAGCTAAAAAACATTTAGATCACCTTTTAGGACTAGAATTACCTATAGATTTTCAGCAGCAGCATCAGTTGTTGCTTGCGGAATTGGCTATGCATCAACAAAATCCTCAAGAAGCTTACCGTATTTTAAGGGCCTGGAAAAGGCAAGTTCCTCTTAAATTCTGGCCACGCCACGAAAGAACAATGTATCTAGGGCTACAGCAAACTCGTGGAGATGCCTGTCAGAAATTATATGAAGAAGCCAATTTAGCATTTAAAAAACAAGACTGGCAGTTAGCTTGCAAAAACTATTTAGCTTTATTACAAGAGATAGATGACAATTTATGCCCTCAAAACGACACTCAAAATTGGCAACTTGAAATAAAAATGCAGTTAGCACAAATATCTCTTTGGCAAAACCAATGCGATAAAGCGATTGGCTATCTTTACCAAGATGCAGTGTCTTTTCTTAAAAACCCTGACGTTAAAGACTTTTCAAGTCTAGAAGAAGTTTTATTTCTTTTAGCATCTTGTTATGCCCATCAAGGCAAAAAAGATCTTGCAGAGTCTTTTTACTCCAGCTACATTCAATTAGAGTCTCACGGCTCATTAAAACATCTTTTTGAAGCTCACCTTGAACTTGGTCTTATTTATTTTGGCCAAAAGAAATGGGAAGAGGCATCTTTAGAGATAACTAAGTCATTACAAGATGATCTAAAAAGTCCAGTGACAAAAAATGCGCAACTGAATTTGGCACTCATTGCAATCAAACAACAGAAATTACAATTAGCTGAAGAGCGTTTAGATAACTTATTCGTATCTCCCAAAGACCCACTTTACCACTCTGTTTTGTACACAAAGAGCTTATTGTATTTTTCTCAAAAGAAACTGGACCTAGTTAAACCTTTGCTAAAAGCTCTTATCGATGAAAAAAGTTCTGAGTATTTTGATAAGGCTTTAGTACTTCAAAGTCGTCTAGAAATAAAAGAATTTAAACAAACTCAATTACAATGGCATTTAAAAGAGGCTACCAATCTTTTATTAACTGCACTTAATAAGTATCCTAATAACGAAAAAGCACGTTACTATTTAGCTAAAGCAGCTCTTCTTAAAAATGAACCTGTTACTAACTCTGATAAATTAAATGAACAAAATGCTGCAATTCGAGAACTGTTAGGCTCAACACCTTTTAAGTCTAAAAAATTTGAAAACAAGAAGCAGAAATTACTCGAAACTTTTAAGCGTTAAGTTAATCATTCACAAAACACAGCCACCTAATGTTTCCATATTGATGAAACAAAATGCTCCATACGTTTTTGCCAAGAATGATTTTCCATCAATATTTGTCTTAGAGCATCACTTTCAGAGCGTCGATCTTGGTTAAGAACATCACTCACCTCATTTTTAAGTTTTTCCCATTCACCATACTTATAGTAAATAAGTCCTTTTGGAAAATGAGATCGAATATATTCCGTATCATTTGTCACGCAGGTTGCAAGGCAAGCAATGGCATTTAAAATTCGATCGTGGAACCCTTTTCTAAAATGGGGTGATGAATTTAATACGATTTTACTCGATTTCATCACCTCTAGACTCTCAGCATAAGAAATAGATTGTTTAACTGTGACATTTGGAAAATCCCTGAGGTAATCTTTCCAACCCTTTTTGGCCGTTGAGCCATTCATTACAAAAGAGTGGCCGTAAATAGTCATTGGCAATGGGTACAATGCTTTAACTAATTCGATGCGCTCGATAGCTCTCATATAGCTCTCGACAAATGAGATTTGATTGAGAAAATTGGGAGTATCGCCCAATTTTTCTAAAAGAATCGAGCCGATTTTTAAATCTGGGCTCAATAAACATGTCTTAGCAACATCTTTAAGACACTTTAAAATCTCTAGCCCAAATTTTTTTTCACCGCATTCTTCCATGGCTTCGTAGTCAAAGCAACTCCCAAAAAAAACGATCTCATTGGTCTTTTCAAGATTGCCATTAAGTTGATCATCTACACCAAATGGTAAAAAATATGTTCTTGGTAATACAGGTGAGACAAAATCGCAATAATCTTTATCAATATGGATTAAATGCGTGTTTTGACTATTAATCAAATGATTGATCTGCCAGGCAGGATCGAGTTGATAACAATAATAAGGCTTATTAACTAGGTCGCAAAGCATAGGAGATGAATCATTTACCAACATAGGGTCACAATTGATTGTCGTCACACTGAAAAAGCAATCTGGTGGATTTTTAAAAAGTCGGTCAAGGTGTTCTCTCATACGACCATCATCGATAGAAATGATTTGAGTATCAAACTCTAAACGCTCTAAGGAGTCTGCGATTTGTTGTGTGTAATATTCTAAAAAATCAATGGGTGCTGTTAAGAGCGCGACAGATGGCATGACATTTCCTGCAATAGTGATTGAGCTCGATGGTCCCAAGTATGGTTTTGCTTTAGGATTGAATGAGCACTCTTAATTTGATCATTGCATACTTCAGGGTGCTTTAACCAATAATCGACGTGATGTCTGATCGTGTCCCATTGATGCATCCTAAAATACCCAACACCCTTGTTATGGCCAAAAAGTTCTTGAGTATGTTCATTACAATTGGTTACAACCATTGCCCTACAAGCAAGTCCATTCATGACACGATCATGGGTTCCCCCAATAAACACAGGGCAAGAATTTAGTAGGACATGCGTCTGGCGCATGATTTCTAAAGAAGGGAGATATTTGACGACATCGTGCACTATCACATTTGTTCCTTTTAGCGCTTTTTTCCATGACCGCCCGTGATGATTCCCAATGGCAATTGGGCCACCAAAGATATGCAATGGATAGTCACTAAAAGCTTTGACAAGCTCCCACCTTTCTATCGATCTTAAATAAAGTTCAATTTGGCAGTAGACCTCAGCAGCATTTTTTTCTTCCAAATCCCATAGATCGTTCATTGCCTGCATTAAATGCAGATAGGGATCATTTTGCAGATGTTGGACAATGTCCAACATCTGTTGAATAAGTTTTTTACTATAACGTTGTTTCCACAATTTCTCGACAAGCTCTATGTCGTAAAAACTACCCATGAATACTATTGGGTACTTTTTATCGAGTGGTGGCAAATCTAATAAATGGTAATCTACAGCATAGGGAATACATGTCACTTTTTTCAGAACACTATCTCGCAGTGTTTTACAAATTAATCGGTCAAAATGACCATAAACTAGGTAATCACTATGACAATAATGCTTAAAATTAACAGGGGGATCTAATTGATAGGAAATATAAGGCACTTGTAAATGATCACATAATAGCGGTAGCTCTTTCATTATCTGATCATCAGTGCGAAAGCCATCTGTTAAAAGAATGGGGTCTTTGCCAGCAATGGCAACACCAAACAAACAGTCGGGCCGATCATTAAATAAAGCTGTTAAAACATCTCTTTGTCGTCCTTCACTTAACTCATAGACAGTAGTTTTTAATCCAAGACGCTCAAAAGCCATTTGAAATTGCAAAGTGTAGTAGCAATTTTCGGGAATACTAAATTTTAGAAAAGCAATCGACTTCATAAGCATTTTGGATGCGCTGTTTAAGAGTGTTTAAATCAATGGGTGGACCAAAAGTTTCTTGATAAAGTGTTTGTCTGGCACCTCGATAAGCATCGGGCTTGCTGATCTCAATATTTATTTGGTCGAAAATTCGTTCAAAATCTGCAGGCTCAATGACAACTCCTGCTTTAAATAATTTCAAACCGTTATTAGCCTTAAAGTCCCATCCCTTATGGTTTAGGAAAAAAAGCGGCCTATCAAAATACAAGAAGTCATAGCCGATTGAAGACATATCCCCAATATAAAAATCTGCCAATGCCAAAAGTGGGTAAACATGAGGATAATCTGTCAAAATCACAACATCTTCTCTTTTAGAAATAATATCTTGGAGTTGCCACACTTTTGTAAGGGATGTTTGCAAAAGTCTTGGATGGCATTTAACAACTAGATTGTACTGTTTTGGCAACTGAGCAATAAGTTGTTCAGTTGCTGCAAAAAAAGATGTGCCATTTTCCCAGTCCTCCCAAGTAGGTGCGTACAGAACCAAAGGCTTAAAAGGATTCGAAAAATGGCTAAGTATTTCTATTTTAGCTAATTCATCAAAAAAAACGCGTTCTTTTAAGTAATAGCTTAATCGATAATTTCCAACAGTTATCAGCGTCGGCGAGCGCACATTTTTTTCATATAAAAAGTTAATCATCCGTTGGCCATAGACAAGGACTATATCTTCTTGTTCAAAGTGCTCCATAAAAACAGAAGAATGCCCTTTATCTGAATTACCATGAGGACAACAAACAGACCTAATGGTTTTACCAAGATTATGCCTTAACTCTCTTAGCTTGGGCATTGAGCTTTCTCGACCAAAAAAATTGGTGTAAAAAATTACATCCCCACGATGAACGAGTCGATCTGGCGCTAGATCTCGCCATTCGACTATCTCTTTTTTAAATTGGGGATAATATTTTTGAGCTAACTTAAAGTTATCTTCATCTGTAAATAAGATAGGTGCATCCATGATATGGCATATTAACCCAACGTGATCGATGTGATGCAGTTCAGCATCACCTTGTATGCCATAACATTTAGTCATAATCTTTTCTCACGTTGATAATTTGCCCGCTCAATCTCTCATGCTTTAATAAATTGATGACTGTTTTAGCAACATTTTTTGGTTGTAGTAACTCATCTTTTTGATCATCAGGGAAATGAGCGGCCCTCATAGACGTGTCGGTACGCGAAGGCACTATGACATTAATATTTAATTCAGGATGCTCTTCTGCAAAACCTTGAGTAAAATTCACAACGCCTGCTTTAGCAGAAGAATAAACAGCATAGTTTTTTCGACCGCGTGTATAACTCGATGATGCAATATTAACGATATGGCCACCAGGTCGCATATTTGCGAATTTACAAGCGTACATCACACCATTCAAGTTAGTATTTATTAAGTTTTGAATTTCATTAATATCCAACTCTTTGAGAGATTTGATATGCAAAAGACCTGCACAATTAATTAAGCCATCGATCGCTCCCCACTCATTTGCAATTTGAGATAGGACATCTTTAACATTTTCCCATTGCCCTACATCAACACTATACGGTGTCGAATGACGTGATAATGATAAACATTTTGCTCCTTGCAATTCTAATTCTTCACAAATGGCTCGACCAATACCCTTAGATCCCCCAATAACTACATATTTACTATCATTTAAAGAACGATTATCAAAAGTCAGATCTTTAGTTTTTAATCGTAAAAGTTGATCTGCAATAAACAAATCGAGTTCTGATGTAATTTTTATATTGGACTCATCACCGATCACGACATGAACAGGATGATTTTTTAATAATACGAGCGAACAGTCATCGGTGACTGAGCTATCGGCAAAGGATTGATGGGCCTCTATGATGAGTGAACGCAAAAAACTTTGAGGGGTTTGCCCTCTCCAAAATTTTTTGCGTTCAGGTATTTGTTGTATATTAGAGTTGTCTACCTGAACGATTGTATCATGGGATGGAATGCAGGTATCAACAGCTTTGTGCTTAATAACAGCATGACAATTATCTTCTAATATTTGCTTTGAAACAAATGGACGAACACCATCGTGTATCACAACATATTGGCTATGAGATGCTAATAGTGCTTTATAAGATGATTCTTGTCTTGTTCTACCACCGGTTATGACTGTAATTTTTTGAGGGTATCCCGCTACATCCTTAATAGTTTCTTTTTCAAACCTTTCTGGAACAACGAGTATAATCTCATTCCAATGATCCAACTGTAAAAAACATTCTAATGTATGGAGATAGATTTTCTTTCCCCCCAAACGGTGGAATTGTTTTGGTAAATTATCACCAAAACGCCTGCCTTCTCCGGCCATTAATAATATTGCTGCAATAGAAATCATGAATCAATTTTTGCATCTCAATTACAAAAGGTCAAGTTGTAATAAAGAGCATCTCAAATAATATCTATTTGAAATAAATCTTCAAATTGGTATTTGTAAATCAAACTAAACAAGGAGTTTTTATATGGCTAAACCAATTGGAAATCAATTAACACCAGATATTAGTGTTAAAAACAGTCATAACGCTCAAAATAAAAAAGAAAATCCGGTTTATTCACGCGTTGCAGCATTAAAAAAACCAGAAAATTTTAATCCAAACGTTGACAATTTTACAGATACATTGGATAAATGCCGGTTCTCTGAAAAAAAACCTGAGAGTTCTAAAAAAGTACCACCTGTTAAGTCATAAGTTATACTTTTCAACAGCTTTGACCCAAAGTCAAAGCTGTTATATCAATCCAATCGCAATTTAACTAACTAAATGGAACTTGCAGATTACACGTTTGTATTGTAAGTGTTTCTTGGTTGATCGGGAAGATTGCCTGGTAAATAGGTTGTTACAGCTTTGATGAGTATTAAGCCCCCTATAAAAATTACCGCCATACTTCCAAATACGGTTGCCATTAAATGATATCTTTCACTGCATGACCCTTTAATGAAATGATTAGCGTTGTTGCCATCTAACTCTGTAATATTTCTAGTCGTTAAACCATTGCATGTTTTTGTTTGATCTAATGGTTTATCATCAATGGGAGAAAAAAATAAAAACGCAAAACCTGCAACCATAAGACATACCCCTGAGACACCCATACTCAGGCACTTTTTTCCGCGATTGTCAATAACAGGTTCATTATTGATTGAATGATACGAACCGTAAGACGATGCTGCAAGTGGTACTAATTCTGCTGGCATTCTAAACTCTCTATAAAATTTATTGTTTTTGGCAGATTAACCTATCACCACTTAGAAATACTTTTCAGCTACTTTTGACTTATAGTGATTAAAAATTTCCAGCCCTTAATAAAATCGAAGAGCTGAAATAATTATACATTACCATCTGAAACGTTATTAGGAGCATTTCGGTTTAGACAGCCTTGAATTCCTTTTACTGCCACAATGCTACTTATTGCTACAAGAAGTGCACTTGCAGCAGTCAATTGAGCTACAAGATTTTGTCCTTGGCATGACCCACGCATTCCTGAATCTTCTAGAACTGAACAGTGATTTAAAAAACAGCGAACTTGTGGTGAATCGCAAGTTTCTGCAGGATCCAAATTAATGTAGGTATGATAAGCAGATAAACCACATGTTATTCCACCAGCTAGGCATCCTAAGGCTGTTGAACCATAAGATATACTCTTACACATGAACCTGCTGTTAAAAAAACCTCTGAGGGATCTGGTTTCATTATTTTGTTCCAATGGAACAACTCTTAAAGTTTGAGCAACTGAGTACATTATCGTTCCTTTTATACATCAGAGATTGATCTGTAATAATCGTATTCTCTATTTTTTTTACAACATGTTGCAATGCTAAATATAATTCCTAAAAAACCAAGACCCATCAAAATTGCTGAACCGACTTCAATGAAAGCGTATTTTCGATTAACACCTGAACACTCAATAAGGCCCTCATTGCCACCAAGGGCTACACTTGTATTATCTGCAATTTGTGAAAAGGGTAAAGGCTTACTTTGGCAAGTTTGAGTGTCATTTAAAGAATTGATCACAATAGTATTAGTATGCGTCAAAATGTTTAGTATTAATCCAGCAGCCAATATTACTGCAGAGGATAATCCAACGGCACACCCTTGCTTAATTTTTCTTTTTTCAAAATCACTATATTTCATATTAAATGGTGTATAAGAAAAATAACTTTGATTGATTGGACTAGATATTGATGAACTCATTGTAAAACCCAAGTTGAGATTATGATTTTAATTATGTCGTGTGAAAAAATTAAACTCTGTAACGAGATTGATGTAAAACCTGTGGTTCATCATCAATATTATATATATTTGCCCCAATGACGATCATTACCAAACCTAATACTAATAAAATAACCGCTAAAACTTCATAGCTAAACATTGCATCTTTTAATTCAATGCAACGGCCTGTTAATTGCTTACAGTGTCCATTAACATCATGATATGCCAAACAATCATTCATGAAGGCATTATCACAATTTTTCGAATGTTCTTTTTTCGTCCGATCAAAAAATTTACCAAATACAACCGATACAACAACTAGTGTTGAGCCAGTAAATATAAAGCTCCATGCAGCAATACTGCGCCCCGATAATCGACTTGTGATTAATTGACAGCAGTTTTTTTGTTGAATTGTATCTGAAGTTTTTAAAGGCGGAGGAGGAATTGGAGACAAAGTTGAAGCTGTAACTGGTATTGCAGTCACAGAACGACGAAGCGAAGAACTCATATTACTCGTAATTTTTAAGAGTTAATCAAAATTATCACTTTTAGCACATAGCTAAAAACAATATACTAAAATTCAGCGTTATCTAATCCAAACATTCTTTAAAGTGGCACTCATTAAACCCAATGACAATACACAAAAATTTCTTAAATTTTATCGACTTGGAGTTTGATCAAAATTTACAAGAGTTGGGTTTCTCAAAGCCATAAAGTTATAATATGAAATCTTAACAGTGAAACCAACATCTTCATTTAGATTCAACTTGTAACACAACTTGAAATTATCTAAACGATTTTAAGTGCTTACACTATCAGTGACAGGTAACAAATAAATTTTCCCTTAGTAGATTTGAATTATTTCATAGAAAATGAATAAGCCCAGAAATTTAAATTTCTGGGCTTATTTATCTAAATATTTGAATTCGCAGAGTTGAAATCATTGTTAGAATTATCCAAACGAACTTTCATTATCAAGCTCGCAAAAATATACATTACAGTTAAAAAAATCGATACTCCTGAAGTAATGGCTAATTTTAATGAACGAATATTTTCATCTTCACAAGATTTGATTAATGACGGGCAAGACTCATCCGCATTAATTGTTGCACATTGAAGACTTATATTATTTTTTTGAGCGCAAACTAAATCAGATCGCTGAATTGATTTACCAGTTTGATCGACCAATATAGCTGATGCTAGAGCTGCAATAATTAAAACTCCACACATCATGCCGTTGACCTTTGTTTTACTAATTTGTTTATTGCCAAATGAATAATATGATTTGCTAGAGGTGTAAGGTGACAAAAAAGGATTTCTTTCAGAAATGTTAGACATAGGTAATCTCGAATTTGATTTTGTGATAAGGAATGAATTAAAAAATGATTCTCAGGAAAGAGAACTCAAAAACCTAATTTAACAAAATTTAGAAAGCTTGTCTGTGAAAATTTCTGTTAAGGAAAAGCGCTGCATTTGATACAGCGCATAAAGAAAAATTATAACTTACTTAAATTTTCTTCTTGCAAGAGTTTATATTTAGAACGAATTTTTTCTGAAGACGAATATAAACTCGACCATTCATTAACACTAATAGCGCCACGAAGCATTTTCAATTCATTTAGCCGATTTTTTATAGAATTACTATTTAATTCTTCTTTTTCTAAATTAGCATATTTAGTTCGAATTTCTTTAAATTCTCTAAATTTCTTAGCTTCTTTACGCATTTTGTATAAATTTAAAGATTCAAGTTTTGATGAAATTTTAGATGCAATCTTAGATGCCAATTTTTTAACAACAGTGTCATTTTTTTCAAACCGTTTTGCTGCAAGAATTGAACGGCTATTTGAGTTACAAACGCTATATACACTCATTTTATTCCTTAACTTTTTTTCTAAATTTTAAATATTTCAGTAATTATTAAATTCCTTCTTCGACGAAACGCCTCTAGAACATATTTCAAACTATTAAACAGGAAAATATTTTTCAACGAGTAAAAAACAATCTACAGCACACTCAAAGCTAATTTATAAATAACGATAAAATATAATTTATAAAATTTGCAAAAGTATATATGCAAAAAAAGTCCTCCGGGCACAATTAAAGCAAATGGGAATTTTTTGTAATTGTGTTAAGACGAACAAGAGGTGTGTTTCC
>JAEMRK010000123.1 GCA_016463375.1 Parachlamydiales bacterium | reverse complement strand
AAATATTAGATCCTGATTTTACAATTGAAAATGAATTATCGAGTCGAGAATTTATTTATAAATTACCTGAGTACTTTCAAGATTTATTTTTTAAAAAAAATATCGAACTAAATGAAGTAAATAATTCAATTAATCTACTAAAAAATATTTTAGACAAAGAGATAACTCAACTTCAACCTGAATTATCGAATGATGAACTACTAAAAAAAATACGCTGCGTTGTGGAAAGGTGGGAAACCGAAATCTATGACACTGTTTTTGATATACACAATATCTCGTCATTCAACTTAGATAAAAGCGATTTCGATATGGCTGAGATGCCCTTTGACGAATACAAAAATAAAGAAAAAATTCCAACCTGTTTCGATTATGCATTTTACAAACTTAACGTTTATTATTTAAAATCATACATTTTCAGCACAAAATGCGAAGAGGCCTGGCCAGACTGGATGAAAATGTCGCCTGTTGCATTTTTAAAAAACCATGATTTTTATCCTTCATATCCGCCTGTAGCTGGTGACTTGGTCGTCTATTTAGATAAATTGGACAGAGCTACTCATATGGGAATATGGACGTCTCAAAAAGTTGTGAGATCTAAATGGGGTCGACAAGAAGTTTGCGACCATCCAGTTAATCATGTTTTAAATCTTTATGGGGTTGCAGTTCAATTTTTTCACAAAAATATTCCGACTCTTCTTCAGAAAAATTTATGCGATAAGCTTCTTGATCTAAAATTGAATTGGGCTTCAGACACAGACAATATTTTCAATATCGAGCATTTTAAAACCAGTTTTATTAAAATGGTGGACCAAATGCCCATAACTCATACGTTTAAAAATAGTCTGTACAATGTAACTTATTGCGAAAATTTAAAACTTAATATCCTATCGAAAATAAGCCAAATTGCCTCAGACACCCTTCCAAAGGCATTCCAAGAAATCCAACAAACTATCAATACAGCCCATCTCGATATTCCTATAAACATTTGAGCGGTTTTCGCTTTGACAAAAACATCCACTGGGACATATTTATCACCTTACCGTGAGGAGGATTATGTCTAATTTCAATACTTACATTTCAAATCAAATGCGCTTTGCCAATTACCAACAGTTTAATAAAACTTATGCTGCTGATTCAGAGCCGGGCACTCATAACAGTATTTACAAAATTCGAATAGGAAACAAATACGCTCAAAATTTCAATGAGCAAGTAACCGCACGCATTTCATCAATATATTTAGCATCCATGATGACAGTCCAATCATGTATCGACAGTCTTTGCAAAACTTTAGACCATCTAGCAGCTAGTGCTTGTGCACTGCAAAAAAATGAAGCAAAAAATGCTGGTCGTGAAGCTCTTAATTTACTAGTTAATGCTTTGGGATTATCAGCGGCAGGTGTTACAGGACTTCTTCGTCCTCAATGTGGTATCTACGTGGCACAAAAAGCTAACAAATGCCCTTATAATAAATCATTTGAAACTCTAAAAACTTTCCCTGAAATTGGTGGTCAGGTTATGTCACCTATTCGTGGCGTGTTGGGAAGTGTTATGAGCATTACAAAAACAATTACTGAATTTTTATCTATACCATTTTTAGAT
>JAEMRK010000122.1 GCA_016463375.1 Parachlamydiales bacterium | reverse complement strand
CTTGGAACATCATTAGTATTGTTTCCAATAACGCTTGTCATGTTTTATTTTGGAAATGTGCACCGTGGTATCGTTCGTTTAATGACAATTGCTGGAATAGCATTGCTTGCTGTCGTCTTGTTATTTTTTATGGGAATTATCTCCCATGAAAAAATGAGGCCATATGCAACGACTGTTATGAAAGAATACCAGTATGAGCGTCTCAATCCAGCAACTCACCACCAAAAAGCTGCTCTTACAGCTATTGCTTGCGGCGGACTCACAGGTAGTGGATTTAGACAAAGTGAATTTACGGGTAGGGGATGGCTTCCTGCAGCTTACACAGATTCAGTATTTCCAGCGTTTGGTGAAGAATTTGGTTTTTTAGGTCTTTTATTAATGATGGTACTTTTTTATTCTTTGATTTACTTTAGTTTTCAAGTCACTGCAGTTGCTAAAGATCATTTCGGACGAATGCTATCAGCTGGTATTACCGTTTACTTAGCAATGCATATAATTATTAATATCGGCATGATGTGTGGTTTTTTACCCATCACTGGAGTGCCTTTAATACTTGTCACCTACGGCGGATCTTCGGTGCTTGCAACGATGGGAGCCTTAGGTATTTTACAAAGCATTTATAGCAGAAGGTTTATGTTCTGATGAGCCAAAAGCATTTTCTTTTTTCTCCTGGAATCTGGTTGGGTCAAGGGGCTATTGTTTTTAGCACAACGCCAGAAGAATTAAAATTCTACATGCGATGGACGATCCGCTCCACAGATGAAGGCAAAATTATTGGATTGCAGGAGATCGAATTATCCGGTGTTTCGGAAAAAATGGTTAATGAGTACCATTTTATGCCTAACAATTCAGATAAGTTTGGCGTACGTCTTGAAAATGATATATTAGGAAAAATTCGCGGTCAGGGATTCTCTGATGACCGCATCGTTGCTTGGGAGTTTCGTCAAAGCCCAGCAGAATTTGAAGGTGTTGAAGTTTACGAAAAGCAAGAAGATGGTAACTACGTTACAAGAGCTGAATACATCACATCAGATCAATATCGTACAACCATACGAGGAAAGCTTTGGAAAACAGAAACGCCAGAGCCCTTTAAGGAAGAAGGGTGATTTTAAAAGTCATGGATTGAAGCAGCTATAAGACGAAGTTGTTACGATAGTTAAACCCAAAGCTAACAATCCTAAACCGTATCCGATGGTAACAACTGATAAGGCTACCAAAGGCGTATTAGCCATCAAACCAACTGACTTGTAGGCCGATCCGACCATAAGTCCGATACTAAAAATAATTCCAGCTACTCTCAAAACCTTCTGTTTTAAATGTGGTATATATCTATCGTTAATTCTTGTAGCTTTAACAATAAATGGATTATGAGTTAACGACGGTATGCGCATGATCTCTCCTTAAATGGGAAAAGACATTATGCGAAAAATTTGTTTAAGTTAAAGAAAAATTTAAAAACTGAATATTTATAATAAATTTTACTATATTTTCATGCGCAATTAGTACGATTGTCTATAAAAGAATAACTAATCTAATTTAATCAATTCTAAGACGTATATCAGTAGTAAACAGTACAGCAAGATTTTTTAGAAGTAAGGTTATTTACAAATAATATTATCT
>JAEMRK010000023.1 GCA_016463375.1 Parachlamydiales bacterium | reverse complement strand
TCTTATTATTGTAACATGAAATATGTAAATCTTAGATTGTAATTGACAGTGATTTATAAGAACCAGTAAAGGGTTTGAAAAATGAAAGACTTTGTAGCATATATTGTAAAAAACTTAGTAGACCATCCTGATCAAGTTCAGATCAGCGAAATTGGTGGAACGCATACGTTAATTATCGAGCTTTCTGTAGAGAAAAGCGATATCGGTAAAATTATCGGTAAAAAAGGTAAGACCATCAATGCGATTCGCACTTTGTTAATGTCGGTAGCTAGCCGTAATGGCATCCGTGTTAACTTAGAAATTCTCGAAGATGGAATGAAGACTCCTCATTAATCTTAGTGAGAAAGACTAGCAAGGAGTGACCCTACGGTATTTTAAGCCATAATCAGCTTTAAATGCAGTTTGGTTATTTCCAAGGTAAAAATGGTGTCACTTTTGCTTTTCTCGAATTTAATGAACCAGCTTTGAAGGTTAAAATAACCATAGGTTGAATGTCATTAGACTCAACGACGACTTCTGTAGGAATTTCATAAATGGGGCACTCTGCACCATTTATTAAAAGTATCTTTAAATCTATCTCTTTAAAATCAATAGCTTGAATAAACTTCTTTAAGAAGAATTGCAGGGCATTACTATGTTTTGTCCCTTCGGGTGACCATAGCCAAAATGCATCATTACCCGTAAGCTCTTGATCCTTAATTGTTTTAACAGTGCTTATCATCTGTAAATATAACGAATGCTGTGGATGCTCTCTGGCATCGCGAATCGCGCGCTCTTGCCACATTCTTAGTAATTGCTCGGTTTTAAGCTTAAATGATGGTCTATTCCAGCTGAAAAGCTTAATTTGACCTACTTTGCAGACACCGTTTTGAGTTTTAGTATCACTAAAGAGTAAAGCACCATTTCCATCAACTGCTTCATTCATCTGTTGTTCGAGATCAAAACCCTTAGCTTTATAGATTTTTTCCATGATGGCAATAAAATCATCTGATTCAAGTAAGCGTTTCTTTGCATTATTAACAAATGCCTCATCGCGTTTAATATCATCAAAAGTTAATGCAACAGCTGAATTATCATTTAATAGTGATTGCAGACGGTTCAGTAAATTCTTTACACAGTCGACATCTCTAGAAGTGACCTTACTTAAAAAATCTGTATCATCGCAAATGGCTAGTAAAAAGGATATGTACTCTCCCATCTCGCGTTTACTATCTACAAAGTATGGTTGACCCGCTTGTTTATATGAGCGGATGCGATCATTTAGCTGAAATGCCATTTCAGCTAAAAGAACATTACAAGATTGCACATCAGCAACTTGTATAAGTGGTGCCTCTGTTGTTTTTAAAGCAATTTTATGATGATCAATGACGCTTATAATCTGAATCGATTTTGAAAAACTCATTTCAGTATCATTACCAAAATCTCGCAGACTGACAGATCCTAAATAAGATTTAGACAAACTTTTCGAGGTGAAAGCGTAACGTGTATTGTCAATTTTAAAGCGATTTTGTTCTTTTTCTAAAACTTGTTCGACATGCGTTAAACCAGAAATGGATTCTTCATCACCTTTTGCTAACTCTTCGACAACATCTTCTGCTACCAATTCTAAATGAGGCCGAGACTGAGCAACTGTCGGTACAAAACCTTTACCCAAGATATCTTCTAATAAATTAGCTAACGGCTGCACTTGTGAAAAAGCTGCAGGAACATTCCAGATATGTAATCCTTTAGACACTTTAGCAGCAAAAGCATCAGCAAATCCCCAAAATGAAGCAACAAAGGTATCTAAATCGGGATTGGGGTGAGCTGTAACAAAATGAGCGCCCCAATAATAACGATTACAACCGATAGGAAAATAGATTTGATAATCATCGCGCGGCATGAATTTACCCATAATCTTAGCGCGGATCTCCATCTCTTGCTGCTCTGTTAAACCGCTTTCTAAGTTAAGCCATTGTTCAAAATGGCTAAAATGATAAAAAGAAAACTGTTTAATTAGTTGTAAAAGACCGGGTAATAAAAAACAGGGTGTTTCAGCTTTTTGAATATGAGAGAATAGTGCCACACTGACTTGTTTGCGTTTTTCAGGAAGCTCTTGCTCTAGAAATGCAGGAGTCTGAAATGGGGCAATAAACGTATCGATTTTGACAAACGGCGAAGTCTCTAAAACCAATTCTGCAAGGCGCCTAGTAGACGCATCAAAACGTCTTCGACGACGCAATCTAAATACATTTAAAATATCTTGCATGCATCCTTGCAACTGGTTGAACATTTAAATAAATGGACTGAGCTGGACTCGAACCAGCGACCACCCGCTTAGAAGGCGGGTGCTCTATCCTGCTGAGCTATCAGTCCAAAATCGTTCACAACACTATACATGATAGGATTAATGATGGGAAGTTGGAATTAATGATCGGGCCATATATTCTTTATCCGATGAACTTTTCAAACGCAGAAAAAATCTATTTGGGTATCGGCGGCAATCAAGGTGCGATCATAAACACAATTGATTCTGTCATTGAGTCATTATTAAATCACTCAAAAATTGCACACCTGCAAATTTCAAGATATTATTTAACATCACCTGTTGGTGGTCCACCTCAAGGTCATTACATCAATGCAGTTATTGCATTTGATACGTTACTTGAACCATTAGAGTTACTTCATTTTACACAATCAATTGAACAAAAATTGGGTAAACAAAAAAAAATGATCAATGGTCCAAGGACCATTGATATTGATATTCTTTTTTTTGGAAATCGAATAATTGAAGAAAAAAATTTACAAGTACCCCATCCGCGTTTTCAAAATCGACTCTTTGTCCTTAAACCTCTTCATGATCTGATTAATCAAATAAGTACTTACAAGTGCACATTTGAAATCGACCAATTATTAAAAGATTTCATTAACACTAATTCAGAGTTAGTATTACCAATTGATGAGTGCTTTTGCATGTATAAAATGGCTTTGATGTGTTAGAATGAACTTGATAAAGAGGATGTTATGTCTAAAAAAGTTCCTGTTAAAGATTTTTTGATCGGTGTTAGCGAGCCACTATGTTTCATTTCTGGCCCATGTGTCATTGAAAGTGAAGATAGTGCTATGTATGCAGCCGAACACTTAAAAAAATTGATGAGCCAGTTCCCTGTTAACTTCATCTACAAATCCAGCTATGACAAAGCGAATCGATCTTCGATCGATACGTTTAGAGGTCCTGGAATTGAAGAGGGTCTGCGGATTTTACAAAAAGTGAAAGAACAGTTTGATATTCCTGTATTAACAGACGTTCACTCTCCAGAAGATGCACGCAGTGCAGCTCAAGTTTGCGACGTTTTACAGATACCAGCTTTCTTATGCAGACAAACTGACTTAGTTGTCGCGGCTGCACAAACTGGTGCTGTCATTAATATTAAGAAGGGTCAATTTATGGCGCCATGGAATATGGGAAGCATAGTTGACAAAGCTGTTCAATCTGGTAATGAAAAGATTATTTTGACAGATCGCGGTGTAACTTTTGGTTACAACAATCTTGTCAGTGATATGAGAGCTATTCCAGAAATGCAAAAGTTTGGCTATCCCGTTTGCTTTGATGCCACTCATTCCGTACAGCTACCAGGCGGTCTTGGTACATCATCTGGTGGACAAAGACAACATATTGCTTTACTAGCTAAATGTGCTGTTGCAGCGGGTGCTAATTGCCTCTTTTTAGAGTCTCATCCCTCCCCTAAAGATGCTTTAAGTGACTCTGCGTCGGTCATGGATTTTGCCGACTTACCAAGTCTTCTAAAAATACTTTGCGAATTATATGCCGTCGTTAATAACGTGCCTGTATTGGAGAAAAGCTTTTAGTGAAACGTTTTGCCCTTTTTGCCGTTATTGGCATGATCGCCGCAATGACTACCTTGGTTCTTCTGTTATTCACAGAAACCAAGGCAGATCATAAGGCCTATCAAGATCTCAATACGCAGATTAACAATCAGCCTAAAGGGCAAACAACTCAGCAACGCTACTGTGTACGCAAAGATATTTATTTTAGCGAAGGTCTCAAACGCAAACACATTTTAATGTTGTGCCCTACGGCAGAGCTATTTTTCGCTTCTGACAAAGACCAGTCCACAGCTTTAGAAAAAATGCAAAAAGTTCGCTGTTGGATGCAAGAAGAATTTATTTACGAACTCGATGGTGGTCAAGAGGCTGTTTTACAGCCTAACGGTAAATATCTGGTTAGGCATGCTAATGTAAATGAAGATAAATCATGGATCGAACCATCGATAGATGATAAACCGTTTCAAATCATCCGCTATTTTGAAGCCGATGAAGCCACTTATGATTATACCTCTCACTTATTCTGGGCTAATAACACACCGATTTCTCGTTTCCGATCACCGAGTCATATTTTACTCACCTCTACAGTTTCATCAGAGCTTTTGATGAAGGGTTTTGCCAAAGAGGC
The DNA here is from genome assembly GCA_016463375.1 of Parachlamydiales bacterium. GTDB lineage: Bacteria > Chlamydiota > Chlamydiia > Chlamydiales > JAEMRK01 > JAEMRK01. Next base: position 21,287 of record JAEMRK010000023.1, on the reverse strand, counting down.
ACAATTTGATCTGCATGGAAAAGATGTTTCTTTCCATTTACAAAAACTGAAAGCCACATTTTTTGATACGACCCTCCCAGAACCTCCTCATGCACATTTGGATGAAACAAGATGATCTTTGGCTTATTAACACTAATCATGGCGCAAGCCATCACGATGCAATCTGACAATGCCAACTACCAAGGTAACTGTTTAAATCTTGAGGGCAATATTGTACTGGATCACCCCATGGGTAAGATCGAGGCCGATATTGCAAGTGTTATAAGCACTGATCCTTTTAATCACAGTCGTGAAGTGAAAGAAATTGAACTTAAAAACAATGTCTCTTTTAAACTCAAAGACGGCGCTCATTTTGTTTGCGAAACAGCCCACCTATTACCACAACAACAGTCGGCCTCATTTTTTGGTAACTATCCTCTTGTGACTTATCGCGATTCTCATCGCGATAAAAAAGGAAGACTCATGAAATTTGAGTTACAAAGTCCGCAGATTGAAGTGATTTTTAACTCAACGACTTCTGCTAAGCAAGTGAGCCAATCGGTTGAAAAACTCTACACCGAACAAAAAGCTTACCTTAATTACAATCAAGTTTTTAGAGCTACAGCTGACCACGCAACATACCAAAGACCAGAAACGATCACCTTGCTATCCGACAACAATCCAGCAACGATTCGTTATTTAGATAAAGATGAAATATTTGCTCAAGAAATCGCTATTTTAACGCAGCAGCAAATTTTAACGTTTTTACAACCTAACGGAAAAATTGCATCATACGAGGGTTTGCAACAACCGTTGATCTTTTCTTGTCAAAAACTTGTATGGCATGAATTAACAGGTCAATTACGTATGATGAAACAAGTGGAGCTCGATCACGGCACCTTTGGACATTTCTATAACGACGAGCAGCTCACTTTAGCAAGACACTCTAAAAAAAATGAGTTGTCCACTCTTTTAGCAACCGGTTTTACAACCGTTTGCTATCCAAGAAATGAGAACGATCAAACTCAATTGACATGTCGAAGACAACTCTTACTCGATCATCAGAAACTAACAGCCTTTTTAACAAGTCCAGATAATGAGCAAGTTGTTTTAACCGATTTTCTAGGTGAGATTAGATCTGATGAAGCTATCATCCATTACACATTACAAAATGGGCAATATTTGCCTTCTTTAATCCAATTAATGGGTAATGTTCAACTCATCAATACTCAATCTTTAGATGTGACGACATCTAAACCAGTACAAAGATATGCTTTGGCTGACCGTGTTGATTATTTTTTAAATTCAGACGAAATCACTCTGAATGCAAAACCTGGTAAGCGCGTGATGCTCTACGACAAACTTAACGAACGCTATTTATCCGCAAAGACAATCTACATCAGTCAAGATAGCAAAACACACAGAGAAGTTGTTCGCGGTGAAGGTAATGTACGCATGCTTTTCCAAGATGAAGAGCTTGCCCAATTTAAAAACCAGTTTCATTTTTGAGGATGGTATGTCAGTAAATAGCCCTATATTGGTTGTTAAAGACCTTTGCAAAAACTATAACGGAAGACAAGTTGTCAATGGTCTATCGTTTGATGTGATGCCAGGAGAAGTCGTTGGTCTTTTGGGACCCAACGGGGCCGGAAAGACCACGGCTTTTTACATGACAATTGGTTTGATTAAAGCTGATAGCGGACAAGTTTTATTTAAAGACCAAGACATCACAAAACTGGCTATGCATGAAAGAGCGTTGATGGGTATGGGCTATCTAGCACAAGAACCCTCCGTCTTTAGATCTTTAAGTGTTGAAGATAATATATTATGCATACTCCAAACACTGCCATTAAAAAAAGCTGAGCGTCAACAGCGTCTTGAAGAGCTTTTAAATGAGCTCAATATGACGAGTTTAGCTAAGAAAAAGGCATCCCAATTATCTGGTGGAGAAAGAAGACGATTAGAGATTACTCGTGCACTTGTCACTAATCCCACTTTTTTGTTACTCGATGAACCTTTTGCCAACATCGATCCAATTGCAGTTCATGATGTGAAAGAGATGATTAGTCATCTCTGTAAAAAAGGCATTAGTGTTTTAATTACCGACCACAACGCAAGAGAGATCTTTTCAATTGTCGATCGCAGTTATCTTGTCAGAGATGGTCGAGTCATGCTGTCTGGCAGTATGAATGATCTTGTCAACAATGAAGAAGCTCGTCGTACATACTTAGGCCATGATTTCAAGGTTTAGAATCTTTAGTGTTTCGCCACAAATGAGCAAGACCTTGAAGTTGTTTTAAAAATGAAGGCCGTCTAGCAGAATAATAATCAGTGTGTTCGTTATCAGATTTTGGTTTTAGCATTTCATCTGCAACGTTTGCAAAAAAAATGACGTATTCACTATCTTTACCTCTTTCCAGCGGTTTAGTTTTTAGATGCTGAAACAAAAATTTCTCTACTTTATCCCCTTCAATTTCGTCACTATTTGATAGACTTTGTCTTGGGAAATTAGTCATTAAATCTTCGGAGTCATTACGTGCCTTATCAAAAATAGTGGGTAGAGTACTAATACCTGAATAAAATTCTAAAGCAGTTATAATTAAAGACCATGTATCCGTTGCATATTTTATCTCCTTAAATACCATTTTTTGTTCTTCAACCGAATCTAACTTAGCAATTTCAAAAAGCTCTGGTGCTGTGTAATGGTCATTGTGTAAGACTTTGCTTATATCCTGATCACCAATGATGCAACTATTACTATAACCCGTAATTTTTATCTTAACTTCCTGACTTATTGAATCAATTTTAATCCGAATATTTTCAGGTCTTATCAAATTATGGATATAATCCCTATTATGAATTTCAGCCATTCTTATAAATAAACTCTTCACACATTTAAAACGAAAATTGTCTCTTTGTTGAGATGTCCATTCTTTAATAAATGGATATGTGTGGTGTAATTTTTTATAATTGGATGATGAATAGTCATGCATCGTCGTAGGAAAAAAATCTAAATCGAATTTGGTGACTTGAATGAACTTATCTTCTTTTAAGACAGATTCTACAATGACGGATTTATGTAAATACGTTGGTAGTAAATCTCTTTCAATTTGTATTTCCTTAAAAAATTTGATAAGTTGACTATCGTCATCTAACGAGGTCATCACTTTTTTAGTAGCCATTCGGGGCTCAAAAGACTGTTCGTTTTCCTTTAAACGCTTAAAATCTGATTCAACAATTCCTATATATGTTTTTGAATTATCGTCTTCGAGCCATGGTGTTTTAAAAAAATAATAAGTTTCGAAGTCTAAGATATTTTCTTCAAAGTATTTAGAGATCTCATCGTGTCTGACTGCGCTTACAAAAGCTTTGGATATATCTTCGTTATCAAAGTAACGATCGATAACATCAATTAAATTTTTAGATTCTACTTCGTGAATCGCGCCAATTGCTCCCGTAGAGCTTCGAAATGATGACGATTTATTAATCGTATGTATCAGCTGTCTTGGTCCTAAGGGCATGATTTTTTTTACTATGGCATAAGGAACCGGTACGCTAAATGATTCATTGTTTTCATTATTAAATTTGAGAAAAAGGGATGAGCGGGTTGCTCGTTGGTTATATGTACTTAGCGTCGATGTTTTTAAAACAGAACGATTTGTAATTACAACTGGTTCTGGCAATTTTTTTTCGTTGTAAACTCGAATAACAACATCGACAATATTTAGTTTCGTAAACTTGACTTGGAATGCAAAACCCTGATCCGTATGTAAATTTTCAGTACTATTTACCCTAGTTATATTTGCCATAATGCTTCATCTTTTATTGATTGCACATCAGAATAAATACACTATTTTTTTGAAAACCTAAAGGACTATTAGTTAGTTTAAATAAGACTTAAAAAATTGTTAAAAATAATGGCACCATGCTCTGTGAGCACAGATTCTGGATGAAACTGAACGCTATGCAATTCATAATGTTTGTGTTGAAGTGCCATGATTACATTATCGTGCGTGCGTGCAGTAATTGTAAGGCATGATGGCAACGAATCTGGATCAACCATTAAAGAGTGGTAACGAGTTGCGATAAAGCCTTGTGGGACGTTTTTAAAAAGACCTTGATGACAGTGATAGATTTGTGATGATTTGCCATGCATAGGGCATGGCGCTTTGATGGTTTGGCCTGAAAAACACTCTGCTAAAGCTTGATGTCCAAGGCAAACTCCCAAAACTGGGATTGATTGAGCTGCTGCTAAAATGAGCTCTTTAGAAATGCCAGCACCAGAGGGATTACCCGGCCCTGGACCAATTACAATGCCTTGTGGTTTTTTTTCAAGGCATTGATTAACAGTTAGTTCTTTATTCTTTATAACTTCAACTTCTTGCCCCAAACTCTCAAAACTATGAACTAAGTTATAGGTAAAAGAGTCGAAGTTATCTAAAAACAAAAGCATTAACGTGTTCTTGCACAGATTTCGTTTGGCTTAAAGAAGAAATTGATTTCGATTTTAGCGTTATCAAGACTATCTGATCCATGAACTGCATTTTCATCTAACGTTTTAGCAAAATCGCGACGGATTGTGCCAACTTCAGCTTGCTCTGGATTAGTAGCACCCATAACTTTGCGGTTTTGTGCCACTGCATTTTCGCCCTCTAGTGCCATGACAAGAACAGGACCTGATGTCATGAACTTAACTAAATCGCCATAAAACGGTCTTTCTTTGTGAATAGCATAAAACTCACCGGCTTGTTCTTTAGACAAATGCAGCATTTTCATTGCAACAACTTGCAAACCTGATTTTTCTAAATAACTAATAATGGATCCTATGTTATTATTTCCCACCGCATCGGGTTTAACAATAGACAAGGTCTGTTCTTTAGCCATATTTCTCCTAAAAGTTGTTTCAATTGAATTTTTTGTTGAATATTACTTTGCTAATTCCCTATTAGTTTGGTGTTAGCTCTAAGTCCTGCAACTTTCCCAGTAATCACTGAAGGGAAGTTAATTAAGTTTTAAAAGCATAAACAAAAAGCGATTATATGTCACAAGTTTCTCCTTATAAGGAAAATAGGAGTACAACTGTTTGAAAAGTGATTTGAAATACTTTATTATATTACTATTTCTCGCTTCTTTTTTTTACCCGACATCTAACTACGGCCAAAATTTTTTAAGATGGGGAGCAGATCCAAGTGGTGGAGCCCCTTACGTTTCGGTCGATCCTATGCATCCAAACCAATACATTGGTTTTGAAGCAGAAATTGCGGACGCTTTGGCCAAAGAGCTCGGTAAAAATGCAGAACTTATCTCAACTCAATGGGAAAGCCTTCTTCCAGCTCTTAACCGAGCTGAATTCGACGTGATTTTAAATGGTTTAGAAGCCACATCTGATCGTGCTAAACACATTTTGTTTAGCCGCCCCTACTATTTCTTTCAGTTTCAGCTCAGTGTCCACAAAAAAGATCACAGCATTACAGAACTTAATGACTGTCAAAACAAAATTGTAGGAGCACTGGCTAACAGTGCGGCGTCTCGTTATCTGATTCAAGAAAACATACCAGTACATGAGTATTCTGACCCAATGACTCCATATGATGATTTATTGGCAGGACGCATCGATGCGGTTTTAGCCGATCTGCCGATAGCTAAAACCCTAACAGAAAATCATCCTCTGATTAAATGCGTCGGTAAGCCTTTTTACCGTGGCGCTTACATCATTGGTATCCCAAAAGAATTACCAGAACTAAAAGAAGAAGTTGATAATGCGCTTATTAAACTCACAGAGAATGGCACATTAAAAAAAATATTAAGTAAATGGGGTCTTTGGACACCTTTGCAACAAGAACTCAGCGATGAGGTGCCGACTTACTCAATGACAAGTGTCGGATTTAATTGGCCAGAGGCTCTTCAAAGGTTAACCAAAGCTGCAGGTGTTACAATTTTAATCGCTTTTGGCAGCATGATTTTAGCCATAGTTGTCGGTATACCCATATCGGTATTACAAACACATGGCCCTAAATGGTCACGTATTTTTTGCGCTGCTTACATCGAGTTTTTTCGAGGTACGCCGATTGTTGTTCAACTTTTATTTTTATATTTTGGACTACCAACCTTTGGTATTAAGTTATCGGGCTGGTTAACAGCTTTGATAGGCCTTGGCCTTAATTATGCAGCTTACGAATCGCAGATTTATCGCGCTGCATTTGAAGCTATTCCTAAAGGTCAGTGGGAAGCTGCTTTTTCATTGGGTATGAATCGCTTTCAAGCTTTTTGTCATATCATATTACCACAAGCCTTTCGAACAGCACTACCTCCCATGACCAACGACTTTGTCTCATTATTTAAAGATACATCAGTCGCGTTTGCCATATCCGTTTGGGAATTAGCCACAGCTTACAGAGAATTATCCAATGCCTGCCAAGAATTCTTTGCACTTGGTGTTATTACCTGTGGATTTTACATGGCTATGAGTCTTCCGCTTTCAAGATATGCTCGATATTTAGAAAATAGCTTTAATACTCAGCATCAAAAACCGCTTGCTAAAGTTAAAGAAGCACCCGTCATTTTAAATGAGGTCAGATCATGATTCGCGTCGAATCGCTTAAAAAGGCAGGTCGAAAAAAAATGGTGCTCAATGGCATTTCATTTTCTGTAGCCGCAAGGTCTGTACTAGGTATTATTGGTAAATCAGGGTGCGGTAAAACCACTCTCATGCGCTGCATGGGTGGATTAGAGCCATTTGATGGTGGTAAAGTTGCTTATACAGGAATTGAGCTGCTACCCAACCTTCCAGAACCAGCTCGTCAAAAACGTGTCAAAGAATTAAGAAAAAAAGTAGGTATGGTATTCCAACACCTGCACCTTTTTCCTCATTTAAGTGTTCTGTCAAATATTGCTATCGCTCCAATGAATGTTTTAAAACAAACTCGTGATGAAGCGATGACCACAGCTCAAAAATTGTTAGACCATGTCGGATTAGATAGTATTGCAGACCAGCATCCAGATACTTTATCTCGTGGAGAACAGCAATTTATTGCGCTGCTTAGATCGCTTGCTATGAAGCCAGATATTTTACTGTTGGATGAACCCACTGGTGGACTTGATCCTCAATGTACAACAGATGTACGCTCACTACTGAGTGAATTCGTAGCAAGAGATCATACACTCATTATCGTATCGCATTCGATAAAGTTTTTAAATGGACTTGCCGATGAACTTCTTTATATGGAAAAAGGAGAGGTCATTGAAAAAAATCGATCAGAGATGTTGCTGCTGTCTCCTAGAGATCCAAGAACTCAGGCGTTTTTAAACCACGCTTAAAGCTGAGATTTTCGACGCTTAAATTTATCTAGATATTCTAAAGCTTTACCAGTACCTAAACACACAGCCAACAATGGATTGGGTGCAACAATTACTGGTAAACCTGTCTCTTTGGTTAAAGCTTTATCCAAGCCTTTCATCAAAGCGCCACCACCAGCTAATACCATCCCGCGCTCAACTAAATCAGCCGCAAGTTCAGGAGGACATTTTTCCAATGTCAATTTGACGTTTTCGATAATTTGTTGGATTGGTTCTGCTAGACACTCGCGTATTTCTACAGAGTTGATACGTTTAGTTACAGGAAGACCTGCCACTTGATCGCGTCCGCGAACTTCCATCTCGAGTTCATTATCACCTAATTGGTAAGCTGAACCAATAGCAATCTTAATTTCCTCTGCAGTACGAGGTCCGATCATTAAATTATACGTACGGCGCATGTAATTGATGATGCAATCATCAAACTCATCACCAGCTATTCTTAAAGAGCGTGATTCAACGATACCACCGAGTGAAATGATAGCGATCTCAGTGGTACCACCACCAATATCGACAATCATGTTAGCTGCTGGTTCATGAACGGGCAGATCGACACCGATGGCCGCAGCCATTGGTTCTTCAATCAAGATAACTTCTTGAGCACCTGCGTGTAGAGCTGAATCTTCCACAGCTCTTTTTTCAACACCAGTAATACCAGATGGAACAGCAATGAGAATTTTTGGACGAAATAAGCTTTTAGCTGGAGTTACCCGTTTGATCAAAGCTTTTAACATGCCTTCTGCAATTTCGAAGTCGGCAATAACGCCGTCTTTCATTGGACGAACAGCATGAATCTTTTGAGGTGTTTTACCCAACATTGCCTTAGCTTTGTGACCAACAGCTAACACTTCATTGGTTGTTGAATCGACAGCAACGACAGATGGCTCTGTTAGGACAATACCTTTACCACGAACAAATACTAAAGTATTAGCTGTACCTAAATCGATGCCAATATCATTAGAAAAGACACCCACCAGCTTATGAAATTTACCAAATGCTTCCTGACGCAGTTTTTGCCAAAGTGGCTTCAGTGCCTGTGGATTGCCTTTAGATTTGTTTGACATAATTTTGGTCGAGGCCTCATTCGTTAGTAAATACTCTAAGTTTGTAAAAGCTCTAAGACTTCTTCCCAAGTGAGCTTAGACATAGCTTCGTCATCGCAGCTTACGACTTTCTTCACAAGTCCTTTCTTACGATTTTGCAACATCAGGATCTTTTCCTCAATCGTTCCAAGCGTAATTAACTTGTAAGAAGAGACTGAGCGTTTTTGTCCCATACGGTGCACACGGTCTGTGGCTTGGTTTTCAACAGCTGGATTCCACCACATGTCATAATGTATGACAGTATCAGCTCCAGTTATATTTAAACCGGCACCACCCGCTTTTAACGAAACTAAAAAGATTGGGATCGATTCGTCTTCGTTGAAATGCTTAACAATTTCTAAGCGATTTTTGCTGGAACCATCTAAATAAGCAAAACGGATACCACGCGCTTCTAAATCGTCACGCATAATATTTAGCATACGCGTGTACTGACTAAAGATCACGGTTTTATGCTTACCTTCGATCAAAGCCTGAATCAATTCTAATAACATCTCATATTTAGACGAATCAAGCTCTTCTGGTTTTTCTTTTGCAAAGATAGCTGGATGACAACAAATTTGCTTCAAACGAGTCAATGTTGCCAAAACGTGGATCTGTACTTTGTCAAAACCCTCTTTTTTAACTAATTTAGAGAGTTCTTCACGAGCTGATGCTGCATAAGAGCGATAAAGCTCTTTTTGCACATCAGATAGATGACAGTAATATACAATTTCAGTGACTGGTGGCAAATCGCTTAGCACGTCGCTCTTCATGCGACGTAAAATAAAAGGAGCGACCTTTTTACGTAAATTATCAAGATGATCGCTAATACCATAACCAGAATTGCGGATGTATTTTTCTACAAAACGGTCATAAGAGCTTAGTAATCCTGGCATCAAGAAATCAAATAAACTCCAGAGTTCATCAAGTGAGTTCTCGATAGGAGTACCAGTTAAAATCAAACGATGTTTAGCTTGAATCAATTTTGCAGACTTAGCATTGCGTGTGCCGCGATTTTTAATGTGTTGAGCCTCGTCCAATATGGCATAAGCAAAGGCCACTTTTTTATAAGTCTCAATGTCTTTTTGCAATAACGTATAAGAAGTGACAATGATGTCATATTGTGGCATGTCATCGAGTAATTTCTTACGTTGAGTCGGAATTCCATCAATGACTAAAACTTTTAAATTATCATTAAACTTGCTGAACTCTTCTTTCCAGTTATAAAGTAACGACGTTGGGCATACGACTAAAGAAATACTTCCTGGATGTTCTTTTTTAAACTGCGTAACAGCAACGATGGCTTGTAGCGTTTTACCAAGACCCATGTCATCAGCTAATACACCGTTCAAATGCATAATTCTTAAACGTTCAAGCCAATTAACGCCTTCTACTTGGTAATTACGAAGAGAGGCGGTCACTTGTGTCGGGATTGGTGTTGCATCTATGGGTTTAATACCCAACATTTGATTTTGAATCTCTTTGAGCTTTTTGCTCATCGTGATCTTAATCGGCAAACCTTTTAAGAAATCATCAGATACACTAGCTAAACTCCAAAGAGGGCGCTCTTCTCTATAGGTATCAAGTTTCTTAATACCAATTTCGTCTAGAAACTGGACGATAGGGGCTAATTTTTCTAAGTTAACAACAAGTATCTTGTGATTTTTTGCACATAAAGAGTTGGAGTCAGAGCTACGCGATCTAGCTTTTGATCCCTCTAACTGCAAAAATGTTTTTTTAGATGTTATACAATCCCAAAGATGATCTGTTTTCACACCTTTTAAGTGCCCATCGACTTGTAAATCGACGGCGTACATATCCATTCTTTCTGTTTCTTGGAAATGCAATGTAAATTCAGACTGATCGTAAATGAACTGATCTTGAAGATTTTCTGGCGTGTGAAATTTAACGCGATTTTTATTCTTAGGAACAACTTCTGTCATGAATTCAACAATTTTCTTCTCTGTCTTAGCGACAAAGACGCCTTGTTTTGAATCATAGATAAAGTCGTGGAACAGAGTTTGAATCATCTCACGCTCTTCAGCTAAATCCCTTGCTAGCACACCATGTTCAGTGACAAATAGATCGATGTGTTTGAAAGTTAAAGCATTTGAAGCAGCTGGTATTTCGATATCATCATAAATAAAATATAGAGCAGCTTCAAGCTCACCATCCAAGTATTGAATATCACATTTTGCAGTGACTTGGCCAACAAACGGCAAAGTCACAAAATGTTCTAATAACTCTCTATTATCAACTTCAGCAAAACGTAGAAGTTCCGGCAAAGAATTTTCTACAAAGGTGCCAAACAAAGGTTTTGGAATCGTCATATTACGAATCGATTGCAAATGCCTTAAGTGCATTCTTTTAATATGATCAGGAAAACGATGGTAAACGTTTTTGTAAATGAAACCAGGTTTTGAACACTCGAAGAGGGCCCCATCTTCTGGAGCAACGATCATTTGGTCAACGACGATCGTTGGTTTCATCAAAACTTTAGGCTCTGGTGTCTCAAAATATTCGAGTTCAAATCTTAAATGTGCAAGGCGTGCCGAAAAACACAAAGGATTTTCTAAAGAACTATTGTAAAGACATGGTAATGCAAACTTTTCATCAGGCCCATAACTTGAATTACTGTGTTTAGCCACTGCAAATTCGTAAGCCTTTGCCAATAATGTTCCAAATGCTTCAGCATTTAATAAACCGATGCGCTGTAATTTATCACCATCAGATTCTGGGAATCTGGCGTGGTCGATAATCATCGTCAATATTTCTGCACTTTCTTCATCAAATGAATGAAACGTAAAAAAGTAACGCTTGCCCCCTAAATATACAGGCTCGTTGTAGCGCACGCTTTCTAAAAATTCTTTGATTTCAGCGATATACAACGGTTTGGATCGATAAGGCAACCGCAAAGCCAATTGCACTTCGTACCACTGTTTTTGTTCAGAATTTCCAGATGGTGGTAAAAATAAAAGCGCGAGTTCTGCTCTGTCTTCTGTCAATTCTTCTTTAGGAAGAAAGAAAGGTGATGAGCTGAGTAATTGAGATGATTGTAAATATTCTTGTAATAACTCTCTTTGAACTTTTTCGTTTTTTCGAAGAGTTTCTTTACAAGCAGCTTCTTTAAATGTTTTTTGCAGCTTTTTCTTCTCTTCATCGTCGAGATCGACGCTAGTGGCAATTTGAGCCTCTGCCATCGAAGAATAAGCGACTATAATCTCATCTAGATGCTTTTCTAAATAAAATAAAATTGCTGCTAGATGCTGACAATCATATGTATCTGTGCAATCGCATTTAGAGTCGATTGCTTCAGATTCGAAGCGATCTATTTCAATTTCACTTTCGTAGACATTTTTAAAATTGCCTTGGATTCGACTATTCAAACGAATTTTTTGAGTGTCGAGACTAAGGATTTTAGCAGAGAGAACCATCCCCTGATCGTATAAATCGCGTCCCTCTTTGAGAATCGCGGAAGAAAAGTCCTGTTTCAGTTTGCGAAAATTTAACATGCATCCCTCTAGCTCTTAACTAGTATGTAGCAACCGGTGTCAGTAATGTGAAGAGTTCGCGATGAATTTGCCCGAAGACAAAATCAAAATTCGCCCTTGCTAAACATTTAAGTATTTTTACTTGTTTTTCCCGTCTTAAGCAATCAAAAAATTTAAACATGTTTATCATCGGGGTAAAATAATTATAAAAAAAGCTGTGGAAAAGCTTGCTTAAAAATCACTAAATCTTTACCTTTTTCGTTTTCACAGTTAACAGCGAACGCTGTATGTGATTCTTAGGATGTCTGCGGGTGTAGCTCAGTGGTAGAGCATCACGTTGCCAACGTGAGGGTCGTGAGTTCAAGCCTCATCACCCGCTTTTCTGTCCTAAACCTCCCCTTAAAGATTTTCACCAGGAGCCCGCTTTGAGCCAAGAAACCCCTGATGTACAACAATTTCAATCAGAAACTAACAGTGTACAGGTAACACGCGAAAGCGGATGTCGCGTTAAGCTCGAAATCCAAGTCGCTCCTAAAACTGTTAAATCTGCCCATAAAAAAGCTATTAAAGCTGTGAGTAAAGAAGTTTCTTTGCCAGGCTTTAGAAAAGGCCATGCCCCAGAAGCTCTCATTTTAAAAAACTATGCTGGCAATGTCGATCGTGAATGGCGCCAAATGGTTTTGGAAATGGGATTTCAAGACGCTTTAAAATTAGTCAAAATCTACCCTCTTGATAGAGATGGCATTAAAGCTGATGTTGTTACAATAACTACTCCCGATGAAGCAGCCTCTTTAGTTATTTCTTATGAAGCCGAGCCATCAATACCTGATGTTGATTGTGCAGCTATTGAATTGAAATCTCCTGAAACTAAAGAAATCTCTGATAAAGAAATGAATGAAGTTTTAGATCAAATTCGTTTTTATCATGCTGAATGGACTATTGTTGAAGATCGCCCAGCTCAAGAAAATGATCATGTGCGCGTTGATATTGTGTCATTAAAAGATGACCAAGAACCAGCACCATTAGTTACAAATGAACGTATCGCTATTAATGAGAACCTACAACCATGGCTTAAAAGTCTGATTGTTGGAAAAAATGTCGGTGATATTTCTGAAGGCGAAAGCTTTTTAACAGATACAAGCGATGAAGCAACAAGGTCTTCTTTTGTGCCTGGAAAATACCGTGTAACAATTAATACAATCGAAAATCCCGTTCTTCCAGAAGTTGACCAAGCTTTTGCTGAAAAAATTGGCGCCAAGGATGTTGAAGATCTAATGACTCAAATCCGTGGAAAAATTGATCGCGAAAATAATGTTGCTCGTCGTCAAGAATTACGCGAACTTGTAGAAACACACTTGATCGATAATTACGCTTTTGATCTTCCTAAAACTCTTTTAGAAAACGAAACAAAGTTTCGTTTTCAGAAGAAACAAGAAACTAATAAAGCTAAACAACAAGAAGAAAAAAGCGCTGAAGATTTGAAACAAGAAGCTGAAACAGAAAGTCGTCAAACTCTTCACCTTTTCTACCTATGTCGCAAAATTGCAAATAAATATAAAATATCAGTGACGAATCAAGAATTGTATTCTCAACTTGCACGTATGCTAAACATACCAGCTGAACAACTCCCTGAGTTAATCAAAGCAAGACCTGATATTCCTCAAGAATTATCGGCAGCAGTTTATTCCAAAACTTTGATTGACAAAGTGAAAGACTACGTTGTTGATCATGCGAAAATTGCGTAGTAGACTGAAAGACTTCTTCCGCGGTTAAATTACTTGACGCGGAGGAATTTCTCCAGCTATAAACAAAAGCTTTTCACAGAAAATTAGCTAGTAGGAAAAAACATGTCTCTTGTTCCTTATGTCATCGAGGATACCGGCCGTGGAGAGCGCTCCATGGATATCTACTCCCGCCTCTTAAAAGATCGCATTATCTTAATTGGTAGTGAAATCGATAACCACATGGCCAATAGTGTAATTGCACAGTTTCTTTTCCTAAAAACCGAAGATCCTAAAAAAGAAATTACTGTTTTTATTAATTCACCTGGTGGTTACATCAATGCTGGATTGGCTATTTTCGACACAATGCTCTTCCTAGGATGCGATATTAGCACATATTGTATAGGTCAAGCAGCTTCTATGGCTGTGCTTCTTTTAGCGGCAGGCACTAAAGGCAAACGCTTTTCTCTACCTAACAGCCGTATTATGATACACCAACCATCTGGTGGCGTAACCGGTTCTTCAGAAGATATTTCACGCCAAGCAGAAGAAATTCTGATTTTAAAGCAGAAAAATGCGAAAATACTAGCTGATTGCACAGGTAAGTCAATCGAGAAGATCCTTGAAGATTCAGAAAGAGACTTCTATATGAGTCCTGAAGAAGCAATTGCCTACGGAATTATTGACCAAATTGTGACTTCAAGTCGCATTAGTAAGTAATACATAAATCTTTAATTTAGCTTCATTTATTTACGACACAAAACTTAGGTAAAGCGCTTGAGTAAGAAAAATTTTTCACCTAAAGAAGAAACTAACTGTTCTTTTTGTGGACGCACAGAAGACGCCGTCGAAAAATTAATCGCCGGTCCGGATGTTTTTATCTGCGATAAATGCATACATCTATGTATGAGTATTATCGAGAAAAAAAATGTGACGCATGAGTTTAAAATGCTCAAGCCGCGCGAAATCAAAGAAAAACTTGATGAATATGTCATTGGTCAAGAAAAAGCTAAAAAAACTGTATCAGTTGCAGTGTATAACCACTACAAACGCGTGCGCTCTTTAAAAAAAGACAACGAAGTTGAAGTGGGTAAATCAAACGTATTACTACTAGGCCCCACAGGTTCTGGCAAAACTTTGATTGCTAAAACGCTAGCTCGTATATTAGATGTCCCCTTTACCATTGCTGATGCGACAACTTTGACAGAAGCTGGCTATGTCGGTGAAGACGTCGAAAACATCATCTTAAGACTTGTCCAAGCTGCAGACTACGATATCGAACGTGCAGAGCAAGGTATCATCTACGTCGACGAAATCGACAAGATAGGTAAAACATCTGCCAATGTATCAATCACACGTGACGTTTCTGGCGAAGGTGTTCAACAAGCTCTATTGAAAATAGTTGAAGGAACAATTGCAAACGTTCCACCAAAAGGTGGTCGCAAGCACCCTAACCAAGAGTATATCAAAGTGAACACAGAAAATATCTTGTTCATCGTTGGTGGCGCTTTTGTGCATTTGGATAAAATTGTAGCTAAACGCCTCGGGAAAAGCACAATGGGTTTTGCCAGTGGTGAAAACCAAAACTACGACCTTCTCAATAAAAACTTCTTACTCTCTAAAGTAGAACCAGAAGATCTCGTGCATTTTGGAATGATCCCTGAATTCATTGGTCGTTTTAATAGCATTGCTAATTGCAATGAATTGACAACTGATGATCTCGTTTGCATCCTTTCTGAACCTAAAAATGCCGTCGTGAAACAATTTATGCACCTCTTTGCAGAAGAGAATGTTAAATTAAATTTCACAACAGATGCCTTAAGAGCTGTAGCTAAAAAAGCTATGGATGCAGGCACCGGCGCCAGAGCTTTAAGAATGATATTAGAAGATAGCTTACGCGAACTCATGTTTGAAGTACCTTCAAGCGACGACATTATTGAAGTGACAGTCGAAGAAGAGACGATCACTAAAAATAAAGAACCGATCGTTAAAAGAGGAACTCGCGAAAAGATCGCTTAGATCATTTTTGAGTCAACATCTAACGGCCATAATAAATGCTTCATTTATTATGGCCTTTGTTATTTAACGTTATTTCAATTTTAAATTACTCTTCTGATTTTGCTTCTTTTTTAAAGCATTGGCAGCTCGTTTTTCTCCTAAAATTTTTACATCTATCGAAGCAGAATGATTTGTAGTTGTAACGATAGGAAAATCGTATAAGGTTACACAGTCAAATCTTTCATCATGTTGTGATATCTTTATTAACTTGTTAAAATCTATGGTCTTGGGACATATGAGGCACAATTGACATACAAAATATAAAGCCTGAAATTAAACCGTGTGCCCATTTTGAAAAAATTAATTTTTTAGTTTTTTCTGGCAAATACAGGAAAGAAATCAGGAACATTAAATTCTGGTAATGATGAATGAAAATGCAACCAGAAATCGCGTTGATAAGATGTTTCAATAAAAGATATTTGGAGTAAGTTTTTTAGTGGCCAAAGTATCGTGTTGTTTAAAGCATGGATGAAATATGTTTCGCTATCATTGAATGGCTGATAGCTTTCCATAAGGCTTTTTATAGTGTAGTCAACCATATTCGATAAATATATAATTGATCGACTATTTGAAAATACCGGCTGATTTGTTAAGTCAGTTAAATGTTTTGGATCTAATACATGACCCCAATGTATATCCCATAAGTCATTCAAGGCTAATTGCTGTAATTTCTTAAAATTTAAACGCAGTAAGTTCCAAATACTAATTAATGACTCCCCTTTCTTTTGTGAAATTGCTGATTCAAAAAAAGGAGTTCGCTTTTTAAAACCATCTTTTTTTAAAGCACGTTTTAAAAGCGGATCAGTGATTTGTTTAAAGACTATCAATTCTTGCAGTTTCCATTTTTTTGTGTTACCTAAAAGCTCTAAAAATTCCTCCCAATTAGCAGCTGTTTTCATACCATACTTAAGTGTTAAAGCAACTAAAACTTGATAAGGATCTTGATCAACCGATATCATTTTTTTAGGTAATGTATCGCCCTCAAAAGCCTGTAAACAATAAAAAATAATGCCAGATCCAACGCCATATATATAGCCATCACATGCTGAATTTTTTAACTGCCTGCAAAATGTGCCACTCAGTTTTTTATTGGATACTAAATAGCGTTTACTAGGAATTAGCTGTGAATGACGAGAGCGCTTTGTTGTCTGAAGATAGTTTTTTGTCGTTGCCA
The DNA here is from genome assembly GCA_016463375.1 of Parachlamydiales bacterium. Taxonomy (GTDB): domain Bacteria; phylum Chlamydiota; class Chlamydiia; order Chlamydiales; family JAEMRK01; genus JAEMRK01. The sequence goes on along the minus strand of JAEMRK010000023.1, from coordinate 4,429 downwards.
ATGCCAATGAAATGATTTTATGGGCTTTGTCTTCAAGAGTTCCTTTTGAATGGCTTAAGCTTTTAAACCATCCAGATTGCAAAACGATTGCTAATTCAAAAGGTTTTAGTCCCCTTTTAAATGCTGACTTTATTAAAGCATGCCTTTCTTGCAACCTTTGCAAAGCCTTATGTTCAATATTAAAGCGCTTTTTGAGTTTGTTTTGAATAATGCCCAAATCCATTGATTGAATTGCTTTTTGCACATCATCATCAAAAGGAATTTGCATTTGTTGAAAAAAGTCTTTGTAGAACATCCGTGGTGGAGAATGACGATCACCAAAAGAGCGGCCGTTATCAATGGCAGCTATTTTCTCATGATCGATAAGAAGGTTAGCTCCATGCCGATCTGTATTATTAATTAACGTATCAAATAAGAAAAGCTGCTGAAGTCTTTTGGGTGCGAGTTGTTTAACCTCAAGATAAAAAGGGGCATCTGCTATGCAGTATCCTTTTTTAAATTCTTGATATGATCCTTTTTTAACTTTTACACTATCTTGATGTATCCACTCTTGCTTTGAATAAAAATGGCGATTTGAAAACTCTGCATACTGAGTTTTGGGAACAAGATTAAAGCCAAGTTTTTGATCCAAATAGTAGGCAGCAACTTCGCGATGAACATTTTCACCAACTCTAATACCAAGTGAATTTGATCTTGCACCAAGTTCACCTTGGAAACTTCCATGACGAGGGTTATTGGGAGCCCCTATCTCTTCATCGTAGGGTTTAAAAACACCCATGATAGATTTTTTATTGATATGCCGATCTAAAAAATGCTCATCACCTTTCAAATCATCAGATAAAAAATAAGCTCCTGAGCAACCATTATCCGGCTTAAATGGTCTATGATTGTTCATAGCAAGATCTGTTTTTTGTATCCACAGATCTTGAGCCACCCCTTTAACTGCTTTTTCCATATTATTAATTAAACGCAGTTGGACGGTGACGACTCTTTCATAATGTTTAAACTGTCTTTTGATTTCAGTAAGGACAGAGGGATTGATATCTTTTCGCTTCGTTAATTTTTCAATCACGCGCTGCGTGATATCTTTTTTTCTTTCAAAGATCTTTTTTAATGATGACTTGTCAATAGGATGCTGAATCGGTGCTAAAAAACCAAAGAAAGTTAAATCGATGATTTTATTCACATTTTTTTTGTAAAAAAAAGTGAATAAAGAAGATGTTTTAGTTAATGAACCATCTGAAACACCTCTTAAAGCACATTTTTCATCCATTGCTAAAAGGAGTAAGATGTTTTGTTTAACAGACTTCAGTTGGAATTGCACGATGAACCATTGTTAAATAACGGGTATTTTTACTGCGTTGTAAATAAAGGTCGACAGCCTGCTCTGCTTTTGTCTGTAATTGATTGTTTAAATCTAAAACCATTTTTAAATAATCATCAGTCAATAAATGACGAATTTGTGTCGGAGCTAACTGCTTTTTAACACCAGCAACCAAAAGAGCAACACGCTCTTTTAAACGTTGGTAACAGCGCTCATCTAAATGGCATGATTTTTTTAAGCAAAGAATTAGTTTTTCGACATCTAAATCCAAAATACACGCTTGCATACTAGCGCTCAGGGGTGATTTTGCATGATCAAAATGATGGTACCAGATCCAAAAGTATTGTTCGTGCCGATCGACAAAACTTAAACCATTGTCTATTGCAACAACATCTTGACCATCAGTTAAAATATTTTCGTAGTGACGATCAACACTGCCAATGATGATATCCAAAACAAAGAGCTTTTCTTGAGATATTGGACTCAAAAGCTGTAGCTCTTGAATGTGATTTGCCGGTTTTAAATGCCTTGTATTGGGAATATATTGCTGAAGTGATCCCCGTTTCAATTTCAAACGACGATTAACTAAACGATTACCCTCTGCATTATCATGAAAAATGATATGAGACAATTTGGCGTATACGGTTTTGGGAACTATGTTTAATCCTAAATAATGATCGACAATATAAGCTGCAACTTCTCGATGACAAGACTCTCCAGATAATACACCTTTGCGCATCAATCTACAGCCAAGAGATGAGCGAACTGTGGTATTATTGGGTCCAAAAATTTCTTCGTCAAAAGGCTTAAAGATAAAAAGATAGTCTCTTAATTTATTGAGTATGAAATATGCACCACTTGTTCTTCCTCCAACTTTTTTAGGGAAAGATCCTGACGCAATCACCTCTTGAGCTTTTTTAGCTAATAAGTTCTTACCTTTAAAATCAGTCCAATAGATGACTTCTTTCAAAATGCGGTATTGGACAAGACTTCTTCTTGTATAGCTATCAATTAAACCATCAAAATTTTGCTCACAGCCCTGTATTGAATTGATTTTGGCATTAAGCTTTTTAAAGGTCCGCTGCTTCATCTTAATGCGTTCGAGTAAATCTATCGGATCTAATGGATTTTCTCCATCATGGCACAAAAGTGCCATGCTAAAGTAAATTGCCATCTGTGTACGAAATTTGAGACGATTAAAGCTTAGTAGATTGATAAACCGATTTGCGAGATGCTTTATCGACCCTTGATGTTTTATAAGTTGAGCTTGCTTTGTTGCAGTTAGCCACTCATTTGATTTAAGCTTGATGAGAAGCTTAAGATTAGGATAGGCATACTGGCGATCAAATAGTTCATTTTTAAGGCGCCATGGCCTGTTTAAATAACAAAAGAAGTAGAGACGCTTTAAGAATGAAATCAAAAACTGTCCGCCGATGACACTATGTTAGTCATCGGCAGACTAACGGACAGTTATAAAATATTCAATACTAACTGTTATTTAAGACTTGATGGGCCAAAAGATAACGGTAATAATTTATCCAAAGTCTCTTCATGAGAAATTTCACCTTTTTCGTCTGCCATAATGATAAGCATCTCAGAATTAAATTCATTAAGCACCTGGCGGCAGCCACCACAAGGAGCTCCAGCATTTTTAGTGACAACAGCTATGGCAACAAAATCTCTTTCGCCAGCACAAACTGCATTAGCAATGGCAGTACGCTCTGCGCAACAACAAAGTGGGTATGCTGCATTTTCTACATTACATCCGAAGTAAATCTTTCCAGATTTAGTCAGTAGTGCGGCTCCAACATTATAGTTAGAATAAGGAGCATATGCACTTTTTTGAGCATTGATTGCATTTTGAACTAAATCATTGCGTGATTGCTCACTGATAAAAGACATAGATAAAGCACCCATAACAAAAATACCAAGTAGCATTAATAATTTCATAAGACCTCAAATTAAAACGAATAGTCTTAAATTAGCTTTTAGGACCATTTCAGGGCAATTAATTAAATAAATGCTAATATGCAAAACTCCAAATCTGAACATTTTTATTTGCATCTACTGTTATAATCTTATTACCCGCTATGGAAATATTTTTTATAGGTTGATCAGAATTGTGATTATTTAGAGATCGAGATTTTGACCCATCTTTATTGTAAATAGTTATGCATCCAGAAGATAGTCCGCAGACTACTTTATCACCAATTGTTGTAAAACTAGTTGTATCTTCAGAAAATTTGCAATTTTCGAAAAGAAGCTCATGGTTTTGAAAACAATAGTCAAATTCGGGTCGTTTAGGAATGCATTGAGAATTATCATAACAATTTATTACTGAATGACTGAACAGCAAGACCTTTAACTGACCATCAATTACTTTTAAACTTTTACCACCAAAAGGAGTTTTCATTATCAATTGAGATTGACCATTTTCATCCCACATTCGAACTTCACCATCGAATGAGCATGAATGTAAAAACCCTTTAAAAACAGTAAAGTCCGTGGCATAATCAGTATGACCGTTAAATTTTTTACATTCCCATTGATCGTTCCATACAGCAATGGATTTATCTCCTAACCCAAGCACTAATTGATTATTAAATACTGTAAAAGACTCAATGGTACTGGAGTTATCAAGCGTTTTATATTTTTCACCATTTTTCCAAACGATGACTGTACCATTAACATCGCCAGAAACTAATTGTTTATTAATTGAGACTAAGCATTTGATGACATTGTTATGACCTTCTAAAACACGATCAATTCTTGATTCATCGTAGACCTCATTACAATTATCGCACTTTTTAAAGCTTTGCGAACTTGTGAAAACTTCAAAAAATAGGCTGGTAAGACAAGTTATAATACATCTTAAAGGGTTGTTGTCTGCATACACGGTTATCGGATAATCATCTTGTTTAAGAAGATAAATATTCTTTCCAAAAGCTAATGCAATTTCACCATTAATTACTGTACTGACCAAATTTTCTGAGTTACTCTCTTTATTTTTCAAAATCACAGGTAATGATACTGGTCCATTTTCAATTTTATAAATATTGGACAAATTTTGATAAATAGCTAATGGCGGATTTGTAAATTCAAGAT